>JALFUW010000012.1 GCA_022786995.1 Clostridiales bacterium
CCTGACGGGGCTGATATTCTGCGCTGACTGCGGTGCGAAAATGTACAATCACCGAAACCGAAACGCACAGTTTTTGAACGACAACTACAACTGCTCTGCCTACACCCGGACAGCCACCCGCGAGACCCGGCTGTGCTGCTCCCACAGCATCAGCACCCGCACCGTGCGCACGCTGCTTCTGGAAACCATTCGCACGGTCAGCGCCTACGCCATTTCCAACGAGGAAGAATTCCGTCAAAAGGTGCTTGCCGCCTCCAAACTCAAGCACGAGGCGGACACAAAGGAACTGAAAAAGAAAATCACCAAGGCGAAAAAGCGTTCCGCCGAACTGGATGTATTGATTCAGAAGCTGTATGAATCCTACGCCACAGGCAAAATTACGGAGCATCGGTTTGATACCCTCTGTGCCCAATACGAACGGGAGCAGGCGGAACTGGATGCCATGATCGCGGCGGATCAGCGTGCGCTGGAAGCGTTCCGCACCGACACTGACCGGGCTGACCAGTTCCTTGCCCTGGCCAAGAAGTACACCGACTTTACGGAGCTGACCACCCCCATGATTTTCGAGTTTGTGGACAAAATTTTTGTCCACGCTCCTGAAAAGATCGACGGGGAGCGGACTATGGAAATCGACATCTATTTAAAATTCATCGGCAAGTTCGACATCCCCATGCCGGAGCCGACCCCGGAGGAGCTGGCGGAGCTGGAAGCTCAGCGCAAAAAGAGAGCCGCCAACCGGGAGAAATACTACCGGAAAAAAGAACGGCAGAGGCTGCAGGCACAGCAGGCAGAACAAATGGCATAATAGTGCCAAGGGGCGGTTTGCAGAAATTGCAAACCGCCCCTTTTCTCGTAGAATAGAAAACAGGAGAATTTGCCTATGGAATCATGGAGGAAATGTATTTGAGTGAAACAGTTTATGGTTACATCCGGGTCAGCACCAAAGAGCAGAACGAGGATCGGCAGAGAATCGCCTTGCGGGAGGTGGGAGTTTCGGAGAAGAATGTCTACATGGACAAGCAGTCCGGCAAGGATTTCAACCGTCCACAGTACAAACGGCTTTTACGTAAATTAAAAAAAGACGATCTGCTCTTTATCAAGAGCATTGACCGTCTAGGGCGCAATTATGAGGAAATTTTGCAACAATGGCGGTATCTCACTAAGGAAAAGGGCATAGATATTGTAGTTCTGGATATGCCATTGCTGGACACTCGTCGCGGTAAAGACCTGATGGGCACGTTTTTAAGTGACATTGTATTGCAGGTTCTGTCCTTCGTCGCGGAAAACGAACGTACCAACATCCGTCAGCGTCAGGCTGAGGGTATCGCGGCGGCTAAAGCAAGAGGTGTACGGTTTGGACGTCCACCGAAACCACTGCCCGAAGGGTTTCATAATTCCTATCAGCGTTGGAAACAAGGCGAAGTTACGGGGACCACAGCGGCGAAAGAATGTGGAATGCCCCTTTCCACATTCCGTTATCGTGCTGAAATTTACGAAAAAGCCAAGATACTGTAAGGCAATCTGTTTTACAGAAACGTGTACTTTTTTGCAAGAGAGGTTAATGCAGAATTTAGCAACAAATATCGCAAAATTTTTCTAACAAGGTATAGAAAAATAGGACGTAGTGTGCTATCATGTCTTAATTGATAGATGATTCTTCTTGCAGGAAAGTACACAATTATGTAATTGGATGGCGTGACAAGCTTTTACTAAGAAAGCAACAGTGGCGGCCTGCTTTAATACGTTGCGCCAAAACAAATAAGGGGTGAGGACGAGACCTGTAAAAATGTCAGAAGTCTGGCTGCATGAAATACGGTACGCAGCTGTATATCCCACTGATCAAAGAGAGGAATGACGAATATGACATGTCAAAAATGTGGATGCCAGAATCTTGATACGGATGAATACTGCGTGCAGTGCGGCAGTAAGCTGAACCGCATGCACAGCAAAAACAGGATACTCTATTCCATTATTGCGCTTCTGTGCATAACCGTCTTGACTCTTGTTGTCCTGCTTCTGCTTCCTGAATCTGAGCAGGATCGTGCTCCAACGGTCGCTTTCGAAGTACAGGAGCAAACCATTACACCAATCGAGACGGAAACCAGGAAAGAGACAGACGCAGTCAAAGCAACGACTGCGGAAACAAAATATACGGAGCCAACCGTTCCTGCGGGCTATATCAGCTCTGTGGATGGTGACTGGGAAAGCGTTACATTGCACGACGGGTATTCCTCCCTAAACGTCTACGCTTTCGCGTTTTCACAGGAACTGAAGCAATGCAGAGAGATGACAATCTCTATGGAAGTGTCCATGAATGCGGGAACGAGCTGCAAGGACTGGCAGGCCTGGGGACGAATTGGCGGGAAGTTCCAGAAAATAGCCAAAATGGATCTGCCTGCCGGAGATGGATTCACTTCTCAGACGATACAATTTGACAGCCCAATCACATTGGATGCAATCATAGTGACTCCCACAGTTCCCGGCGGATACTCCTGGTCTATGTCTTTGCTCGTTACGGATGTCTGGCTTGCGGAGTAAACTGCCGCGCCAGCCTGTTTTCGACCAACGGGACGCGCACGGGTTGGAGAATCAAGTTTATTTCTATGGAAAATTGAGGAGGAGAGGGCAAAAATGGCGAAGTACTGTGGTTATTGTGGATCAAAAATGCCAGATAATGCGAAGGTTTGCGGAAATTGCGGAAAGCCGTTTTGCAGTTATGAGAAGCCGTATTTAAAAAAGAATGGCAAAATAGGTGATGTGGAGCTGCAGGAGACCTACAGCTTTCATGGTCCGGCACCGACGCGCTGCAATGAAAGGTCACACTTTACTGGGGTGGGAATAATTGCACTGGGACTGGTAGTGCTGATCGGTGCAATGCTTCTCTGCCTATTTGGATTTTCAAAAGAGGATAACGCAGGGATGATTCAGAAAAAGGACGACACTGTGTACCTGAGAAAAGATAAAAATCTGACATCATCTCAAAGTAGTGCAAATCAATCTCTATCAGATGTCGCTGCGGGGAGAGACTGCTCAATGATCTATCCAAATATGGAGGAGCTTTCTGTTGCCGAAATCATCGATGGCGATACCCGAATCCCAGTACTGTTTGACAAAGATGGCATGGTGGTCTATACATCCGGCAAAGCAGGTCTGCGGATATTATCAGGTTTTTATAATGGCATGTGCCTCACAAACGCAGGCCTTATGATGAATGCGGACGGGGATCAATTTCGACCAGCATATCTTGATGAAACAGATGATATCTTGTGCTATGTTAAGGATCATGGCGAAGTCATACTCTGGACAGTGACGAAACAAGATACATTTGATAAATCCAAGACGGTTTTGACAGCTTGGAGTCAAGATGGAACGGTACGCTTTCAGTGTGACAGCTCTCAGGAACCATTTTCCCGACTTGGATCCGATGGAATGTATGAGGCGTTGCTTGAAAACGGCGTTATTGTAATCGGTAACGCAGAATATGAGATTCGTCGCAGCGGACGTTTCATCTTTTTCAATATCGATCAGGGAACTTCTATCTTTATAACCGAGGCAGGGTTATTCCCGTTGATGTCCGTGGCTGAGGGGGCAGCTGAGGGGATCTATCTGTCTTGCTCGGGTGGAACGATGCCATATGTTTCTATGGTGGATCCGGCGGGCAATAGGCTCCCGGGATGGGACGCAGTCGTGTCGAAATTAGGAGGAACCCCTGTCATGAGCGACGGGTTGGTATTCTTTGAAGGGTATGTCAATGAAGTAGGAGGAAAGAAATTCCCCGCAGGCTTTTATGACACTTCTTTGAATATGCGGATCGATTTGAGTCAAAATGAAGTAACGACCGTCTATCAAGGCGAGCCGCGGTTTATCAATGGATATGCGGCTGTTCAACTGAAAAATCCTGGCGGAGTTCCATTTTATGGCATTCTGACGAGGGACGGGAAATGGACTTTTGAGCCGCAAGAGGGGATCCTGAGGGGGATTTACCCTTGTGGAGATGGATTGATTATAAGCGTTGTTCCAAATGAAGATTCTAAGGACTACAGCGCTTACAATGAAATGGGCGAAAATCTTGGGGAAGTATGGAGCCATATCTATTTTCCTTCATATGGATATACCGCTTCCCCATATGAGAGCTTTGATGGAGCACTTTACTGTTCAGTCATTGATACGAGTAGCGGTCGTGTCAGTAGGGTCGCAAAAGTCGAGCCAGATTACCAAGTCGTCTTCTTATCATGACAGGAGATACGTTAGCACTGCAATCTACAAGATTGATTTTTGATAAACAAAACTTCAGGAAGAGAGGGAACAAATTTGAATCGATTAGGTTATGACGTTGATATCGTTATGTGTATTGATGCTACGGCGAGCATGGGGCCTTTCCTGGATATGGTAAAGTCTCAGGCTGTGAACCTGTATAGCGACCTACAGCAGAAAATGAGTCGGCTGGAAACGCCCAAGTATATCGATTCCCTGCGTATCCGTGTAATTACCTTCCGGGATTACCTGGCGGACGGAATGAATGCAATGCTTGTGTCGGATTTTTTTACACTGCCTGCGCAGCGTGCGGAATTTGAACGTATGGTTCGGGGAATCAAGCCGGAAGGCGGCGGGGATCTGCCGGAAGACGGACTGGAGGCCCTTGCCTATGCCATGAAGTCTAAATGGAAAGAAAGCTCTGGAAATAAACGCAGGCAGGTGATTGCGGTGTGGACAGATGCCGGGACGCATCCCATCGGCTTTGGAAAGGCCGCCCCGAATTACCCAGCAAAAATGCCCGCCACCCTTGCGGAACTTACCCAGTGGTGGGGAGTCCCACAGTGCCCTGGCTTGATGGACAACGAGGCGAAAAGACTGCTGATCTATGCCCCGGATGAAACGTTCTGGAATACGATTGCAGACAACTGGGAGAATACGCTGCATTTCGTATCCCACGCAGGTCAGGGTCTGGACGATGTTACGTACGACCAAATTCTCAGTGCAATTGCCATGAGTATCTGAACGGGTGCAGCTTCATGGAGTATGGGGAAATAAACGGGTATCAGCTTAAGTCAGCTTTCATGACAGAAAATGCTGGCAATTGCAAGTGGGCATTTGCTCAAAAGAACGGTTACGACTATTTTGTGAAAGAATTTCTTTCGCCGAAATACCCGCTCGATGAAAGCTTGTTCGGCCCGGAGCTTACCAGGCAGAAACGAGAAAGCGCGGAACTGTTTTTCTACCAAAAAGAACGCTTCTACCAGTGCCTGAAAAAATGCCGCACCGGAAATAATGTTGTTGTTCTTGACTTCTTTCGCAACGGCACCAAGTATTACGCGGTATCCGAGCAGGTAAAAGGAAGCTTCCTGACAATTCAGGAAATAGCGGCATTGTCTGAAGACGCGAAATATACGCTGATTCGGGCAATTCTTTACAGCATTTCTGCCCTGCATAAAATGCGTATCGTCCATTCTGATTTACGCCCGGATAATATACTGGTCATACCCACAGCCGAAGGATATTGCACAGCAAAAATTATTGATTTTGATGATGGATTCTGGGAAGCAGAACCGCCAAAGGAGCTTAGAGGGTCGCAGAACTATTTTTCTCCGGAGGCCGTTCGAAGGATCCAAGGAGGCACGGTTTCCGTGACGACCAAATCGGATATCTGGGCGTTGGGTCTGCTTTTTCATCAGTATTGGACTGGGAAGATGCCTGGCTTTTCAGATGAATACCACTATGCAGCAGAAGCCGTGCTCAATTTCAGCCCTCTGGCGATCAGTGATTCCATACCCGACCGTCTAAGGTACATATTAGCAGCGATGCTTTTGGCAGAGCCTGACAGCAGACCAACGGCGGAGGAGGCACTGAAAGCTCTTTCTGCGCGTGATCAGAGGGAAACCGGATGGCGTGTCCCATCGGATTTAGATTGATCGGATCGGAGATGACAGCTTCAGATGCAGAAAGCGGATATCATTCTATTGCTTTTAATATTATGCGTTGTACTTCTGATGGCCCTGCTCCTTTATCTTTGGCACGCAAGGCATCAGACCCAAAGAGGGAAAAGCAAACTTGACCCGATAGATGATGAGACACCTTACACCCCCGAGGAAGCAACGCCTCCTCCCGCTGCCAGCCGGTCAGAGGGGGCAGATTATGCGGCTACACATCATCTCTGGATATGCCGATACTGCGAAACAATGAATCCAATACCGGTTGGTATGGATGGGAAACGAAGCTTTACCTGCGGAAAGCCTGACCCCCTGCAGGTCACACTGAGGGGCTCACTTGCAAATAAAGAAGGCGGCAATCCATCCCTGCGGTGCGCTGCCTGCGGGAAAGATCAGTAAAGACTGGGGGAAAAGAACGTGTATTGCGATTTTTGTGGTGAACCAATTACTCAGGGAGCTGAAAAATGCTCCAAATGTCATAAACCTGTCCACCCACTGACACAAAGCGTAGGAATTGATATGTCGCCTCCCGCACAGCCTCAGAGAACGGGTGTAGAATGGAAGCGTCTGGAAAAAGCGATTACAAATCAATATTGGCGGTTTAATACAATCCTCGTGATGCTGGCAGTGATCATTTTGCTGGGCATCTCCCTGAATGTATACGTTTGGTTCGTGCAGCCTGCGGAAAAGCCTGCTTCGGAGACATCGGAGACATATCCGGACGTAACCGATATGATGCCAGGAAGCGAATTCAATGAGAGCGATGTCATTGATGATGGGCAATCTATCATCCTGCACCGGCCCGAGGACATTGAATTTTCAGATGTACTATGTTTCCTGGAGGTGCGGGAACCGGCTGCCAGCTTTATGTGGCAACAGTATTGTGAGGAGACACAAACATGGGAGCCAATAGACGCACAGATACTTGCTGTAAAAATCAATGATACCTATACCCGGACGGACTTATGCGTAAATCAACTGTCTGAAGCGATCTATGGAACATATCGCTGCGTGTTCACGTTGGAAGATGGTGAGTGCCCCGAACCTGTTGAGGTTCACATTATCCGTCCTGCAGATTGAGATTGGGAGCACAAAAACGTTACGAAGGAGCAGATATGAAAAAAACGGCGCCGAACTTTTTAACCAGGCTGGATTTTATTTTGGGAGCGATCGGTAAGGAAAAAATCCCTGGGAATGGAGAAGACGCCTGGTTCTATTCGGCGAACTGTGATGGCGTTGGATTTGGCGTCTTTGATGGATGCGGTGGAGCGGGCGCAAAAACATATGCACATTTTCCAAATCACCCCGGAAAGACAGGTGCCTATCTGGCTTCACGCATTACCTCGAGTGCAGTCATGGCATGGTTTTCTGAGAACGCCAGCCGCATCCCGGAAGATGCCAACCAGCTACTGAAACAGGAAATTTTAAAAAGGCTGCGGTTTGCGGAAAATCATTATGGAGAACAAACATCCATCAAAAGCCGCATGATAAAGGCAATGCCAACAACTGCTGCATTTGCGTTTCTCAGCGAGACGGCAGGAGTCACTCAGGCGGACTGCTTCTGGGCAGGAGATTCCAGAGTTTACCTTCTGGATCAGGATGGACTCGCACAGCTCACCACGGACGATTTGTCTGTTTCAGATGCAATGGATAATCTCTATATGGATGGCATTCTGACGAACTGCGTCAACCTCTCTGTGGACTTCACCATTCACCGCAGGCGGCTTATGCTGAAGGCCCCAGCAGTTATATTCGCCGCGACAGATGGCTGCTTTGGCTATATGGGGTCCCCAATGGAGTTTGAATATGCTTTACTGGAAGCCTTGTCCCAATCTGGCAGTATGGACGGCTGGAAACGTAATCTGGACTTCGCGTTCCAGCGTGTTGCAGGAGATGATTATACCTTGTGTGGTGCTGTTCTGGGGTTTGGCGGTTTTCAGAATCTGTGGAGCAGCCTTATGAGGAGAAAACAAGAACTGGAACGGGCGTATTTCAGCCAGATGGGAGATATATCCCGAGGGGAAAAAGCAGCTTTTTGGAATGAATATAAAACAGGGTATTACCGCCTGATTCAGGAAAAATCATAAAAAGCAACGGGTCATACGCGGCTGGCAGTTCTATGACCCGAAAGGATTTGGAAAAGGAGAATTTCTATGAAAAGGAAAACAAACGTCTCTGCGAAATCGATTGTTGCAATATTACTTGTAGTCGTCAGCTTTATCATGCTGCTGCTCCCCGCGGCAAATATTGTCTTGAACACAGCAAACGGGAAATTGACCGTAGATGATGTTCTGAACAAAGTGGCACGCGTATCCGTTCAGGAGGTGCAAGCAAAACTGATAGATGATTTTGACGATCTGATGGGCAGCAGCGACACAAATACCTACTTCATTGCAAGAAAAACCGCCATCTCCGTGTGTAAGATTCTGGACGGAAAAGTATCCCTGATTGAAGCAGCGTCGATCTGCGGCAATGTGGGAAAGTTGCTGCGTACCGCGGCATCCCTTGATGATTATGCAAGCACATCGCTGTCGAAATACGGCTCCAATTTTGGAATCGTATCTGTATTAATCTGGTGTGTCCTTATCCTCTTGCTGCTTCTGGCCCTGGCATCCATACTTTCCCTGAAAAAGGGTCACACAGCATGGACCGTTGTATACACAGCTGCAAATGCATTGGTTCTTTCGGTGATGCTTGTAGTTGTCGGAAAACTAAACGCTTGGCTTCAACCCCAGTTTTGGGACGAATACAGTACTGTTTTGAAGCGCATGGGTATTTTGAACCTGAACCTGTTTCACGTTTCTTCAGCGCTCTATATCTCTTTTATCTGCGCAGCAGCAGCAATCCTCGTCTCGCGGCTGAATGTTAAGAAGCTGGAAGGCGCAAAAGTATGCGCACACTGCGGTGCGAAAAACAAGCCTGATACCGCATTCTGCATTTTCTGCGGGAAACCTCTTTCAATTCAGGCGGACTGGACATGTTCCTGCGGTCAGAAAAACAGAGGAGCTTTCTGCACTAAATGCGGCAATCCCCGTCCAGAGCCTGACACGCGTATGCGGTGCAATATGTGTGGGGCCGAGAATGCGCCTGGGGCGAAGTTTTGCTGCAAATGCGGACGCCCGTTAGTCGATACCGTGCCGAGTTCTGCGGAACCGGCATATACGATCTGCCCGGAGTGCGGAACTGAGAATAGCCCAAATGCCAGCTTCTGCCTCCATTGTGGACGCAACCTGAAGGCTGCTCCGAAAAAAGTGTGCATTCGGTGCGGAAAGCCGTTTTCGGGTTCCGGAAAGTATTGCCCAAGCTGTGAATCTGATACAGGAACTGGCAATGACCAGTTAAAGCCGCCTGAAGATTTATAACGACAGAGCTTAGAGGTGCCCAATATGAAAAAATGTACCAGATGCGGAGCGGAAAATCCCGATAACGGAATATGGTGCATAGGCTGCAGGAAGTCCCTGCTGAGATCCTCGGAAGACACGGCAAAAGCTGCCCTTTTTTCGGAGGAATCTACTCTGCGCGGGGATCTTGGGAAACAGGAAACTCATAACGGGGAGAGCGTCGGGGGTATGGGGAACCATGCCTCCGACATCGCGAATTCCAGAACAAAAGATGAAAATCCGTGGGATGGACGGGGGAGAAAAGGCGCCTCCGTGCCCAATGGTGTCACCTATTGCTCCAACTGTGGAAAGCCCATCGCGAATGGCGCCAGGTACTGCTCCCACTGTGGACACAGTAGGGAGGGAGTGGTCCCAAACGACTGTCCCCCAAGAAAACCCAGAATCTGGAGATGGGCCGTTCTTCTGACTGCCCTTGCCGTTCTGGTCAGTCTGATTGGCAGCATTCTTTTTGCTTTTGGAAACAGAAAAACGACTGAAGCATCTGCCACTCCGAAAGCTACCGAGGCATCCCAGGATGCTGCCTCTACGGAGCATCATTATCAGGTATTCCACAATGTGTTGACATGGCAGGAAGCAAAACGTGCCTGTGAAGCCATGGGCGGACACTTGGCGACGGTCACATCCGCCAAAGAGCAGAAAACATTGAAAGCCCTGAATCTTCAAAATGAAAATCTCTGGATTGGTGCCAATTGTGACAGCGGCGGAAACTGGGCCTGGGTCACCGGAGAGTCATGGGAGTACACAAACTGGAACGATGGTGAGCCGAACAACTCTTCCAACATAATGCCCGCCGAGAGCTACGCGGCCATTTGGTCGGATGGGTGGAACGACTTAGCCAGCGGCAATCTTTATGAGCAGAGCGGGTATATTTGCGAATGGGATGCGGTGGATCCCGCTGCCATGATTCAGGTGCCGCTTCCCGACTCCTTCTCCTGCATTACCGTCAGTGTTGGAATCGCGGACTGGAGGATCATGCCAGAGGACGATGGTTCCTTTGACGGCAGCTTTGGTGTATGGAACTTGGGTGACAATGGGCCAGATTTCCCCATGGGCACCTGTTCCATCATAAATATGACCGGTGTTTTCTCTCAGGTTCAAAAGGTAAGCGATTATTCTTACAAAATGATTGTGGACAAAGCGGAGAAGACACAGCAGACTGGAGAGACATACCTGTCGGACGGCGGCCGCTATGTTGTGGAAGATGGAATGGGGCTTATCGACGATGGCTCTGAATTCTATCTGTATCTGCCGGGAGTACCGCTGTCTGAGCTTCCGCAAGGTCTCATTGACTCCGTGAGTCAAAACGGCGGCCACTCCATGTCAGAGATCACACTGGATACTTATATTCTGTACAATTCGTATCCCGAATACAATCTTGTGTTTATTGGTACGCTGAAAAAGAATGATCTTCAAGGCCAAAGCGCCGCAGAAGCAGACCGGCAGCTGGCTTCTCTCATCACATACGCAGAAGATAGCTCTGTTTGGTATCACCATCTTTTCTCCTGGGACGAGAATGGAAGGCTGATCCGGGTGAAGGATGTAACGGACTGGAATAACGTTCGGACGTGGACGTTCCAATACAATGAACGCGGGCAGCTTCTTCGGGAGGATCAGTCTTCGGCAGGCTACGGCTTTGTCTGTCAGGAGAATACCTACAGTGCGGATGGGAAACTGTTGTCCTCCCGTGCTGCGATAGAAGACGGCTACGAGGAATCCACATACCAATATGATTCCAGCGGCAGACTCTTCAAGGTCATTCAGACAGACGACTATTGCAGTCGGGAAACCACAGTCACAGAATATAATGGTGAAGGTAAACCCACACGGGAAGAGCGGGTCGAAACTGTGTTGAGTACCGGTGAGCAAAGCCGTGCCACCGAGCAGATCGAATACGATGAACTGGGCAGGAAAACAAAATGGCGCTATTCCGGCACGGACGGAGAATATGGCATGACCTACCGGTATGACATAAAGCCCTTTGTTATCTGCACGAATGAGGCAGGTAGCTATACGCTTCTGCTTACAAATGATGATGGAACGAGCAGCTGGACTATTGATGTGGGTGTTCACTATACACCTTTGGAGGAAAACGGCGTGCTGAACTTCCGAAAAGCAAATGCTGATGTTGGTACGCTGGAGGCTGATGCGGACGGATACCTAACCCGGATTTCTTACAAAGACGGTGCGTACTATGAATTTGAGTACAGCAGTTCCGCAGAGAATGGCACCGAATGACCGCATGATGGGAACATTTATGAGTGACGAGGTAGATGGACAATGGCGAACTTTTGTGGAAAATGCGGCTCACCGCTTGATCCCCAAACCGGATCATGCCCAAAATGCGATTTAGGGCAACAGGTACGGCGAGGACGAAAACAACGTTCTATGCGTCCTTTCATAATCATACTGGCAATCATAGTGATTCTTGTGACAAGCCTTGGTGCAATATGTGGACTCAGTCATCTCGGCATCATCAAGCTCCCCAGCTTCCTGTGCCTGCATGAATGGCAGGATGCCACCTGTACATCTCCTAAAACTTGCATACTATGCGGAAAAACGGAAGGAGAGGCACTTGACCATGATTGGCAGGCTGCTACCTGCACCACCATGCAGTCTTGCCGTGTGTGCGGGGCAACGAAAGGCACACCCTTAGGGCACACACCCGGACAGTGGGATGAAACAGTTGACATTTTGAATGCCTGTCAGCATCGGGAACGCGTGTGTACAGTTTGCGGCGCGGTTTTGAACTCCGACAATGAACCGATGACCTCTTTTATCCGGGATGATTTATTTCTCTTTTCCCCTCGGGAATTTATTGAACGATTCGCATACTTTGCAAAGCAGTCCTATCCGAATTTTCGGTATACCATCGGTTCCGACAGCAATAACGATATGGATGAAATACTGTATGTTTCTTTGTTCCCGGAAGAATCTTCTCAAAACTATTATGGCTTATCCTTTGTGGGAGCAAATGGGTACTATCTGACGAAAAAGGATGTGGATACATCCGGAATTCTGGGTGTGAGACTGGGAAAAATGTGTCAGATCGATGTGAAAACAGGAGACGGCCTGGAGCCAATTGACTTTAAGCTTGCGGAGTCATTCTATCAGGCCTGCGATCCGAGTGTCACTGCGGATGATCTGTACTCGCAGCAGGTTATGCACCTTTGTACATTTGCAAACTGGATGGATTTCAGCGAGCCATCCGGGCAAAGCATGATGAACGATGTTCAATATGTTTTCGAATACGCAATCAGCAAACTTGACGACGACTATATTGATGCCGAATCCATCCAGGCAAATGCCGCCAAGGTATCCCCATGAACACAGCTGTACGCTTTGAATATCAATATAGAGGGAGAACAGCAAATGGCTTTTTTTGATAAATTAAGTAAAACGGTTACAGAAGCGAGTCAGAAAACTATGGCAAAGACCATGGAATTGGCAGATGTAGCACGGCTTAACTCCATGATTTCCGATGAGGAAAGAACTATCAGCGATCTGTATGCGCAGATTGGCAAGCTTTACCGGACCCTTCATCAAAACGACTATGAAGCGGATTTTGCCGGGATGATCAAAGCAATTACTGAATCAGAAGATAAGATTGGCCAATATCACAACCAGATTCTGGACATCAAAGGAGTTCAGCGTTGTGGAAACTGCGGCGCAGAGGTTCCAAAGGGAGCGGCATTTTGCAGTGCATGCGGTGCCGCAATGCCCGACCCGCAGAGCAAAATGCCCGAAGAAACTGTAACGTGCAGATTCTGCGGCGCGGAACTGGAAAAGGGTGCCCGTTTCTGCGCATACTGCGGACATAGCATAGAAGAAGTACATTCGGGCTCTGGAATATAAGCTAGAGGATCCGACAATACACAATCAATGGAGGGAAATAGTATGCAAAAAACAAAAATTGGTGTTTCGGTTGGCCTTTTGGGTGCAGTGATCTATTTCATGGGGTTATTCAGCGGCTATTTGGCGACGTTGCTGCTTGCCGGATATGTACTCCTGTTCGAGGAAAATGAGTGGCTGAGAAAAAGTGCTGTAAAAGCTGTGGCACTGATGGTAGTCTTCTCCTTGGCGGCAACCGTAATGAACCTCATTCCCAACGTAATTGGGGTCCTTGACAATCTCGTTTCCATATTTGGCGGCAGCTTCCATATTGGCTTCCTTTCGAGCCTGGTCTATGCCGTTACGGGAGCGCTTGATATTCTTGAAAAACTGCTGTTTATGGCTCTCGGCCTGAGGGCGTTAACGCAGGGAACCATTGCTGTCCCCATTGTGGATGGACTGATCAACAAATACATGGGGTAAAGTCAGCAGAAAAATCTTCCTGCTGACATCAAATAGTCAACAGATGAGAGGAGCAAATGTATGGGAAACTTTTGCGGGAAATGCGGCTCACAGCTTGATCCTCAGACTGGTTTGTGCCCCAAATGTGATTCAGAACAACAAACGCAAAATGGACGGGCACACCATTCTGTACGCCTTCGTGTAATCATACTGGCACTCATCGTGATTATCGCGGCAACTCTTGGAACAATCGTTGGACTTGGTAATCTTGGCATTATCACGCCCCCCCAGCTTCTTGTGCGTTCATGATTGGCAGGAAGCAACCTGCACCAAGATGCAGTCGTGCTGCGTTTGCGGGGCAACGAAGGGGGCTCCTTTGGGACACACACCCGGAGAATGGGAGGAAACGATTGACCTTCTTCATGCAAACCTGCATCGGAAACGCTTATGCACAGTTTGTGGCGCTGTTTTGGAATCGGACGACCAAACGCTGACTTCTTTTGTAGGAGACGACTCGTTTATTTTTACGCCAGCGCAGTTCCGGAGCAGAATCGTTCCATTCATCAGGGCGGGTTCCCCTTATGCCGGGAAGTTGTCCTGCTCTGAAGAAACAGGAAAACACGTAAGCGATCCGGAACAGGATGATTTGCTGATTTACAGAGTGCTTTACGACGGAGAAGATATTGCATCTTTCTATTGCTATGACCGTAAGGACCATGTCATTAAGGTGGAAGGAAAGAACAATGAGCCTGTGTGGTCTGTTGGCTTCTGTGTCCCGTGGAATCGGGACGATTCCTACGCGGTTGCACTAAATATGTTTGAGGCAATGGCGGCAACCTGTGACCCATCGTTAACGAAGCAGGAACGGACAGAATTTGCGTTGCGCTGTGCCAATTGGATTTACGACGGTGCGGAATATGACTGGTATTCCTCCACACAAGCGAAGAATGGGATTATCTACATTATGAGCGTCTCCACCAATGACGATGGCAGCAATTATATTTATGGTTCTGCATATGCGACGACCGACTTAAGTGACCTCAACATCTCTGGAGCATCCGTTTACGATGGTTCCTAGGATTCCCCCGCTGATGCACCGAATTACAGTGCTGAAGAGGCAGAAGAACTCTTGATTGGAAATTGGGCCAGCAAGTATATCGTTGTCGAGGTTGACGGAGAGTTCTATAAACTGGATGCTCAGAACTCTTCAGAAGATTGCATTACCATGGTATTCCATGAAGACCACAGTGCTGAACTGAACATACAGTCCTTCTCGCTGGATAATGAATTTACCCCCAGCTTGTGCGATTTCTGGAATGGAAGGAAAATACAATGGAATTATCTGTTTGACTCCGGAGACTCGTTATACTTCCTTGTAGACACACCCTGTATGAGCATGAGCGACATATACAGCTATGACCAAGGATCGTCCGTTTATAGTCTGCTCAGAGTCACATTATCAAAAAACATATCCGTCCTACTTGAAAAGCAATAAGATCAAATGAGTAAGTGATATACGGTGCCGATGCAATCAATGGCAGAAGGCCGGGTGACTTCATTTATTGCTTGCACGGTCAATAGTCGACAGACGGAAACACAGGAGGTAGTAAATTGTATGAAAAGGTATTGCTGGAATTGTGGAGCTGAGCTGGATAACAATGTGCAAATATGCGGCAACTGCGGCGTCCGTATTCAGCCGGCGGGGAAAAAGTGCCCTTACTGCGGAAATGATGAAAATGAGGGAAATGCGGTTTACTGCGGAAAATGTGGAAGAAAATTGAAAAAAGGCAAAAGCAAGATGGGCGTATGGATCGTCTCAGTAATTTTGGCAATCGCCGTTGTTTCCGTGGTGCTGATTACGGTTCTCTCCAATGGCAGAGGAAAAAACATTGCGTATAAAGAACCCGCGTCCGCAGAGCCTGTCGCCACAGAGCCGGCCGGAGAAGTATCCTGGAAGGAAAACATCCTGATGTCGGATGAAGTTGCAAACTATATTGTGTACAACGGCTATGGAGCTTTCGTAATGGGTACCTCCGTCCCGCGTGCACAGATCGACTCCATTACGTTCCTGGATACATTGAAGGATGTGCCTGCCGACAGCTGGGACGTCTCCGAAAAGCAGGACGGCTCCGTTCTTGCCTGGGTGACAAATGGGAACGCGCTTTACATTGGCGCAAACGGCGGAATCAACGCCAAATACTGCCAAAGCCTGTTTTACGGCTATTATAATGTTTCGGGAATCAACTTTAATCACTGCTTCCACACGGATTATGCCACGAGTATGAAGTCCATGTTTGACTACTGCCCCTCTCTGAGAGCATTGGATGTCAGCGATTTCAAAACAGCCAACGTTACAGATATGGCTGGCATGTTCTATCAGTGCGCTTCGCTGACAAGTTTAGACCTCAGCGGCTTCGATACCAGCAAGGTTACGGATATGGGCAATATGTTTGCTTATTGCAGTGGATTAACAAGCCTGGATCTTAGCAGTTTTGATACGAGCAATGTCGTGAATCATGATAACTTCATGGAGTCGGGCAAAATGGTCAACGGGCATCCGTGGGAAGAGATGTTCTCACTTCCGGAAGGAGCAGACCAAACGGCGGCAGAGCAGCAGATACCTGACAAACGTCCGATTGCCGTGGATGGAGGAGAAAAGCACTCGGTCATTCTTTACAATGACGGCACCGTTATAACCATAGGAGACGATACATATGCCCAGCGGAGCACATCCGGCTGGCGGGATATTGTGCAGATCAGTACTTTCAGTAATCATACGCTTGGCCTAAAGCGTGATGGAACCGTAGTCGCCACCGGTGCGAACAAGGAAGGGCAGTGCAACGTGTCTGGCTGGACGGATATCATTGCGGTAGCGGCAGGCTCACGGCATTCCGTTGGCGTAAAACAGGATGGCACCGTTGTCGCGGTTGGCTCGAACAGCTCCGGTCAATGTGATGTTGGGAAGTGGCAAAATGTAAAATCCGTGGCAGCAAATGCCACTTCAACCTTCGGCTTGACAAACGATGGTAAGGTTTTGGTATGTGGCTCGTTCTACAATCAGAATCTGTCAAATTGGTCCGACATTGTTTCCATCAGCGTCAGCGCCAACCATGTAGTCGGTGTCCATTCTGACGGAACGGTGTCTGCCCTGGGTGAGAACAGTCTCGGTCAATGTGATGCCATGGAGAAGTGGAGAGACACGCAGCAGGTCGCAGCTGGGTACGGCTTCACTGCCGGTCTGCGTTCTTCGGGTGGTGTATGGGTTCACGGCTGTGATGAACATAACGAACACGCGGCTATGCAGTGGACTGACATCGTGACCATTGGCACTGGAATCGACCACATTTTGGGCATTAAACAGGACGGCATACTGGTTGCCAAGGGCGTAAATAATGACGGACAGTGTGATGTCTATCGTTTGAACGAAGCGTAAAAAACAAGAAATACCGAAATGCGTCTTTGGCGCTTACTGCACTTACTCGGGTTATCCGAGTAAGTGCAGTAAGCGCGTCCTAATCCAAGGGCGCACTTCTATACGGGGTAATCCCCGTATGTGCGTCCTGCGGAGCGAACAGCTCGGACACCTGAATGTCCGGGCTGTCTTGCGTCACTGCGTTCCGAACAAGGGGCTGCACCCCTTGCGCCGCTACGGCGGCTATCCTTGCAGACTTGGTCAGCAGAAACGGTTTTACAAACCATTCTCGCTGACCAAGTTTTTATACTAATTCTCGATAAAAATGTTCAATTTTTATCGAGAAGGCACCGCCTGATGGCGTTGCCAAATATGTGATTTTTGGAATAGAAAATCACATATTCCCGTCTCATATGATTCTCTAATAAAATGTTTAATCCGTATTGATTAAACATTTTAAAAGAGAATCAGTATTATATCGTGAATCTGACCGTCAGTAAATGCTGGCGGTCATTTTTTATCCAAATTTTAGGAGGTCATTCAACAATGTCAAAGCGAAAATCCCTATCCCAACTGGAAGCTGAACGAGCCGCCTACGAACAGCAGCTTGTCCAGCTTCAACACAAAGCCCAACAGTACGAAAACCGGATTGCCTATTGTGAGAAGGGCGAACGGCGAAAGCGTACGCACCGGCTCATTACCCGTGGTGCCGCCGTGGAAAGCGTGGCTCCCGCTGTGAAAGATCTGACAGAGGTGGAGTTCTACGCTTTTGCGCAATCCGTCTTTGCTCTGCCGGAGGTTCAGTCTTTGCTTGCAGAAGCCGTTTGTTCTCATGACCAAGGGAGGGCTTGACCATCGCACTGTTTCATTTTCATGTCACCCAAATCAAGCGTAGCGCCGGACAGTCCGCCGTTGCCGCAGCCGCCTACCGTTCCGGCGAAAAGCTCCACAGTGAATACTACGGTGAGGACAGCGACTACACCCGCAAGGGCGGAGTCATCTGTTCGGAAATCCTGCTGCCCGCCAACGCCCCGCCGGAGTACGCTGACCGGGAAACGCTCTGGAACGCCGTGGAGAAAGTGGAGCGTGGAAAGAAAGCCCAGCTTGCATACAGCTTTGACATTGCCTTGCAGAACGAGTTTTCCATGGAGGAGAACATCAATCTCGCAAGGCAGTTTTTATTGGAGCAGTTTGTGAGCCGTGGCATGATCGTGGACTTCGCTGTACATTCCCCGGATAAAGAGGGCGGTATCTCCAATCCCCACTTTCATGTGATGTGTCCCATCCGTCCCATGGAACCAAACGGCCAGTGGGGCAACAAACAGCGGCGGGAATATGTGCTGGACGAGGACGGTGACCGCATCCCGGACGGAGCCGGGGACTATGTGTTCAATGCTGTTCCCACCACCGACTGGGGCAGTCCCGAAACCCTGGAACACTGGCGACAGGCGTGGGCGGAACTGTGCAACGCCAAGTTTGCGGAAAAGGAACTGCCCAGCCGCATCGACCACCGCAGTTATGAACGGCAGGGTGTTGATCTCTTGCCAACCATCCACGAAGGCCCCACTGTCCGCTCAATGGAGCGTAAGGGCATTGCTACGGAGAAGGGCGAATTCAACCGCTGGGTGAAAGCAACCAATGCAGCCATTCGGGATATCCGAAAGAAGATTGCCGCTCTGGCAGAATGGCTCAAAGAGGTAAAGGGTGAACTGTCCAAACCCAAAGCCCCGGATTTGGTTTCCCTGCTGCAAGCCTATTTTGACCGTCGGAACGCCGGTGCCTACTCCCAGAAAGCACGGATCAACAATCTGAAGGAAATGAACACTCTGTTCAACTATCTCATGGAAAATGGGATTCACGATCTGGACACGCTGGAAACTCATGTGGATGCCCTCCGGGCATTTTCCGATTCTTTGAAAGCAAAACTGGATAACCAGACAGCCCACATGAAAGAAATCCGCAATCTGCCGCAGTATTTGGGCACCTACCACGAGATGAAGCCCATTTACGATGGTTTGCAGAAAATCAAATTCACCCGCTCCAGGGAAAAGTACAAGACTGACCACGTCGCTGAGCTGAGACAGTTCTACGAAGCCCGCCGCAAACTGTCCGCCCAATTCCCGGATGGCAAATTTGATCGCCAGAAGCTGGATGAAGAGTATGCCAGATTGGAGCAGGAGCACGAGGAAACCTATGCCCAGTTCAAATCCATCCGGGCGGATTCCCAGCAGCTTTGGAAAATCAAGTCCTATGTGGACTCCGCCCGCAAGAATTTGGAACACACGCAGCAACACACATCCCACAAACAAGAACAGGAAATTTGAATCCTTCATTCTGTCATAAAAGGGATCAAAGCATAATTTCAATGGGCAGCACCTGTAATCACTTACGGATGCTGCCCATCTTTTCTTTTTTCTGTGTTGTAAAACATCACCGTTGGTAGTATGATATAGGCTATAGTCCACAAAAGTATAAAATCACTTTGTGCGATACGCCGAAAAACCACACGTCAAAGGGCACAGGGGAAATTTATCCTTGACAAATCCCGTGCCAGCGCGCACGCTGGTGTGGCAATCCGTATCCCCTGAGGATATGGGAAGGAACGGATTGCCACGTCGCTGCGCTCCTCGCAATGACAGCGTTTTCTTTTCCTTGCCATTTTTCGCGCCCTGTGGTATGATGGCAAAAATAATGCTGGAGGAAAGACCATGAGCTACGCGGACGAAGTATACAAGGCAACCTGCCGGAAAATATTGGAGGAAGGCTTTTCCGATGAAGGACTGGACGTGCGGCCCCACTGGGCGGACGGCACCCCGGCCCACACCATCAAAACCTTTGGCGTGGTCAACCGCTACGACCTGTCCAGAGAATTTCCCATCATGACCCTGCGCCGCACCTACTGGAAGAGCGCGGTGGACGAGCTGCTGTGGATCTGGCAGAAAAAAAGCAACCGCATTGCCGATCTGGGAAGCCACGTCTGGGACGAGTGGGCAGGGGAGGACGGCACCATCGGCAAGGCCTACGGCTACCAGCTGGGAATCAAGCACCACTATAAAGAGGGTGACTTCGATCAGGTTGACCGGGCACTGTTTGACCTCAAGCACAACCCTGCCTCCCGCCGGATTCTCACCAATATCTACAATTTCGAAGACCTGCATGAGATGAATCTCTACCCCTGCGCCTACTCCATGACCTTCAACGTCACTGGAAACAAGCTCAATGCCATCCTGAACCAGCGCTCTCAGGATATGCTCACCGCCAACAACTGGAACGTGGTGCAGTACGCCGTGCTGACCCACATGATGGCGCAGGTATCCGGGCTACAGGTGGGCGAGCTTGTCCATGTCATTGCCGACTGCCATATCTACGACCGGCACATCCCGGCGGTGAAGGCTATGCTGGAACTGGAGGGCTATGACGCGCCGACGTTCCATGTGGATGAAACGGTAACGGATTTCTATGCTTTCACCAAGGATTCGTTCTCCATGGAGAATTACCAGTATCATCCCTTTGATTTCGAGATACCTATGGCCATCTGAGGTGCATATATGGAGTTGATTGTAGCGGTATATGACGACTGGGGCATCGGCAGGGACGGCACCCAGCCCATTGCCCTGTCCGCAGACCGAATATTCTTCCGGGAGACCACCCGGGGAAGTCTCGTCATCGCTGGCAGGCGTACC
Source organism: Clostridiales bacterium (assembly GCA_022786995.1). Taxonomy (GTDB): domain Bacteria; phylum Bacillota; class Clostridia; order Oscillospirales; family Oscillospiraceae; genus Faecousia. The sequence goes on from JALFUW010000012.1 coordinate 20,714, forward strand.
ATCGACGATTTTCCTGGCAGAAAACCCTTGCCCGGCCGGGTAAACGTGGCCCTGACCCGGCAGGAAATCGAAATCCCGGGCTTCATCGTCTGCCACAGCCCGGCGCAGGTGCTGGAGCTGGCGAAAAATCACGAACGGGCTTTCGTCATCGGCGGCGGCAGCGTCTACCGGCAGATGCTCCCGTATTGCGACAGAGCCTATGTAACCCGTGTTCATACCACGCCGGAATCTGACACATTTTTCCCCAATTTAGACGAAGATCCCCAGTGGTATCTGTCGGAAACCCTCCAATCCGGGGAGGAAAGCGGGATTTTTTACGAAATGCTGCTCTACAAGCGCAAATAATTCATCTCAGCCCTCTTCCGCCCCCGGAAGGGGGCTTCCGAATTCCTGATACAGCCCCACCGCGGCGGTCACGCCCAGCGCTTCCGCTTCGGCTAACTGGGCCGCCACATCCTCCGCCGTCCGCCAAAGGGTGAAAACCGCGCTGTTTTCGTCAAGCGAAATTTGGTAGTGACAGTGCAGATGTTTGTCCTCCAGCCCGCCCTCCCGCCGCTCCCAAGGGGGCAGGGGAGTGGACTTTGCGCCGTCCTCCGTCAGAATGATTTCCAGCCCTTCCATGGTGGTGTCCAGCCAGATTTCCCGTCCCTGCCAACGGGTGAGCCGGGAAGCCATGGCTTCATCCGGCGGTACTGGGGATATAAAAACGCCGCAGTCCAGGCCTTCGGCATAAGCGTCTGATACGATCACAGGAATGGGAAGCGTTTCACACAGGTATTCGGCCACCTCCCGTGCTTGCCCCTCATCAGGCCGCTGAAAGTCCAGCAGCAGTCCCACGCATTGCAGATGCTGTATGCACTGGCCCAGTTCTGCTGCAATTCGTTCCGGGTCGTGGTCATGAATGGGGGTGCTGTCGTCGAGAATCAGCGCAGAACCGGCAGGCAGCCACTTTGGCAGATTGGAAAGCCCGTTTCCGCTGGATGAAAAATGGCAGGCCATCCACGCCATTTGGTGGGGAAGAACCGCGCTGCCTTCCATTTCCGCGGCGGTCATGGCGAGATATTGTGGAATCGGCATGGACAAAACCTCCTTTCCATGGTATAATCCCACAGGATCATTCTATTTGTAGAATTGTATGAAAAACGGGAGGACAATATGCCCCTATCTTTTTTGCCGAAAATCATCGCGCCCAAGCTGACGGATTTGACGCCGGAGCTGCTGCGTGCCCGGAAGATCCGTCTGCTGATGCTGGACTTTGACAATACCATCGTCCCCTATACCACCAATGTGCCCACCCCGGAAATGACTGCGTGGTTAGATGACATGAACAATTTGGAGGACATCCAATTGTGCATCGTGTCCAATAGCCACAAGGATCGGGTGCCCAGGTTCTGCAAAGAGCGTGGCCTTGCCTGCATTACCTATGCGCGAAAGCCCTCTGGCAAGGGGATTTGGGAGTGCCTGAGAAAATTTGGCATCCCCGCTTCGGAAGCGGCGCTGGTGGGCGATCAGATCTATACCGACGTCCTGGGCGCCAACTGCGCCGGTGTGACCTCCATATTGGTCAGCGCCATTGACAATCATAATTTCTGGCTGAAAGCCCGGCATGTACTGGAACTGCCATTTATTTTCATCGCAAGGAACAGGAGGATTAAAAAATGAAGAATCTGGAAAAGTATCTGTCCCTGCTGAGTGGGGAAGTGGACGGCCTGCTGCTGACCTCCCGTTACAGCCGCCACTACGGCGCGGAGTATGATATTGCTGAGGGTGTAGCCATCGTCGCGAAAGAGGGCTGCCGCTATTTTACTGACAGCCGTTACATGGAGTGCGCCGAGAAAAATCTGAAGGGTTTTGACGTGCGGATGGTGGATCGCTCCCGCAACTATTTCAGGTGCATCAACGACGCCATTGCCGACTTCGGCGTGACAACACTGGGCTATGAGGAGGACTATCTCACCGTTGCGGAGTTCCGGGGCTATGAAAAAAATCTGAACGCCAAACTGATGCCCTTCAACAAGCCCATTTCTGATTTCCGCGGGTCCAAGGAGGAATGGGAACTCGACCTCATGAAGAAGGCACAGCAGATCACCGATCAGGCTTTCACGGAGGTGCTGCCCAGAATCAAAGTCGGCATGTCCGAGCTGGAATTACAGGCGGAGCTGATCTACTGTATGTATAAAAACGGCGGCACTGGCCTGGCCTTTGACCCCATTGTGGTGTCAGGCCCCAACACCAGCCTGCCCCACGGCGTTGCCGGAGAGCGTAGAATTCAGGCGGGCGACTTCGTGACCATGGACTTCGGCGCTTCCTACATGGGCTACTGCGCGGATATGACCCGCACCGTTGCGGTGGGTTTTGCCACTGAGGAAATGAAGAAGGTCTATTCCATCGTGCTGGAAGCCCAGAGGGCTGCCATTGCGGAGACGAAAGCGGGTGTAACCGGCGCGTTTGTGGACGGTATCGCCCGGAAGGTCATCGAAAACGCGGGCTACGGTGAATACTTTGGCCACGGCTACGGCCACAGCTTAGGCCTTGAGATCCACGAGAATCCCAATATGAACACCCGGAATCACGAGCCGCTGCCGCTTCATGCCGTATGTTCTGCCGAGCCGGGCATTTATCTGCCGGGAAAATTCGGCGTTCGCATTGAGGATGTGACGATTCTTACGCAGAACAGCGCAATCGACATAACCGCAAGCCCCAAGAATCTCATTATTGTCTAACTTTTTTTGCTGTGCCCTATTGCATAACCGTGATTTTTGCGGTACAATATACGGGCTGAAACTATGAACACAAATCGCCTCCCGACGAGGAGAGGCAGTCTTAGGAGGATAAACACATGATTTCTGCAGGCGATATTCGCAACGGTATTACCTTTGAGCTGGACGGCAAGGTGATGCAGGTCATCGAGTTCCAGCACGTCAAGCCCGGTAAGGGTGCCGCGTTCGTCCGCGTCAAGATGAAGAACGTCATCACCGGCGGCGTGACCGAAACTTCTCTGAACCCCTCTGCCAAGTTCCCCACCGCTTTCATTGAAAGAAAGAAGATGGAGTACTCCTACAACGATGGCTCCCTGTACTACTTCATGGATCAGGAGACCTATGAGCTGGAGCCCATCGACGCTTCCGCTCTGGACGATTCCTTCAAGTTCGTCAAGGAGAACGATATCTGCACCATCATGAGCTACAAGGGCAAGGTCTTCGGCGTGGAAGTTCCCAACTTTGTGGATCTGGTTGTTACCAACACGGAGCCTGGCTTCGCCGGCAACACCGCCACCAACGTCACCAAGCCCGCTACCGTGGAGACCGGCGCCGAGGTGAAGGTACCCCTGTTCATCAACGAGGGCGACAAGATCCAGATCGACACCCGCACCGGCGAGTATCTGGGCCGCTCCAAGGTCTGAGTGCGCACCTGCGTTAAGGAGAGGTTACTATGACGATTTCTGAAAAGTCCGCTTATCTCAAGGGTCTGATGGACGGCCTGAAGCTGAACACCGAGTCCGACGAGGGCAAGATGATCGCTGCGATCGTAGATCTGCTGGGCGATGTGACCAAGCGGGTCACCGACATTGAGGAGACCACCATCGCCATCTCCGACGAGCTGGACGAGATCGAGGAAGATCTGGATGCCATTGAGGACTACATTCTCGACGACGAGGATGATTATGACTTCGGCGATGACGATGACGAGCCGGACTGGCTGGATGATGAGGACGAGCTGGACGAGGAGGATCCCGAGGAAGGCTTTGAGTTCGGCGATGAGGACTCTACCATCTATGAGGTGGAGTGCGCCTGCGGCGAGATCATCGACTTTGACGAGGAGACGCTGGAGAAGGGAAGCATCGTCTGCCCCAGCTGCGGCGAGACTCTGGAGTTCTCTCTGGAGGACGAGGAGTAATTTGTATCTTCTAAACCTGCCGCTGGTGAAAGCCGCGGCAGGCTTTTCTTCTTGTTGCTTGAAAGGAAATGACCCATGAGCGAAAGGGATAATACTGAAAAGAAACAGACTGACCGCTGGTTCAATCTTTTTTGCGCCGTCATGATCGTACTGCTGCTTCTGAATACCTTTGTGATCAAGCTGGCAATCGTGGATGGCAGTTCCATGTACCCGACCCTCCATGATAACCAGCTGATGCTGGTATTCCGCCCGGGGTATGAGCCGTCACAGGGGGACGTGGTGGTCATTCACACCGGAAAGGGCGTCTTCAACCGGGACTACATCGTCAAGCGGGTGATTGCTACCCAGGGCCAGTCCGTGACCATTGACTATGATCTGGACGAGGTCACGGTGGAAGATGTTACACTCCCGGAACCCTATTTGAATTTCGAGGAAGAGGATCCCATGCTTCCTCGGGATGACCGCGCGGTGGTTCACTATACTGTCCCGGAGGGCTGTGTGTTCGTCATGGGTGACAACCGCAACCACTCCGCCGACAGCCGCAGTGATAAGTATGGCATGATCGATGCGAATATAATCGTCGGAAAAGTTGTGCTTCCCGTTTTGCCGTAAAATCGGATTATCTGCCCTGCCGGGTCACGGCAGGGCATTTTATGTGGGAAAGAACCACCGAACTGTCCAGGAAGCCATGAAAAAACCCACAAAATCCGCAAATAGCGCGGCGGGAAGAGTATAACGGGTCTTTTTGATCCCGGCTGCGCCAAAGTAGACGCTGATGGTGTAAAACGTGGTTTCCGTAGAACCAAGCATCACGGCGGCAGTCCGTCCTATGGCGGAATCCACGCCGTAACGGGCCATCAGATCCGCGCCCACCGCCAAAGCGGCACTGCCGCTTAATGGGCGAACCAGCACCAGCAGCGCCGTCTCCGGCGGAATGCCAAACCAGGCAAAGATTGGGGAGAAAAGCTTACTGACGGCGGCTGCCGCGCCGGAGGCTTGCAGCATATGCACCGCGCACAGCAATAGAATCAGAGCAGGGAGGATGGAAACAATGAGCCGCAGACCCTCGGATGCCCCGCGGAGCATATAGTCGTAAGCGTTTTCCTTTTTCCCAAGGGTCAGCGCCATGGAAACGAACAGGATCAGCGGTACGATGTAATCTGTCATCTGCTCCAGACCTTTCCCAGCAGCCATGCGGCAGTGACCCCCAGTCCTGCGGACAGCAGGCTCGTCACCCACACGGCGGGCAGAATATCGAAGGGCGTCTGACACCCCAGCCCTGCCCGCACAGCCGCCACGTTGGAAGGGATCAATTGAATGGAAGCGGTATTCAGCACGATCAGACGGCACAGCTCGTCGGTGGCAGTGTCCCCGCGTTTCAGCCGCTTTGCCGCCTGAATGCCCAAGGGGGTCGCGGCGTTGCCCAGCCCCAGAAAATTCGCGCAGATATTGGCGCTGAGCTTCTCGGAGAGGATTCCGTCCGTTTTTGTGGAGGGGAAAACCCGATGCAGCAGGGGCTTGAGGAGTCTGGACAGCACTGCGGTGATCCCGGCAGCCTCCATGACGGCGGCAGCCCCTGACCACAGGCAGATGGAGCCTGCCATGGAAATGGCCAGCGTTACGCCTGCCTGCGCTCCCTGTATGACTGCCGCGGCCAGCGGGCCGCCGTTTCCGTTGAGTATGGCAAATAGAATGCTGATCCCCGCAATGCCTGTCCAAATCCAGCTCATGACCATAGATATCCCTCCCGGTGCTTTAACTTATGCGGGTTGACTGACGATTTTTCCATGGGGCTATTGACTTTTATCGGGAAAACAGATAGCATTAAACTATATTTTTCACCGCAGGGAGGATGACCATGGAACTTACCAGAACAGCTGCGGAACAAGCACTACAGGAGGCGGAGCGCCTGAATCCCGGCCCCTGGGCAGATCACAGCCGATGTGTCGCCCTTGCCTGTTGGAACATTGCCAGCTGCTGCCCCGATCTGGATGCGGAACTGGCTTATATCTATGGCATGCTTCATGACATTGGAAGATATGCGGGCAAAACCTCAGAGCGCCACCTGATCGATGGCTACCGCTACTGTATGGAGCGGGGCTGGACGAAAGCGGCGCAAATTTGCATCAGTCACGCTTTTATGGTCAAGGACATTTCTTCTTCCATCGGTGTATTTGACATGCCGCCGGAGGACAAAGAATTCATGGTGGAGTTCGTGAAAAACGCCGTCTACGACGACTATGACTATCTGGTGCAGCTGTGTGACGCGCTGGCTCTGCCCACGGGTTTCTGTCTGCTGGAAAAGCGCTTCGTGGATGTAACGATCCGCTATGGTGTCCATCCGGCAACCGTAGACCGATGGAAGGCAGTGCTGAGAATTAAGGACAGATTCGAAGAGAAAATCGGCGGATCGATTTACGACTGGCTCCCCGGCGCGGTGGAGAACAGTCTGTAAGGCGGGGAAGCTATGTAAAATCAAACCCTTCGTATTTTCTGGGACGCCTCTGCCTGCGGGGAATATACCCCCAGTGATATCCGTAAATTGATAGCCATGGCTCAAAACTCCATCCGTGGCCTGGGAACGGCAGGAATCTTATAACAAGCGTCACCTCTGCACAATTCGGCTGCGTAGAGGTGACGCTTCTATGTTATAAACCAATTGGTGAGCGGTATGAAAACTGCCCAACAGCCGAATAAGATATTCTACGTTTACATAATTCGGCGAATAGTTGACATAACAAAGACTTTCCGGGTAAAAATTGACTTTTTAATACAAATATGTTATATTATCTCCGAAAAAGAAATTCCTTTCCAGCCAGAAAATTCGACCCATTATTCATCGGTGTCGTATTATTATGGAACACGGAGGAATTCGCCGATATTTGAGATCCCCGCGGCGAAAAACAGAAGGAGATGATATCATGGATCCAATGATGAATGAAGAATCCAAAGCAGAACCCCAGGCGCAGGTGCAAGCAGAGCCCCAGGCGCAGGTGCAAGCAGAACCCCAGGCGCAGGTGCAAACTGAACCGATGGCGGAACCCAGAAGAAGAAAACGTCGAAAAAAGCAAACGCTTCCCATTCCGTCCTTTCTGCTGCATCTGGGAGAGGATGTGCGGTGGTATTACGACGTTCGGCTGTGGTCGCCGCTGATTCTTGTGCTGTTCATTCTGACACTTCTTCCCGCAAAGAAGACGGAGGAAAAGCCGGTGGAGACGATTCCGATTGCTACGGTTGTGGAGACGCTGCCGATGGAAGAAACGGCTCCCACGGAGGAGGAAGTGATCCCGGAAGCTGAGGCGCTGGCCAGACTGGCGGACTGCGTGGGTTCGGGGCGGTCTGACAACGTAAAAACAGTCATTATGTGGGTAGCCATCAACCGCTCTGAGGATCGCGCGAATGGCTATGGACAAAGCCTGCTGGACGAGATTGCCAGACCGAACCAGTGGCAGGACTATGATCCGACCGCGCTATATAATGAGGGAACCTACGAAATAGCAAAACAAGTGCTGCAAACGCAGGCAAGCGGCGGCCTGCGCCCTGTGGATTCCGATATGCTGTGGTTCGTTCTCAACAATGACGGCTCCATCACACTGCGCAACCAGTTCACGGCCACAGCCAATCAGAAGTGGCGGGAAAAGACTGTAAAATAGCTTGTGGCAGAATTTCCAAAACATATTCGCTTTGCCAAATATACTCAGGATGTTACCAGCCGGTGATACCCCAGGGAACCTTGAACAGCCCCAAATAGTATGAAAACCCGCCGGGTAACCCCGGCGGGCCTTCTCAGCTGCAGGAGCAGCTGTCGCTGCGGTTTCTGTCGCAGTTGTCGGGAGAGAATTGCTTGGAAGGGAAGGGAATCCGGCTGAACATCTCGCAGGGATCCTCGGTGCAGCAGCTCCCGGAAGCATCGCAGCATTCCTTGGTGGGGATGGAGTAATCCAGCACGGGGATCACCAGCTGAGCGTCCCGCTCCAGTCGAACGATGGAGAACTGTCCCAGTGTGACAAACAATCTCCTCTGTCCGCCGGAAAGCACCAACTCCTCGTCAAAGGCGGAGCAGATTCCCTCCGGGATCTGGGCAGTGACGGTATCGCTGGCGCATTCGCACACGTCCCGGATCTTGGAACCCAGCACCATGGGATCGAGCACCTCTACCACGGCGGTGGGGCGGTTGGCGGCACACAGGGTACGCCCGTCAGGACGGCCAAGTGCGGTATCGCTTCGGAAAATGTGAGCCCGGCTGTCCTCACCGCACAGAACAGCCCGCTTGTTGAACACAGCCAGTCCGTAGAGGGTCGTGGGGCGGCAGGAGCCGACTACCGCGTCCGCCAGCACACGGTAGTAGAAGGTGATGTCGATGCAATAGTGGTTCCGATCAAAAGCCACCGGCTCTACATCAATGTAAGTGTGGATCAGCTCCGCACTGCGAACCCGGACGTTGGCGGCGCTGTCCAGAAGCTGCTGAGAGCCGCAGGTCAGATATACCCGCAGGTCTTCGATGCAGTCCTTGTCGCGGCAGGAGTCGGTGATCTTGCGGACGTGAACAGACATGGTCTGGTTCGGATCGCAGGCGTCAAGGGTCTGCGTTTCCCGGCATTGGTCTGACATGGAAATAACCTCCCAGAATCAAAATAAGCATACGCTTATAGGACAGTTTATGCGTACAAAGCCAGGAAGTGCATAAAAGTGGGGAAGCGCCGTTGACGCTTCCCCGTATTGGTTTACCACTGGAAACGATAGACTGTCTCGCTGCGATAGCGATCCCCGGCCTTGGTGATGGGCTGGGGCCAGTCGGGATGGTGCAGCGCGTCGGGATAAAACTGGGTCTCCAGAGCGACACCGCTGTTCTTGCCGTAGTACACACCGTCTTTCCCCTGATCGTCCAGGAAATTGCCGGCGTAAAACTGAACACCGGGACAGTCGGTATAGACTGCCATGCTTCGCCCAGAGACGGGATCGCTCAGCTGAGCGCAGGGGTTGCAGAACACCTCGTAGTTGTGATCGTAGCCGCCCTGAAGCTTCAGACATTCGTAGTCCGCGTGCAGATCCTGGGCGATGGGTTTGGGAACCCGGAAGTCCATGGGAGTGCCCTCGACACTGCGTTTTTCGCCGGTGGGAATGGCCTCGGCGTCATCGGGGTTAAAGAAGCGGGCAGGCAGCGTCAGCACCTGCTCCATAGCGGTGTCAGTGTGCTCGTGGCCCCGGAGGTTGAAGTAGCTGTGGTTGGTCAGGTTGAACACGGTGTCCTGATCGCAGACCGCGTCATAGGCAATGTGCAGGCCGCCGTCGGCATCCAGGCAGTAGGTGACCCGGATGACAGCGTTGCCAGGGAAGCCCTGATCGCCGTGGGGGCTGTTCAGTTCCAGCGTGACAGCGGTGTCGGTGTGGGAGACCAGCTTCCACATTCTCTTAAAATAAAGATCGGGGCCGGAGTGCAGGTTGTTTCCGTTTTCATTGGGGGTCAGCGTATAGTCCTTGCCGTTCAGCCGGAAGGACGCGCCCTGAATGCGATTGGCGTTGCGGCCCACAGTGGCCCCCAGACAGCCGCCGCCGACGGCGTAGCCGACGCAGTCGTCGCAGCCCAGAACAACATCAGCCAGGCTGCCCGCACTGTCGGGAACCAGCAGGGAAACCAGCGTGGCGCCGTAGTCGGAGATGCCGGCGGTGATGCCGCCACAGGATATTGTGTACAGGCTTGCTTCCTCGCCGGATGGCAAAATGCCGAAATTTTTTTTCACGGGAATTGCTCCTTTCATTTTTCGTAGAGAAACGCGCGGGGTTATGTAAAGGCGCTTTTTGAAATTATACTATAATTCGTCACCGATTTCAAACCTTTCTTTCGAAAAAGCGAGAAAAATGGCAACAATCATCTGACAGGTCGTTTGCTTTTTGCCTTCCAAAAAACGATAACTTTTTCCTGATAAATCATGGATACTGTATTTTGTGTCTTGGGCTTGACAAAACCACAATATATAGTATAATAAGCCCTGCACAAGCCCCATGACCCATCGAACCCCAAGGAGGAGTACCCTATGAAAATTATCAAGCGCAACGGCGCGGAAGTCGTTTTTGACATCGACAAAATTATTATGGCTGTTACCAAGGCCAATGAAGCCGCTGACGAATCTGTGCGGATGACCCCGCTGCAAATTCAGCGCATTTCCCAGAGCGTGCAGATTTCCTGTGAGGAAATGGGCCGCAGTCCCTCTGTGGAGGAGATTCAGGATCTGGTGGAAAAGGCGATCATGGCCCATGGTGCCTTCGAGGTTGCCAAGGAGTATATTACCTACCGCTACATTCGTTCTCTGGCCCGCCAGTCCAATACCACCGACGATCGGATCCTCAGCCTGATCGAGTGCAACAACGAGGAAGTCAAGCAGGAGAACGCCAACAAGAACCCCACCATCAACGCTGTTCAGCGGGACTACATGGCCGGTGAGGTCAGCAAGGACATCACCCGCCGGATTCTGCTGCCCCCGGAAATCGTGGCGGCTCACGAGGCCGGAATCATCCACTTCCACGATTCCGATTATTATGCCCAGCACATGCACAACTGTGATCTGGTGAATCTGGACGATATGCTGCAGAACGGCACCGTGATTTCCGGCACCCTCATCGAGAAGCCCCATTCCTTCTCCACCGCCTGTAACATTGCCACCCAGATCATCGCGCAGGTGGCTTCCAACCAGTACGGCGGTCAGTCCATCAGCCTTACCCATCTGGCGCCCTTTGTCCAGATCAGCCGGGAAAAGATCCGCAAGAGCGTGGAAAAGGAAATGGCTGCCTTCGGCATCAACCCCGGTGAGGAGGCCATCAGCAAGGTTGTGGAGGATCGCCTGCGGGAGGAGGTTCGCCGGGGTGTGCAGACCATCCAGTATCAGGTGGTTACCCTGATGACCACCAACGGACAGGCTCCCTTTATCACTGTGTTCATGTACCTCAATGAGGCCAAGAGCGACCAGGAGAAGAAGGATCTGGCCATGATCATCGAGGAGACCCTGCGCCAGCGCTATGAGGGCGTGAAGAATGAGAAGGGCGTGTGGATCACGCCTGCATTCCCCAAGCTGATCTATGTGCTGGAGGAGGACAACGTCCGGGAGGGCACCCCTTACTTCTATCTGACCCGTCTGGCTGCCGAGTGCACCGCCAAGCGCATGGTGCCTGACTACATCAGCGAGAAAAAGATGCGCGAGTATAAGCTGTCCAAGGGCGAGACCCCGGGCCACGGCGATGTGTACACCTGTATGGGCTGCCGCAGCTTCCTGACCCCGGACCGCTCCGGCAACGGCTGGGACAACATTGCAAACGCCGGCAACTACGAGCCTGGGAAGCCCAAGTACTACGGCCGGTTCAATCAGGGCGTTGTTACCATCAATCTGGTGGACGCGGCCCTGTCCTCCGGCCGGGATATGACGAAGTTCTGGGAGATTTTTGAGGAGCGTCTGGAGCTGTGCCACAGGGCACTGCAGTGCCGTCATGAGCGGCTGAAGGGCACCCTGTCCGACGCCGCCCCCATTCTGTGGCAGTACGGCGCGCTGGCCCGCCTTCCCAAGGGCGAACCCATCGATAAGCTCCTCTACGGCGGCTACTCCACCATCTCTCTGGGCTACGCGGGCCTTTACGAGTGCGTCAAGTACATGACCGGCAAATCCCATACCGACGAGGAGGCCAAGCCCTTCGCTCTGGCTGTCATGCAGAAGATGAACGACAAGTGCCTTCAGTGGAAGACCGCGGAGAACATCGACTACTCCCTCTATGGCACCCCGCTGGAGTCCACCTCCTACAAGTTTGCCAAGTGCCTGCAGAAGCGCTTCGGTGTGATTCCCGGCATCACGGACAAGAGCTATATCACCAACTCCTACCACGTCCATGTTTCCGAGGAGATCGACGCCTTCACCAAGCTGTCCTTTGAGGCCCAGTTCCAGCAGCTGTCTCCCGGCGGCGCCATCAGCTATGTGGAGGTGCCCAATATGCAGCAGAATATCGACGCGGTGCTGGAGCTGATGCAGTACATCTACGAGAACATCATGTACGCAGAGCTGAACACCAAGTCCGATTACTGTCAGGAATGCGGCTTTGACGGTGAAATCTCCGTTCAGGAGGATACCGACGGCAAGCTCATTTGGGTCTGCCCCCAGTGCGGCAATACCGACCAGAGCAAGATGAACGTTGCCCGCCGTACCTGCGGCTATATCGGCACCCAGTATTGGAATCAGGGCCGTACCCAGGAGATCAAGGATCGGGTTTTGCACCTGTAAACGTTTTGCCAAAACCATGGAACGATACTCGTTCCATGGTTTTTTTATAGGAAAATGTGTCTTCCCTGCAGGATAGATTCGGTTAGCACTTGCGTTTTCGGAAAGAAAAGGCTATAATATGGTCACTAATGAGTGGAGTGGAGCGTATGGCAAACAACAATCAGGATTGGGAAGCGCTGGGCCGGAATATACAGCAGATCATTGATCAGGCCATCAATTCTCAGGATTATCGAACCTTGAACCAGAACATCACCCGGACGGTGAACCACGCCATCGATGTGGGCGGGGAAGCGGTGCGCCGGGCGGTGGACAATGCAGCCCGTGCGGCGGATAATGCGGCCCGGGCTGCGGATAACGCTTCCCGAACGGCGCAGGTCAGGCAGAAACCGAAGATTATTGAGCAGCCGCAAACCCTGCCTGCGCTCTACGGCACCACCGACGGCAAGACCGCCGTGGGCATCCTAAAAATCGTGGGCGGAAGCCTGCTGTCCTGCTTTGGCTTTCTGGGCTTTCTGTCCACGGTCATCCTTGCGGCGGTCACCAGCGTGTCCGGGATTCCGGCAATTTTCGGCTTGGCCGGTCTGGGCTGCGGGGTTGGGCTGATTGTGGGCGGTGTCGGCGGCCTGGACCGGGTGAGCCGGTTTAAGAAATACTGCAAAGCCCTGGGAAGAAATACCCACTGTTCCCTGGAACAACTGGCCCGGAGCGTGGGGAAGAACGTGAAATTTGTCCGCAAAGAGCTGGTGAAAATGATCGATGACGGCTACTTTTTGGAGGGCCATCTGGACGCGGAAGGTAAAAACCTGATCACCAGCCATGAGACCTACCGGCACTACGAGCAGAGCCGACTGGCGCTGGAAGCCAGAAAACAGGAAGAAAAACGGCTGGAAGCGGAAAAAGAGACGGCAAAATCTGCGGCAGACCCCAGAGTTCGGGAGGTTATGGAGCGGGGCAGCGCCTTCATTGCTGAAATTCGCCGCTGCAACGATGCCATTCCCGGTGAGGAAATCTCCGGCAAGATTACCCGGATGGAGCTGATCATCCGTCGAATCTTCGAGCGGGCTCAGGCCCACCCGGAGATCGTACCCGACCTGAAAAAGCTGATGGACTACTACCTGCCCATGACGGTAAAGCTCCTGAACGCCTATGCCGATATGGATGCCCAGCCCGTTCAGGGGGAAACCATCCGCTCATCCAAGAAGGAGATCGAGGCTACGCTGGACACCCTGAATCTGGCCTTTGAAAAGTTGCTGGATGACCTGTTTGAGGATACCGCCATGGACGTATCCAGCGACATTTCCGTACTCAACACCCTGCTTGCCCAGGAGGGGCTGACAGATGACGAGCTTTCTAAACTGAAGAAACGGGAGATATGACTATGAGCACTGAATGGAACAAGGAAACGATTCCCAGCCTGACGCTGGAGCCGGAGCTGGACGATGCCCCGGAGTTGGTTGTGAAAGAGGAGACTGCCCTACAGCAGACCCAGCCGGAGACGGTTCTGACTCCCGAGGAACAGAAAATGGTGGATGACTTCGCCGCGAAAATCGACGTGGAGAATACCACCCAGATTTTGCAGTACGGCGCGGGCACCCAGAAGAAAATGGCGGATTTTTCCGATACCGCGCTGGCAAATGTCCGCACCCAGGACTTAGGAGAAGTGGGAGACCTGATCACAGGCGTGGTCGGAGAGCTGAAGGGGCTGGATGCCGAGGAGGAGAAGGGTCTGCTGGGCTTCTTCCGCAAGCAGGCGAATAAGCTGGAGGTCATGAAGACCCGTTACGCCAAGGCGGAAGCCAACGTGGAGAAGATCAGCGACGCTTTGCAGCAGCATCAGGTGCGGCTACTGAAGGATTCTGCGGTTCTCGACAAGATGTACGAGCAGAACCTGGCCTATTTCAAGGAGCTGACCATGTACATTCTGGCGGGCAAGCAGAAGCTGGAGCAGGTTCGTTCCACCAAGCTGCGCCAGCTGGAGGAAACCGCCCAGCGTACCGGCCTTGCCGAGGACGCCCAGGCGGCCCGGGATCTGTCGGAGAAGTGCCTGCGGTTTGAGAAGAAGATTCACGATCTGGAGCTGACGAGAGCTATTTCCATCCAGACCGCGCCCCAGATCCGCATGATCCAGAATAACGACACCGTGATGGTGGAGAAGATTCAGACCACGCTGGTGAACACCATCCCCCTGTGGAAAAACCAGATGGTGCTAGCGCTGGGCATCGCCCACTCCACCGAGGCGGCTCAGGCCCAGCGGCAGGTGACGGATATCACCAATGCGCTGCTGAAACAGAATGCCGAGAAGCTGCACATGGCCTCTGTGGAAACCGCCAAGGAAGCGGAGCGGGGCATTGTGGATATTGAGACCCTGAAAAAGACCAATGCCGAGCTGATTCAGACCCTGGATGACGTCATGAAGATCCAGGCCGACGGCCGGGCAAAGCGTCAGGCTGCGGAAGTGGAAATGGCAAAAATGGAAAATGACCTGAAGACCAAGCTTCTTCAGATTCGGAGCGGCAATTGACGCGGCTGGGTAAGCGGCTGCTGGCCGCGGGGATGCTTCTGTGCGTGCTGGCGGCAGGCGTTCTGTCGGCAAAAGCGGATACACAGGAGTATCGGCAGCAGCTGCTGAAAACCTACAGCAGTGACCCGGAGAATGCCTGTGCAAGGATTGAAGCGCTTTTGACGCAGCTGGAAGGGGAGTCCCCCTCCATGGGCGCCATGTGGCGGCAGATCATGTCCGACTGGGACAGGCTGAACCATTCCGGCTTTTCTGCCCGCCGTAGTCTCCCGGACGATCTTCCGCAGGATGATTCTCTGTGCATTGTGGTGTTCGGCTACGGTCTGAACCGGGACGGCTCCATGAAGCCGGAGCTGTTTGACCGCCTGAATGTTGCTCTGCAGGCGGCCCGACAGTATCCCAATGCATACATCGCCGTGACCGGCGGTGAGACCGCGAGGGTGAAGGGCATCTCCGAAGCGGCGGTTATGGCCATCTGGCTGATGAACAACGACATCTCCGAGGACAGGATCATTCTGGAAAAAAAGTCGCTGAGCACCACGGAAAACGCCAAAAATACCTGTGCGCTGCTGAATCAGAACTACCCGCGGGTCAGACAGCTGGCGGTGGTGACCAGCGACTACCATATTTCCCTCGCGGCTACGGTTTTGCAGACCGCCTGCACCTACAGCGCCGCCATGCAGGGAGGCCGGGAGATGAGCGTTGTTGCGGGGGCTTCCTGCGCTGCCTCGACATCGGTTGGCAATGATCTTTCCACCCAAGCCTGGTGTATCAGCGCCCTGACCGGGACGAAGTGGACAACTGCCAGTTCGGCATCCGCTGTTCAGAAGGAAGCGGGAGAAGATCTGCCGCTTTGGCAGGAAGAAGAATCGGTTTTCTATGAAGAGAACCTGGACGATTGGTACGAATAAGGAAAGCGGACGGTTTTTGTGCCGTCCGCTTTTTGCATTAAAGCTCTTCCAGATAAACAACGCCGTCCACTGCCCGGATTTTGTCCAGCAATAGCTGGTGGCTCCGTTTGGCTTTGGATTTCAGGGTTACGATAAAGGAGCGAATCCCTTCTTCGGATACTTCCGTGTGGTCAAGCTGAAAATTGTCGATATCCAGTCCCAACTCCCGAATGCCCCTGATGAAGCTGCCCAGCGTTACAGCGGTGCTCAGCTCCACATAGATTTCCATGATTCTGGAGTTGCGGTGCATCCGATCATCCCATCGGTGCATCACCGTCAGAACAATATAAATTGCGCAGCCACCCAGCACGGCAGCTTCATAAAACCCGATTCCAATGGCAAGCCCCACAGCCGCCGCGGCCCACAGTCCGGCAGCGGTTGTCAGGCCCCGGATCTGATTGCGCTTCGTCACCACAATGGTGCCCGCCCCCAGAAAGCCGATGCCGCTGACCACCTGTGAGCCCATCCGCACGGGGTCGCCGGTTCCAAACACCTGATAGATGTATTGGTTGGTCAGCATAATGAGGCATGCCCCCACGCACACCAGCATATAGGTTCGCAGACCTGCTGGCCGGTTTTTCATGCCCCGCTCCATGCCGATGATGCCGCCAAGGGCAAAGGCGGCGAGAATGCGTATGAGAATGGAGAGGTAGGTAACTTCCCTGATGACCATATCAAACACCGGCTTTCTCTTTGAAATTATCATCATTTTATCATCGGATGAAAACACTGTCAAGCAATCCCGTGCCCAGGTCCCGGCGTTGGTTTCGGGAGGATCAGAATTTGTTAAATTCACTAAAATTAGAGTGACCAATTTAGTTATATTGATAATTTGCGGCAGCGGACACGCAAATTGTTGACGAATCCCGGAAAACGTACTATACTGACGAAGAAGAGAAACGTTTCCAATTCTGGTTTGCGAATGGGGAGACGATGCTCGCCGGGACGAACCGTCGTGGTGATTCTGAAAAAAGAGGAGTATTCTTATGAACCGTTATGCAGGTGTTCTGCTGTCCGTTACCAGCCTGCCGTCGAAGTACGGCATCGGCTGCTTTGATCAGGCAGCTTATGATTTCGTTGACTGGCTGGAAAAAGCCGGACAGCGCTACTGGCAGATTCTGCCTCTGGGCGCTACCTCCCATGGTGCGTCCGACGATTCACCCTATCAGGCCTATTCCGCATTCGCGGGAAATCCCTACATGATCAGCCTTGAAGCCCTGATCGAGGAAGGGGTTCTGACGCGGGCCGAGTGCGATGCCGCTGACTTTGGCACCAATCCTGCCAAGGTGGATTTTGTAAAGCTCAGTAAGAACCGGCTTTCCCTGCTGCACAAGGCCTATGAGCGCAGCGATATTTCAAAAAATGCGGATTTCCGCAGATTCTGCGCCAGCAACGCCTGGTGGCTGGATGATTTCGCCCTGTTCATGGCTCTGAAGGACTATTTCAGCGACGCGCCCTTCCGCCAGTGGCCCGAGGATATTCGGATGCACTGGGGCTTTGCCATGGACTACTACAACCGGGAGCTGTACTTTGACGTGGAGTTCCAGAAGTATCTGCAATTCAAGTTCGATGAGCAGTGGACAAAGCTGAAGGCCTATGCCAACGGTAAGCACATCCAGATCGTGGGCGACATTCCCATCTACGTTTCTCCCGACGGCGCAGACGTGTGGGCCCACCCGGAGCTGTTCCAGCTGGACGAGCACAACGCGCCCACCGCCATTGCGGGCTGCCCGCCGGATGCCTTTGCCGCCGACGGTCAGGTCTGGGGGAACCCCCTGTACCGCTGGGATTATCACCGGGCTACCAATTTCCAGTGGTGGTGCAGCCGGATGTGGTACAGCTTCAAGCTCTATGACGTGGTTCGTGTGGATCATTTCCGTGGCTTTGACGAATATTTCTCCATTCCCGCCGATGCCGACAGTGCCAAGGCCGGACACTGGGAGAAAGGCCCCGGCATGGATCTGTTCAATGCCATCCGCTGGCAGCTGGGCAATGTGAATATCATCGCCGAGGATCTGGGCCTGATGACGGACGGTGTTCGTCGGCTGGTGCGGGACAGTGGCTGCCCCAACATGAAGGTGCTGCAATTTGCCATCGACCCGGCTGATATTGGCGCCTCCAACGACTACTGGCCCCACAACTACAACGCCAACTGCGTGGTCTATACCGGCACCCACGACAATGAAACCGTTGCGGGCTGGTACCAGGGCCTTGCCGAGGACGCGAAAAAGCAGGTGCGGGACTATTTGGGGGATTACTACACCCCGGACAATCAGATGTATAAGGTTTTGATCCATCTTGCCATGCGGGCCGTGTCCAAGGACTGCATCATTCCCATTCAGGATCATCTGGGACTGGGCAACGAAGCCCGGATGAACCAGCCGGGTACCGTGGGCTTCAACTGGCGTTGGCGGTTAAAGCCCGGCCAGCTGACGCAGGAGCTGGCGAAGGAACTGCTGGCTCTCACCAAATGCACCGGGCGTGCCAACTGGGATGCCGTCAAAAAGGGAGAACAGTAAGGAAACGGGCGTTTGTCATTTTGACAAGCGCCCGCCTTTTTGAGGGAAACGGATATTTTGAATCCAGCCGATGAGCTGTCCTGACACAATGACCGTCAGCAGGGAATAGCCGATTCGTTTCAGGGGAATATAGCTGAGGGAAAGGCCCAGCACCGTCAGATCACTGATCAGATACAGCCATTGAATCGGAATTTTTGTCAGATGGGTCAAGCTCATGGCAAGGGCATCGTCGCCGCTGGTTGCGCCGCCCACCCGGACGCACAGTCCGGCACCCACGCCGATGAACACGGCCCCGGCCACGGAAGCAAGCAAGGGCATCTGGGCGATCTGAGGCCACAGGGGCGGGAACTGCTCGCAGATGCCGTAGCCCACGGAATAGCCGCAGGCGGCAACCAGAGAATAGCCGATGAACTCTCGGCCCAGGGTCTTCCAGCCCAGCGCGTAGCACCCGGCGTTCAGTACGAAACTGGAAATGGCGGGGGACAGCCCGACCCAGTGGTGCAGCAGCAGAATCAGACCGAAAATACCGCCCTCGGTAACGCCGGACAAAGCGTGGATGTTGTACATTCCAAAGGCCTGCAGAGCGGAGGCCAGAAATGCCACTGCACAGGAGGATTTCTTTAATTTTCGGAAAAATGACGGCATTTTTGGATCTCCTAACTCTTTATTGAAAAAGAACCATATCACGAAAATAGAAAAATGTCAAGGAAAATGGAAAAGGCTGACAGTGGAAATCTGTGAGCTTCTTGCTATTGGGCGGTTTGTCTGCTACACTATAGGAAATGGAGGAAATGACAATGGTTCGATTTTTTGTATCTTCTGAGGAATTAAAACAGGAGGAAGCAGCACTAACAGAAGAAAACGCCCAGCACGCGAAGGTTTTGCGCCTGAAGCCCGGAGAGACGGTGCTGCTCTGCGATGGGGAAGGTCATGAGGGTGTCTGCGAGGTGGTGTCCACAGATGGCTGGCGCCTGCGAATGCTCCGGCGACGGGATTCCCAGTCGGAAGCGGCGGTGAAGGTCAGCGTCTACATGGCCCTTCCAAAGGCGGACAAGCTGGAGCATGTGATTCAGAAGGCCACGGAGCTGGGGGCCTATGAGATCGTCACCTTTCCATCGGCCCGGTGCGTCTCCCGGCCGGATGAAAAGAGCCTGAAGAAAAAGCTGGAGCGGTGGGAGAAAATCGCGGCCTCGGCAGCGGAGCAGTCCGGCAGAGGACGCATACCGAAGGTGATTGTATTGAACAGCCTTTCCGAGGCCCTGGCGCGGGCGGCACAGGCCGACAAGGCGCTGATGTTCTACGAGCATGAGGAGGCCCTGACCCTGAAAATGGCCTTGTCTACCGGCTCCTTTGGCACGGTGAGCCTGCTCACCGGCCCGGAGGGCGGCTTGGAGGAAGCGGAAGTGGCGCAGGCCCGGGAAGCGGGCTTGCAGGTCTGCACCCTTGGAAAGCGCATCCTGCGCTGTGAGACGGCCCCGCTGTGCGCCCTGTCTGCTGTCATGTACCAGGCGGGGGAATTTTGAATATGGTTTCAGCCAGCCGGTTCCGGCTGGCTGATTTCTTAGGCAACACCACACAATGGGAGCTGCGGGCTTCGGCGGATCTTTTGCCCCATTATGCGGTGTTGACTTATTTGGAGCGGATGGAAACGCCGCCGCTCATGGAGCTCATATTGATCCGGCAGGCGCCGTCACCGCTGAGGTAGACGCCGTTCTTTGTGGAATAGGGGAAATCGGAATCGAATTTTCCGCTCATGGTGTCCATCTTCACCGCAAAACCCGCATCCTTCGGCAGAACCAGCTCCACAGAGCCGGAGGCGGTATCCATATCGATTGCATTGGGCACATTGTCCAGCACCGCCTGCACACCGGCAGAGGCGGAATCGCAGTCCAGTTTATTCAGACTGCCCTCAAAATCCACATCCCCGGAGGCGGTGTCGATATCCAGCGTATCCACGGTGCAGTTACGAAACTGACACTCGCCGGAGGCGGTATCGATTTCCACCTCAGCAATGGTCAGGTCCCGCACGGACAGCTTGGCGGAAGCGGCATCCACCTTGACCGCCCGTCCGTTCCAGTCCATGGGGACAAGGATGGTCAGATCCTTGCTGAATTTCAGATTTTTCAAATCTCCGAAGGTGGTGCTTTTGCAGTATTCGATTTTCAAAGTCCCGCCGTCCTGCTTGCAGATCATGGGGTATTTGGAAGTGTCCTTACCGCTTTCGCTTACCTGGATGCTGCTGACATTGGCGGGAGCCAGCCGGATATTGCCGGACACCCAGTCAATCTCGATTTCCTGTAAGTCGGCGCTGAATTGTGCGGCGCCATCGATCCTCCTGAAGCTGTCCCCGGAGACGGAATCCTCAATACGCAGGTTTTCTGCCGCAATCCAGCCGGAGTCCGGGGAATCCACATAGGCCCATTGGCTGCCGCTGATAAGCTCCTGCCGGGTGACATGAACGGTGGTTCCCGATAAAAGCTGTGACTTCTGCTGGGCATCGGGAGCGGGCGAGTTCAGAAGCCAGCTGTCTTTGATTACGGTGGCGGAAATACTGGAGGAATTGCCCATGTCATGCGCTTCAGTGGCTTCAATCTCGGTTATACCGAATAACCCGCCTCTCCAGTTCAGTCCGAGAAGCAAAAGGCCCAACAGGATGACCAAAACCAGACTCCAAATGATAATACGATTGATGGCGTTACGCTTCATTGTTGACAGCCTCCTTCAAATCCAGAATGGCCCGCACCAGCCCCTGTACCGCGCCGATGATGGGGAAGATCAGCCAGGTGATGTGCCATGCCATAGTGGCAAAGCTGATGATGAAATACAGGGCAAGGCCGATGGCCCAGATCATGCTGTTGATGCCCTTTTTCAGGCTGCTGTTCCGCCGCAGGGCGGTGGGATTTTCCGCGGGAATCAGTGCGCAGACCAGGGCGTTGATGGCTCCCAGAATGGGGAAGATCACCCAGGTAACGTGCCATGCCCCGGTCAGAAAGCTGAGGATCAGGTACACCGCAAGGCCGATGGCCCAGATGAGACTGCTGACGCTTTTGCCCAGCTCAGATTTCGGTTTGTCCTCGTCATCGTTGTCGGAATGAGAAGGCTTGTCGCCCTTTTTGCTGCCCAGAATCATCAGCACCGTTGCCACTGCCACGAAGCACAGCAGTCCGCACAGGCCGAAGGTGTCCATACCCAGTTCACTCAGCACAATCAAAGGCAGGGGACACAGGATATACAGACCCACAGCAATGGCTCGCAGCAGCTTTTTGAACGCTGTATCCGTTTCCGTCTGCGCTTCCGCCACAGTCACAGCAGGCAGGACGGCATCTTTTGGGCCCAGAATTTCATTGATATCTCCGATGCTGATGATGGCCAGCCGGTAGGCGGCTTCCTCAGGTTTTCCCTCGGCGATCAGATCGTCGTAGCGGTCAAGGGTGTTCTGCAGAATTTCTTGTTTGGTGTCCTCACAGTTCTCCGCTCCCGCGAAAAGCAGGGAAACATATTGAATGAGCTGATCTCTCATAATCTTTCCTCCAATTCCAGTAGTTTATCCATAATTTCTTTGGTTTCCTCCCACTCTTTGCTGAGCTGGGCGCTTGCCTCCCGGCCTTCCGGGGTGATGGTGTAATACCGCCGCCGGGCACCGGCTCCGCTGGAACCCCAATAGGAGGTGATATAGCCCAGTTCCTCCAGCCGTTTGAAGGCCGTGTACAGGGTTGCTTCCTTCAGTTCAAACCGGCCGGAGGAGAGTGTTGAGATGGTTTTGTTGATTTCATAGCCGTAGCTGTCACTTCGCAGCAGCCGCGCCAGAATGATGGCATCGGTGTGGCCCCGGATCAGATCACCGGCAATGGACATACACATCCCTCCTTACTGGGGACATCTTATCACAAAGTACCTCGCCTATCAAGGTACTTCGGGAGAATAGACACATCGAAATCAAGAAAAAACACATATCGGGCAGAGCCGCAGCCTTGCCCGATATAGAAACGCTATTTATGATATTTGGAACCGGCCTGAATGGCTTCCGCTCGGTAAATTTGCTCCATAACCATGATCCGCGCCAGATGGTGGGGAAAGGTCATGGGGCCCATGGACAGCCGAAAATCCGCCCGCTGCTTGACTCTGGGAGCCATGCCGAAGGAGGAGCCGATGAGAAAGCAGGCGCTGCTTTTTCCCGAATTCTTAACGCTTTTCAGTTGTTTGGCAAAGTCCTCACTGGACAGAAGCTTTCCCTCCGGGGTGAAGACGCAGAACCATGCGCCCTTTGGAATCTTTGAGAGGATCAGGTCGGCCTCTTTTTCCAGTCCGGCAGAGATTTCGGCAGGGGAGGGATTCTCGGGAAGCCTTGCTTCCGGCAGCTCCAGGAGGCTGAATTTGCAGTAGCCCCCCAGCCGCTTGGCGTACTCAGAGGCGGCGGAAATATAAAACGGCTCTTTCAGTTTTCCCATGGTGATCAGTGTGATGTCGAACATAAAAAACCTCCTGTTTGCCTCGATTTTACCACGGCTTCGGGAAAAAGGCAACGGGAAAGCGGCGAGTCGCCGCTGACAATGCGTCACGAACGCCGGGAGGTCATCCTACATCCTTTGGGCCCCTCGACCGTAACGGAACGGATAATTGGAATTTGCGGGGCACTGCGTAGGGCTTATGCCATACCCCGCCGACACAGCAATTATACAAATTCATATTTGATTTAACCCGATATGCTTTTCTAGCCCGTACTGGCCCGTTCCAGCAGCGTCACCGACAGCATGACGGATGTGGTTGTTTCCCGGCCTTCCTGCAAATCCCGCAGCTTTTCTATGGCGGTCTTGGCCCGCAGGGCGTTGTCCTGACGGACGGTGGTCAGGGCCGGGTAGACCTGCTCCCCCATGGGGGTGCCGTCAAATCCGGCGATGGCAATGTCCCCGGGCACGGAGAAGCCGTTATCCAGCAGAAACTGCATCAGATCGATGGCATAGTAGTCGGATACGGCGAACACCGCTGAAATCCGACGAAAGCGCTCTATCTGACGAGCGTATTGCTGCCGCCGTTCTGCCTTGCGCATGGGAATAAGCATCCTGTCCACACTTCCGTTTCCAAAGCCCTCACAAAATCCGTTGATGCGTTCCAAGTCAACGCCGGTTTCGTTATCAGTCAGGCAGATGGCAGCGGTATGTCCTTTCTCCCGGAACAGACGTCCCATCTGAAAGCCACCGTCAAAATTGTCGATGGTGATATTCACAATGCCCTGGGGATTGTCGCAGTAGCCGTCATAGACCACGAAGGGGATGCGCATATGGGTGCGCAGGTACATGTAGTCCTGATCGCAGAAGCCCATCATCACCAGCCCCTCCATGTTCCACATGGAGGCGAATTTCAGAACTTCTTCCGGGTGCTTCGCCTTTTTCACCATCATAAACTGACCGCAATGCTCAATTTCCGTGGACAGGGCGTTGAGTGCGGAAGAAATGAAGGCATCGTCAAGGGTGTGCCCTTCATATTTTTCGTGGTCGTTGACAAAAACCCCGATGATTTTGGAGGAATTCTGGGCCAGCAGAATGCCCGCCATGCTGGGAATGTACTGCCGCTGTTCCAGCAGGGCCTGCACCCGCTTCACAGTTTCGTCCGATACCTTGTTGGTTTTTCCGTGGATGACATTGGAGACGGTGGCGGTGCTGAGGCCCAGCTCCTCGGCGATATCGCTGATTCGGATACGCATTTCAGCCCTCCAGACTCTGCATCCACCGTTTGCTGCGGAGGATGAACACGGTGATGGCGAAACGGACGCATTCCTCCAGAGAGAGGATGAAGTAAACGTAGGGAATGGACAGCTTCCACACAAAGGCGGACAGCATTCCCAGTGGCACGCCGAAGACCCAGGTACCGATCATATCGATGACCATGACGTAGTTGGTTTTGCCGCCGCTGCGGATGATCCCGCCGCCCGCGATCATATTCAGCACCTTGAAGGGAGCCACCAGCGCGTAGGCAACCAGAATCTGCCGTGTCAGCAGCTTGACTGCGGCATCCACCTGATAGATTTCCACATACAGGGGGCTGGCAATGACCACCAGCACGGAGAGAATTACCGCTCCGAAGAAGCCATAGCGGATCAGCCGCCAGGCATCCCGATAGGCTTCCTCGTATTCTTTGCTTCCCAGCTTCTTACCGATGATAACGCTGGCTGCCTGCGACAGGCCGCACAGCGCGCCGATTACGAGGGATTGAATCGGATTGATCAAAGTCATAGCGGCGCTGGCCTCGGTGCCCATATGGCCGTAGATGGCGGCGTAGATGTTTTCCCCAAGGCTCCACAGGAATTCACACACTAAGATAGGCAGCAGCATACCAAGATACTGCCGGAGGTGAAATTTCCCAACTGCCGCGCCACTGCTCTTTTTCAGAACCGCGCCGTTTCTGCCCAGCATGGCCAGCATCAGCAGGAAATTGACCCAGGTGGAGATCACGGTGGCGATGGCCGCGCCGGATGCCCCCATGGCGGGTAACCCCAGCTTGCCGAAGATCAGTACATAGTTCAGCCCGGTATTCAGGATTGCGGAAGCGATGCTGGCGTACAAGGGCAGCTGTGCCTTCTCCATGCAGCGCAGAAGTGTGGAAAGCAATGTTGCGCCTGCAATGGGAAGGAACGTGGCGGTGATGATCAGAAGGTAGGAGGCAGCAGCCTGCCCCATGGGGGCATCCGTGGTGTACAGCCCCATGATCTGTGCGGGAAAACCGCCGCACAGCAGGGTGAATATCCCCGCCAATCCCAGGCAAATCAGCAGATTGACAAAAAAGCTCCGGCGCACCTCCCGGCTGTTTTTCTGCCCCAGATACTGGGAAATCATGATCCCGGCGACAACACCCACGGCGGACACGATCACCGAATAGATGGAAGCGAACTTTCCGGCCAGGCCCACACCGGCCACACTGACGCTGCCCAGCTGACCAATCATGATCTGGTCAACGATACTGAAGGATGCCTGAAGCATGGACTGCAGCGCCACGGGAATTGCCAGGGCACAGACGGAAGCGAAGAAACTGTCTTTTCGGTTCATAGGAAACCCTCCTTTTTCTGAGCTTCATTCTACAGGATAACGGAAGAACAGTCAAAGATAAAGCGCATAACCAAGCACAAAAACAAGAAGCCGTATCTGTGGATTTTTCACAGATACGGCAAGCCGTTACAGAAGACCCAGGGAGATTTTCCATTCCAGCACATTTCGGACGGCACGGTTCAGCACATCAATATCAATGCGCCCATCCAGCACTGCCTGCAAAACAGCCTGGTACTGCACGGCGTATTCCGTGGAGCACAGCAGGTCGTTTCCCGCCAGAACCGCCATGACAGCGGCTTCACCGGCGCCGTATTGGTCGGTTATCGCCTGCATCACCAGATCATCCGTCATGATCACGCCGGAGAAGCCTAAGTCCTCCCGAAGATAGCGGTGCACAGCAGGGGAGAGGGAAGCCGGCAATTCCGGGTCAAATGCCTCCGTAATGATGTGCCCGACCATGACGGCTCCGCAGCCTGCCTGAATTCCGGCTGTAAAGGGAATGAAATCCTGAGCTTCCAGTTCCGAAAGGGAGCGGCTGTCAACGGCGATGCCGGTATGGGTGTCGGTGTTGTTCCCGTAGCCGGGGAAATGCTTCAGCACGCTGCCAACCCGGAAGGCCCCCATCAGGTTCACAATACTGGCAACCATATCGGCGGTGGTTTGAGAATCCTGCCCCAAGGAACGGGAGTACATAAAGGCATCGGCATCGGTGGTAATATCACACACCGGCCCCAGATTCACATTGATTCCCAAATCTGACAGAAGGCGGCATTTCTCCTCTTCCTCCGTCAGAACCGCTTCCAGCCCGCCGCGATCATAGCGCTTTCGCAGGGAGCAGAAGCGTCTGTCCCGAAAAGCGGGAAAGCGGCTGATCCGGGTAACGTCCCCGCCCTCCTCGTCTACGGCAATCAGCAGAGGCTTTTCGGCGGCTTCCTGATAGGCTGCAATTGACTGCTTCATGGAATCCGGCGTCTGACCTTCAAAGTCATCTCCGAACAGAACCAGCCCGCCAAGATGGTATTTCTGTACATCCTCCACAGCGGTATCCGCGCTGCACCGGGCCAGAAAAAGCTGACCCACACGCTGCTCCAGTGACATATCGGAAATCATTTGCCGCACAGGGTCGACGGGTATGGTTTCCTGCTCAGTTGCCGCGGGAGCAGTCGTCGCGGATTCTGGGATGGTTTCCGTCAATGACGGAAGCGAGACCGCGGCTGGAACGGACTGCGATGCACAGCCCGTGAGCAGAAGACAGCAGAGAAAAATAGGGAAAAGTCTCATGAAAACGCCTCGTTTTTCGGGATTACAGAACACTGCCGATGAGATACCACAGAACCAGCAGAATCAGCGCCAGCGGGATATAGGTCATAAGCGCGGCGGCGGAGATACAGATGACGGTGTAGCCGAACAGGTCGAGAAGATACAGCACGGCGCAGATGATGGCGCTGGAAAACACCGCCTTGCTGACCTGCTTGCCCACAATATTGGAGAAGAAGAAGGTATACATCGCGCCCAGGAAAGGATTTGTGATTGCGATGACAAGTCCCAGCAGCAGATTCACGATGCCGGACAGCAGACAGAAGCAGAGAATCATCAGCAGAATCATGGGGGCGTAAGTAACCAGAACACTCGGTAGGTAAGTGCGGAAAGCCCAGTTTACCGCCAGATGCAGCAACATGCACACAGCCATGGTCAGCAGACGAAACAGCAGCCATGTAAGGACGTTTTTTCCCTTCGGCGCAAAGGTATCCACGAGATTCACGAGAAACGACAGCACAATGAGAGAGAGAATCTGGGTACAAAGGGCCGGGAACTGTACATCGGTGATAGGCAGAAGAATTAAATAACTCGGTGTAAATGTGGCAAAGGGCAGAGGGGACAGCAGGGCATCCAGATTCCAGGGGTGGAAGGTATAGATGACCACCGTCAGTGCGTAGATGAAAAGGATACCCATTGCGGAGGATACGGACAGATTCAGACTGGAACGCTTGCCCAGAACCAGGCGTCCCATAACGCCCAAAATCAGGCTGATCGCGGAGAAATACAGCATAAACTGGGCCGCCGACATGAGATCTACCTCCACAGGCAGATAGGACTTGGCGTGCCAGATGATATTGCTTAGTTCCTCTGGGATATAGGAGGCAGCCTGACCGGCGATTTGGGTCATGACACCGGGGAGCTGACCGGTGAGGGCTTCGAGAGTTGAATCGAAGGTCATAGGAGTTCCTTTCGCGCGATACGGGTTTGCGGTTCATCGCATACCCGTATAATAGGAAAGCCGCCGCCATTTCTGGCGGCGGCACAGCTTATGAAGGGGAGATAAATTACTTGATCTCGGCCTCGGCGCCGGCTTCCTTCAGCTCGGCGACCAGCTTCTCGGCATCTTCCTTGGAGATGGCTTCCTTCAGGGTCTTGGGGCAGTTGTCCACCAGATCCTTGGCGTCCTTCAGGCCCAGGCCGGTAGCGGCACGGACGACCTTGATGACGTTCAGCTTGGAAGCACCAGCGGCCTTCAGGATGACGTCGAACTCGGTCTTCTCCTCGACCTCAGCAGCAGCAGCGCCGGCAGCGGGAGCGGCAACAGCGGCGGCAGCGGCGGAAACGCCGAAAACCTCTTCCAGGGTGTGAACCAGTTCGGACAGCTCCAGAACGGTCAGTTCCTTAACCTGCTCAACCAGAGCAGTGATCTTTTCACTAGCCATTTTAATTTCCTCCTAAATTATGTGTAGAAAATAGATGTTTGTGGGGTCACGCGATCAGCTTTACGCTTCTGCGGCAGGAGCGGAGCCGTCCTTCTGCATCCGGATCTGATCCAGAACGAAGGCCAGGCTGGAGATAGGTGCCAGGAAGGTACCCAGGACAGAAGCGACCAGAGCGTTCTTGCTGGGCAGCTCACCGAAGCCGTTCAGCTCGTCAGCGGACAGGACAGAGCCTTCCACGACGCCGCCCTTGATGGTCAGGGTCTTCAGCTTGTTCTTCTTGGCAAACTCGCAGACGATACGAGCAGGGGCGATGGGGTCGCCGGTGGTGGAAGCCATAGCGGTGGTACCGTTCAGAACCTCAGAGAAATCATAGCCGCAATCCTTTGCAGCGAAATTGGTCAGGGTGTTCTTCACGACGGAGTACTCGACGCCGGCCTCGCGGAACTGCTTACGCAGCTCGGTATCCTGAGCGACAGTGATACCCTTGTAGTCCACGAACACCACGGAAGTAGCTTCCTTGATCTTGCCGGACAGGGCTTCAACGACTGCCTTCTTGCTCTCAAGAACCTTTGCGTTGGGCATAATTTTCACCTCCGAAAATAAAAAGTGTCTTCCTGCCAGAAGACAGAAAGACACGCAAATAAACCTATTTGACGCACCTCGGCAGGACTTACGCCTTGCGGCACCTGCTGTCTTTGGCAACTGCTATATACTAGCAGATTTTTTTGGAATTGTCAAGTGAAAAATTGACTTTTTTCAAGGAAAATCCCGGATACAGGCAGGCTGTATCCGGGAAGAAAGAATCTGCAAATTACAGATACTTGGCAGTAGAGACCTTGACGCCGGGGCCCATGGTGGAAACCACGGTGCAGGACTTGATATACTGGCCCTTGGCAGCGGCGGGCTTGGCCTTGACAACGGCCTTGACCAGAGTATCCATGTTCTCGGTCAGCTTCTCAGCGCCGAAGGACACCTTGCCGATGGGGCAGTGGATGATGTTGGTCTTGTCCAGACGGTACTCGACCTTACCGGCCTTGATCTCCTTGACGGCAGCGCCCACATTGGGGGTCACGGTGCCGGCCTTGGGGGAGGGCATCAAACCCTTAGGGCCCAGAACCTTACCAAGACGGCCCACAACACCCATCATGTCGGGGGAAGCGACGACCACGTCAAAGTCGAACCAGTTTTCCTTGGTGATCTTCTCCACCAGCTCCATGCCGCCGACATAGTCAGCGCCGGCCTCCTTGGCCTCATCCACCTTGGCGTCCTTTGCGAACACCAGAACACGGCGGGTCTTGCCGGTGCCGTTGGGCAGAACCACGGCGCCACGGACCTGCTGGTCGGCGTGACGGGAGTCGACACCCAGCTTGATGTGCAGCTCGACGGTCTCGTCGAACTTGGCGGAAGCGCCCTTCACAACCAGTTCCAGGGCTTCGGTGGGATCATACTGAACGGAGCGGTCAATCAGCTTGGCGCTCTCCTGATACTTTTTGCCTCTAAACAATGTTTTATCCTCCTTATCGTGGTGATGCGGAAAAATCCTCCCACATTTCCGGCTTCAGAATTTGCCGGACAAGCAATAATCAATCGACGACGGTAACGCCCATGGAGCGGCAGGTACCGGCAACCTGAGCCTCAGCAGCCTCCAGAGTGGGGCAGTTCAGGTCAGGCATCTTGGTCTTGGCGATCTCAGCGATCTGAGCCTTGGTGATGGTGCCAACCTTGGTCTTGTTGGGAACACCAGAGCCCTTCTCCAGACCGATGGCCTTCATGATCAGCATGGGGGTCGGAGGAGTCTTGGTGATGAAGGTGAAGCTGCGGTCAGCGTAAACGGTGATGACGACGGGGATCTTGTAACCCTCCATGTCCTTGGTACGGGCGTTGAACTCCTTGATGAAGGCGGCAATGTTCACGCCGTGCTGACCCAGAGCAGGGCCGACAGGGGGAGAAGCAGTCGCCTTGGCGGCGTTGATCTGCAGTTTGATAATGCCAGTGACTTTCTGTGCCATAATAAGCACCTCCTGAAAAGAATGTGGTAACGATGCGCCGGGCGCATTTTTTGCGGGGTGAGAACCCCTCCCACGCGACCATCGAAAACAATTCGATGCGTTTACTGGGATACGACCTCAATCATGTCAAGTTCAAACTCGACGGAGGTCTCACGGCCAAACATGGAAACAATGACGTTGACAGAATTATTGTCCACATCGATGCTTTCCACGGTGCCGGTGAAGGAGGTCAGAGGACCATCGAGGATCTTCACGGTATCGCCCACGGAGTAGTTGACGATAATCTCCTTCTTTTCCACACCCATGGCGTAGACTTCCTCATCCGTCAGGGGAGTGGGATCGTTGCTGGACGTACCGACGAAGCCGGTGACGCCCCGGATGTTCCGGATGACATGCCAGGTATCATCACTGTAAACCATCTTCACCAGCACATAACCGGGATAGACCTTGCGGTCATAGGTCTTGCTGGCGCCGGACTCGGTGATCTCCGTAACCGTTTCCAGAGGAATGGACACGGCAAGAATCACGTCGTGGAGTCCCCGGGACTCGACGGTTTTCTCAATGGTGGCCTTGACAGTGTTTTCGTAACCGGAGTAGGTATGCACAACATACCATCTTGCAGCTTCTGCCATGGAGCGCTCCTATCAGTGGAAGACGCCGATGAGAGCGTCAATGCCGATCTGAGCGACAAAGTCGAACAGCCAGATGAAGATGCCGACGGCGATGACGCAGCCGACAACGATCGCGGCGTTCTTCAGAACCTGCTGAGGGGTGGGCCAGACGACCTTCTTCAGCTCGCTGCGAAGCTCACGGAAGTACTTGGCAACCTTGCCCCAGGTTCTCTTGAACCAGTTTTCCTTTTTGACTTCAGCCATGAATCGCGAGCCTCCTTACTTGGTCTCGTTGTGAGTGGTGTGCTTTCTGCAGAATCTGCAGTACTTCTTCATTTCGAGACGGTCGGGGTCATTCTTCTTGTTCTTCATGGTGTTGTAGTTTCTCTGCTTGCACTCAGAGCATCTCAAAGTGACTTTCACGCGCATAACGGCACCTCCTTAAATATTGCCTCCCTGTATCACCCCGGCTAGTGATAGAATTTAGACAGCGGGCACTACATTTTCCCGCTCCGGGGCTGAAAAAAGCGCACAAAAAAAGCCCTTTTTCACAGGTAGAATCATTCTAGCACAGGGGGTGGTCAAAGTCAATAAGTTTTTTCATCATTTTTCGTGAAAGTTGCCCCGGTTTTCCTGTAAACGAAAACCGGGGTGAAAAGACAGTTGTGAATGGTTCTGATTACGCCGGTAAAAACGAGTAGCAGGTGTTTTCGGCAACCGCCTGATCCAGTGTTGCCTCCAGAATGACGATGTCCGGCTGAAAATCCTGATAATGCCGCTGGAAATCTTCGGAATAGTAGCGCATGTCCAGTTCATCGCAGTCAGAAAAATAAATGGACATCAGGCTGAAGGGGATATTGCCGAAGGAGTCGCCGATGAGCATGACTTTGGAATTGTCCGGGGCGTTTTCGTTGCGCCATCGGTTCAGGCTGTTGTCTCCCCAGCCGTACAGGCCGTAGGCGTTGAATTGGAAGTAATCCGGGTTATCCGGGTTCAGGGTATCCTCGCTGTTGTAGCACACGTCTTCATACCGCCCGGTGAGATCCAGTTCCCATTCCGGGACGATCAGCGTAATCTCCGTTTCAAATTTTGGCTGAATGAAAATGGAATCATCCACCCCGGCGTAGCAAATGCCGGTGCGCTTCCCGGAGGAGCCCAGAAAGGTATTGGGATATGTAACAAAATCATAATGACTGCTGTCCGTGTAAAAGCCGTCCACAGACGCAATCGCGCCGGATTCTTCCAGGGCGCTCAAGATTTTTGTGTAAGCCCAGAAGCCGGTCTGCGGCCTCCAGTGGTGGTCTGTCACAAAAAAAGCGTCCGCGTTGGAAATTTGGTCTTTGTGCAGCGCCTCCCGCAGATCCAGATAGGCAACGCCGTTTTGGTCAAGCAGTGACAAAAGGGTATCTGACGTATCGTTCATGGTATCCGTGTACCCCTCGGGCAGCAGATCCTCGTATTTGCTGATCTGGGAGGGGGCGAGAACGAACAGGAACTGACCGCCGTTCTTCTGCTGCATCTGTGAAAGACGCGTGATATTGTGCGCCGTGTATTCAATGTCTTCCTGAGAATTGCGCCAGCTCACCACGCTGGTCAGATGACCGTTCTTCAGTCTTACCCGCTCATTCATCATGGGCTGTCCCAGCAGCTTTGCCATGGCGCCGTTCAGATTGATGTAGGTGCCTTTATTTTGAAGCAGCGGCTGATCCTGTTCGGTGGACAGCATTCCGTCGTACATTTCATCGATGCGATCCATGTAGGCGGACACGGAAATCTCGCCCTTGAGAAGGCTTTTGGTATCATTTTTCAACGGCTCCAGCGGATACAGCGCCACAAAGCCGATATACAGCAGAAAAGCCGCGGCCAAAAGGTGAGCTGGCCTCAGCTTCCGCGCTTTTTTCAGAAGTTCCATATGCAGTCCCTCAGAAGTTGAAATAAATGAACGGGTTATGGGATCCTATCATGATGAAGGACACGGCCCACAAAAGCAGGAAGAAATAGATGGGTACACTGAGCATTTCCATTCCTGCCGCGATGCGGCTGCTTTTGGCTGACAGCCTGTCTTTCAACTGTTTCAGGAGGGGAGTAGAGCACAAAACAGCCGCAAGGAAGAAGAAACGGTACTGCTGGATGGTTCTGACCACCATGCTGTCGCAAAAGGTGTTTCCTGCCATGCCCAGCATACTTTGCAGAAAGGCAAGGGCGGCGGGAAGATCCGACGCCCGGAAAAAGACCCAGCCGATCAGGACGCACAGCAGTGTAAAGACACGGTAAAGCTCCCTTTGCCAGCGGTGAGAAAGCCGCTTGGGCAGGCCGGTCAGCTTTTCAAAGGCGATCAGAACGAAATACAGAAGGCCCCACACCACAAAATTCCAGCTGGCTCCGTGCCAGATTCCCGTCAATAGCCACACCACGAACAGATTCCAGATCAGCCGCGCTTTGGACTTCACCCGGGAACCACCCAGGGGGAAGTAGACATAATCCCGGAACCATTGCCCCAGAGAGATGTGCCACCGCCGCCAGAATTCGGAAATCGAGGCGGAGATATAAGGATAATCAAAATTTTCGGAAAAATGAAAGCCGAATAGTTTCCCCAGTCCGATTGCCATGTCGGAATAGCCGGAAAAATCAAACAGGATCTGGAAGGCGTAGGCAAACGCGCCCATCCAGGCGTAAATCACGCTGCGCTGTCCGGGATCGGCAGAAAACACGGCGTCTGCCACCAGCGCCATGTTGTTGGAGAGAATGATCTTCTTGGCAAAGCCCAGAATGAACCGCCGGACGCCCTCGCTGAAATCCGCGAAGGTTTCACGCCGGTGGTCAATCTGATCGGCGATGGTCTGGTAGCGGACGATGGGACCGGCCACCAGTTGGGGGAAAAACGAGATGTAAAGGCCGATGTTCTGGGGACGGACTTGCGCCTCGGCGCTGCGCCGGTAGACATCAATTACATAGGACATAGCCTGAAAGGTAAAGAAAGAAATGCCCAGGGGAAGGGCAATATTCTGAAGCGGAAGCTGAAAGCCAAGACTGTTCAGATTGGAAATGAAGAAATCCAGATATTTGTACACAAACAGGACGCCCAGATTCCCGGCAATCGCCAGAATCAGCAGAAGCTTTCGGATGACTTCCCTGGTAAAACGCTGCATCAGAAGGGCGATCAGGTAGTTAAACAGGATGGAGCCGATCATCACCAGCACGAAGCGCCTGGTGCCCCAGGCATAGAACAGAAGACTCGCCGCCAGCAGGAACAGATTCCGCAGACGGCGGGGGAGAAGATAATAGCCCAGCAAAACCGCGGGCAGAAAGAAAAACAGAAATAAGTTACTGGAAAAAAGCATGGCGACCCCCAAATAACGGAACAATGGCGAGGCCATTATGTCACTTTTTGGAAATAAAGTCAAGCCAGAGAGCGGCTTCCCGCGTAAAAAATGGAATTCAAATGGTGACAGGCTGGCGTTTTTGCTGTATAATCATCAAAAAAGCGAAGGAGAGAACGTATGCGTATTATGGGAATTGATTACGGAGACGCCCGCACCGGCGTGGCGGTTTCCGATCTGCTGTGCAGTATTGTGGGCAGCACCTGTGTGGTGCCCAGCCGAAACACGGAGAAGGCCGTGGCGGATATTGTGAAGCTGGCGAAGGACAACGACGTTGGGTCAATCGTGGTGGGCCTGCCAAAAAATATGGACGGCACCGAGGGACCCCGGGCCCAGCTGTGCCGGGCCTTTGCCCAGACCCTTCGGGAGGCCACCGGCCTGGAGGTTTCCATGTGGGACGAGCGCCGCACCACCGTGGAAGCCCACAATATCCTGTCCCAGCACAATTACCACGGCAAAAAGCGGAAGAATACAGTGGATGCTGTAGCGGCCTCCCTGATACTGGAGGGGTATCTGGCTTATCTGCGCCGTTGAGGACGGTACAGCAGTTCCCGCAGTCCCGTGGCAAGCAGCAGGATACCGAAGGGTTTTCGCAGCAGAGAGGTATCTACTGAGACGGCGATCAGTGACCCAAAAACGGCAGCAAGGCAGCCGGAAAGGATCGCCGGAAGGCAGGCGCGCAGCTTCAGCGTACCCTGTCTGAGCCGGAAGGCACAGCAGATTGCCGAGGCGGGAAGAAAAAACAGAAGGTTGATTCCACGGGCGGTGGCCTGATCGAAGCCTGACACCAGTGTCAGCCACAGGATCAGCAGGCTGCCTCCGCCCACGCCCATCCCGGTGAGAAAGCCCAGCAGCGAACCAATGATGACACATACAGGAAAGCTGCTCAGCATAGATATCGATAGCCTCCCCATAGAATCAGCAGCCCCAATCCCCGGTGCAGCCAGCACACGGGGATTTTCTGCCCCCAGATACCGGCGCAAAGCCCGCCGATGACGCTGCCCAGCAGATAGGGCAGGGCAGGACGGAACGATATGCCGATGGTTGCTGCCGTGACCGCGATGCAGATAAGACAGATGGGCAGAATAATGGAAATAGAACTGGAAAACACGGACGCATCCTCAGTATCTGTTAACAGCGTCAGCAGCGGCACCAGCACCAGACCGCCCCCGGCTCCGAACAGGCCAGCCACCAGTCCCGCGCAGGTTCCCGCCACAACCATGCCGAATTTTGTTTTGCGCAAAAAAATCCCTCCCGCGGTAGCATGACCACGGAAGGGATTTCTATTCCTTTATCAGCCGGCGCTGCCGAGTACCAGATCGGTACGGATATAGTCGGTTTCGCCGTCCGTAACGGTGACGGCATCCAGAAGCTCGGCGTGCCACTTATCCACATCCGCGGAGCGCAGCTCGCTCTGGATCTGATAATCCCGGTAGGTCAGGTCGGTGTTGCCCACGAAATACATGACATGGAAGCCGTAGGTGGTCTCCACAATGCCGGTGTCGCCGGGCTTGCGGCTGCTGTCGAAGCACCAGTCGTTGAAGGAAGCGACCATCTGACCGGGGTAGACGTTCTCATACAGACCGCCGGTGGTGCCGTCACCGTCAGCGGAATGCTCGTTGGCCAGAGCCGCGAAGCTGTCCTCGCTGGCCTCACCGCTCTTCCACTGGGCCAGAAGCTCCTCTGCGGACTTTTTGGCGGCCGCCAATTCCTCGGCGGAGTAGGCCTCGCCATCGGCATGGGCATCCTCAGCCTCACCGTCGGCATGGGTGGGCTGAATCAGAATGTGGCGGACATTTACCATGGGGAAGCTGTTGTCGGTGGAACCCAGATAGTAAACCACATAGCAGCCGCTCAGGGTCTCGGAGGTCGTGCCGTCCTCAGCAGTATTGGTGGCAGTGCTGTCAAACACACCGATGTCGCCCGCCTTACGGCTGGAATCGGTGACCCAATCCTGATACAGGCTGTTGACGGAGCTGTAGAGCACATTCTTGCTTTCGGTGCTGGAGGCTTCGGCGCCTTCATTGATGGAAAGATCGGCAATGGCAGCGTCAAAGGCTTCCACAGAGTCGATTTCCTTGGTAGACAGACTCTCGGCAGCGGCCTTCACGGCAGCCTCGGCAGCGGCTCGCTCCTCGGGGGAGTAGGTGGTGTTGCCGCTTTCGTCGGTGGTGCCGCCGGTTAGAAACTTGGAGGTGGCCAGATAGTAGTAATTGTAGGAATAGGAAGAATAAGCCTGGGGATTCTCAGCGTCCTTGGCCCGCAGCTCCGCATCGCTGTAGGTCAGGCTGTCGGAGTA
This sequence comes from Clostridiales bacterium, assembly GCA_022786995.1. Classification (GTDB taxonomy): domain Bacteria; phylum Bacillota; class Clostridia; order Oscillospirales; family Oscillospiraceae; genus Faecousia. The sequence continues at coordinate 56,900 of JALFUW010000012.1, forward strand.
GTGGTTATAGTAGGCACTGGCCAGAGCGTTGCGCTCGGTGTATGCCCGATAACCGTCGATGGTAGCGCCATTTCCGTAGAGCGCCTTCAAATAGGCCTGTCCCCCGGAGTAGCCGTACAGCGTGGCATAGCCATCCAGAGAGGACATGCTGCTGTCGATCTGGGCAGCCTGATCCTCGGGAAGCGTAAAGCCGGCAGCCGCGGCGGCATCGGCCAGGGTGTAGGTATCCTTGGCGTTTTCCTTGGCGGTATCCATGAAATCGTCGGCCCAGGTACGGCCGGTGTCCTCGTCAAGCACCTGCTGGTTCAGGGGCGTGGAGGGATCCAGACCCATCATGGAGGCGTAGCTGCCATAGTTGGAGTAGAAGCTGTTGACCGCGTCAATGAAATAGTAATTCAGCTCGGCATTGCTGATGGTGTGGTCGCCGACCTGCATGGCGGTGGTGTGCTTTTCGTAGTAGCCGGTATTTTTAATGGTCTGCCGGACACCGACAAAAATCGCGATGGCCAGCAGCAGAACCAGCACCGCAATGAACGCGATGGTGTACATTTGGGTGGTGGAAGCTTCCTTCCGGGCAGCGATCTGCTTCTGGGTCAGCTTTTCGGTAGCCTGCTCCTTGCGAAGCTTTTTCTTACTGGATGCGCTCATGTGATCAAATCCTCTCAATTGTCTTCGTGTGTTCTTCGCCAAAATAGTGTAGACCCCGGTATTATAACCGATTAAGCCGATGGATTCAAGGGGAGAAAAAGGGAATTTCGCAAAAATTTACATTTTCCGGGTTTGATTTGGGAAAAAATAAAAAACACGGGGAGCCGAAGCTCCCCATGCACCCGCTTTAGCCGTAGCACATCCGATTATGACCTGCACGAAAAGGCAGGTGGGTTGCCGCTCCTGTCCTTCACTGCTCCCAGCATCCACCCATCGTCAAAGCGCGGGCGGGAGGTCTGCAAACCGAACAGGAAGTCTAACTTCCCTAGTTAAAAATGTGGGTCCAAAAGGACATACTACGCACCAAGCAGGAAATTGATCCGAATTACTCGGTATCTTCCTCGTAAAGCGAGTCCATAATGAGTCCGTAGACGGTTTCCAGCTCCTGCTCATCGTCGATGGTGCACAGAATCGGCTCGCCGTCCTCCTCCACAGACTTGAGGATGCTGACTTCCAGTTCCAGCGTGTCCTGGCTGCCCTCTGCGGGAATCACCGCCATGTAGGTGCTGCCGTTCCACTCCAGTGTACTGAGCACCTCCAGCTCATATTCCTTCCCGTCGTCATCGACGATGGTAATAAAATCGGAACCGTACTGATCCATGGCCTCACCCCTCATCCTCTGCATGGCCCTATTTTACAGCCAGACGGGGATAAAATCAAGAGGGAATATTGTACAGAATCTCCCGGCGATTTTTGAAACCCGGCTGGATACGGGGAATCAGGACAGATAATCCTCCAGAAGCTGCTGTAAATCCCGCTGATTTCGGACAATAATCCCATTTTTCAGCGCATTCTGATCCGCCTCCGGCAAGGCTTCCACCGGGCAGGGGAAAATCTGCTTTGGCTCCGCCGCGCCCTGATCGAACAGGGCTACATACCCTTTCCATACCCCGATCACCACATACAGCGCCAAAAGGCTTGATAACAGTCTTTTTTTCATAATCTCCCACGCTCCTCTGGCGTTAGTATGACCACCCATGAGGGTTTTATGATAGGGCAGCACCGCATAATGGGGGCAGCGGGTTTCAGCGGATCTTTTGCACCATTCTGCGGTGCTGCCATAGAACCCGGATTCACAATGATTTCAAAAAATAGGTCTTTCGTTTTGGAAGTGGGTATGCTATAATGATACCCGTATTGTCATGCGCTGACGACAGAATACTGCGGTTTTCTCGCGGATTATGACCGCGTTTACGGAGGTAACCCTATGGCTGAAGAAAAGTTTTTCAAAAGGAGAAGGAAAAAGCCCCGGCAGGAGTGGGATCCCCACTGGCTCATAAAGCTTGTGTATACCGGCGGTTCTGTGGTGCTGTCACTATTCAAGATTGCCATTGGCGCTGCCGCTACCGTTCTGCTGATTCTTCTGATCTGCGGGGCGGTATTCGCCGGTACGCTGGGTGATTATCTTCAGGATGACATTCTCGCGGAAGCCGGGAACTGGTCCATGGAGGACTATGATCTGGAACGAACTTCCTTTATATATTATGTAGACAAGAGCGGCGATATCCAGCAGCTCCAGCAGATCTACACCACCACCGACCGCCAGTGGGCCTCTCTGGATGAAATTCCCGAAGCCATGGTGCACGCGGCTGTGGCGATTGAGGATAAGCGATTTTACGAGCATCAGGGTGTGGACTGGATCACCACCGTCAAGGCCTGTCTCAATATGTTCTTTGGTGGAGATGAGCAGTTCGGCGGCTCTACCATCACCCAGCAGCTGGTGAAAAATCTGACCCAGGAAAAGAGCATCACCGTGCAGCGGAAGGTCATGGAGATTTTCCGGGCCCAGCTCTTTGAAAAGCAGTACGACAAAGACCTCATTATGGAGTATTACCTCAATGAGATCTTTCTGGGCCGGGGCTGCTACGGTGTCAAGAGCGCCGCGGCGGAGTACTTCGGCAAGGAGCTGCAAAGCCTGACTCCTGCCGAGTGCGCCAGCCTGATCAGCATTACCAACAACCCTTCTCTGTTCAATCCCTATTCCCTGAGCGTTTACAAGTACAAGGGTGAGGAGCGGGACGGCGCGGGGCGGAACCGCTACCGTCAGCTCAATGTCCTGAGCGAAATGCACAATCAGGGCTACCTCACCGACGAGGAGTACCAGGAGGCTGTGGATCAGGAGATGGTCTTCAAGGAGGGCATCGCCGACGCCGACCGCTGGACGGTCTGCGACAACTGGGAGTGCGGCTACGCGGGGGTTCGCAGCACCTTCGCCGGAGAAGGGGATACCTGCTACTGCCCCGTCTGCGGCAGTGCTACCAGCGTTTCTACCAATGCTTCCCAGCATGTCTACTCCTGGTATGTAGACGCGGTTATCGTTGATTTCGCGTCTTATCTTGCGGAGCAGGACGGCAAAGCCTGGGATTCCATGGATGAAAATGCCAGAAACGTATATCTTGACCGCATTCAGAAGGGCGGCTACCATATCTACACCACCCTGGACATGGACGTGCAGAAGCAGGTGGATGCCATCTATTCCGATCTTGCCAACATCCCTGAAACCCGGAGCAACCAGCAGCTCCAGTCCGCCATTGTGGTCATCGACAACCGCACCGGCGACGTGGTTGCCCTGTCCGGCGGCGTGGGCGAAAAGAAGACCTTCATGGGCTACAACCGTGCCACCCAGGCCAAGCTTCAGACCGGCTCCTCCCAGAAGCCCATTTCGGTGTACGCGCCTGCCTTCGAGTCCGGCAAGGTGAGTCCAGCCACGGTATTTAAGGATCTGCCGATCAGCTACACCGATGGCAACTGGCCCAAGAACGACAACCGCAAATACCAGTATGCCCGCACGGTCTACCAGGGCATCGTGTCCTCGGTCAACACCATCTCCGTCCGAACGCTGAACAGCATCGGACAGGAGTACGGCTACAGCTTCGCAAAGTATAACTTTGGTCAGAAGAATCTGGTGGAGCAGTACCCGACAGAGACGGAGATCAAGTCCGATGTGGGCCTTGCGCCGCTGGCGCTGGGCGCACTGACCGTGGGTTCTACCGTACAGGAAATGGCCACGGCCTACGCTACCTTCGCCAACGATGGTATGTACCGGGAGTCCCGTCTGTACACAAAGGTGTATAATAGTGACGGTGAGCTGGTGGTGGACAACACCCAGGATACCCGAAAGATTCTCAGCGAAAAGACTGTGAATTATATGAACTACTGCCTGTATAATGCGGCCAACAACGGCACCGGCGGCGCGGCGATTTTCGGCGGACAGACCATTGCCGGCAAGACCGGCACCACCTCCTCCAACCGGGACCGCTGGTTCTGCGGCTACACCAGCCACTACACGGCGGCGGTCTGGGTGGGCTATGACCAGCCTGAGCAGATCAATCTGGGCACCAACCCGGCGGCGGTTCTCTGGAAAAAGGTCATGCAGCCCATCCACTCCGGCCTTTCCAACGATGCGCTCTATGACGGCAGCGCCTTCCGCTCTGTGGCGATCTGTCTGGATTCCGGCAAGCTGGCCACCGATGCCTGCCAACGGGATGCCCGTGGCCTTGACCGCGTGGTTTATGTAAACGTATACCCCGCAGACGCGCCCACGGAGACCTGCGACAAGCATGTGATGATGGACTATTGCGGCACCGGCGGCGGTGTCGCGACGGAATACTGCGCTTCTTATCCCGACGCGGATGTCTATCGGGCGGGATTGGTGAAGCTTTCGGAAGCGGAAGTTCAGGAAATCCGGGACGCGGCCAGCGTGGGCCTCAACGATGCCTACCTGAATGCCGGCGGCGTTTACTACACCGGCGGTGAGGGCTGGCGGGGCTTCTACAATGAGTATGACAATGATAAACCCTATATCGAGTGCCCGCTGCACGGCTCCGGGGCGTGGATTGATGAGAGTCTTGACGGCTCTGATACGATATTTGAGAATACCGACGATGGGTTTGTCAACGGCTGGCCGGATGGTGACGGCTGAGCAATGACACGATAGAGAAGAGGGAAGAATATGCTGTGGATATCCAACGCATGGAAGGACTATGAGGTTCTGGATACGTCGGGCGGCGAGCGTCTGGAACGCTGGGGCAGTTATGTCCTGGTTCGCCCAGACCCCCAGGTGATCTGGAACACCCCCCGGAGAAGACCCGAATGGCGGCAGTTTGATGCCCGGTACGTTCGTTCCAACACTGGTGGCGGCCACTGGACGGATCACAAACTGCCGGAGCGCTGGCAGATCAAATACCGGGATTATCTGACCTTTAACGTCAAGCCCATGAATTTCAAGCATACCGGCGTGTTCCCGGAGCAGGCGGCGAACTGGGATTTCATCCGTCAGAAGGTTGCCACAGCCGGACGGCCGGTGCGGGTACTGAACCTGTTCGCCTATTCCGGCGGCGCCACACTGGCGGCAGCCGCCGGCGGCGCGGAGGTGTTCCATGTGGATGCCTCCAAGGGTATGGTGGCATGGGCAAAGGAGAATGCTGTTGCCTCCGGCCTTGACGGCTGCCCCATCCACTGGATGGTGGATGACTGCACCAAGTTTATCCAGCGGGAAATCCGCCGGGGCCGTCGCTATGACGGCATCATCATGGATCCGCCCAGCTACGGCCGGGGCCCCGGCGGCGAGATCTGGAAGATGGAGACCAGCTTTTACCCCTTCCTGCAGGAGGCAGCCAAGGTGCTGTCTGACGATCCGCTGTTTGTCATCATCAATTCTTACACCACCGGCCTTGCGCCGTCTGCCGTCGCCTATGCCTCGGATGTGGTATTCGGCAGCCTGTACGGCGGAAAAACGGAAGCGGGGGAGCTGGGCCTGCCGGTGAAGGAGTCCGGCCTTGTGCTGCCCTGCGGCGCCACCGGGCGCTGGACACCTTAGACGGAGGAAGCAATTTGAGTGAGATTATTTCTGTAGAGCATCTGGCCTACACCTACCCCGGGGTGGAGGATACACCCGGTATCCCTGTTTTTGAGGACATGAACCTCAAAATTCAGGAGGGCAGCTTCGTCGCCATTCTCGGCACCAACGGCTGCGGCAAGTCCACCCTTGCCAAGCATTTTAATTCCATCTTGCTGCCCACCGGCGGCAAGGTCTACGTCTGCGGCATCGATACATCCAATGAAGACCGCATCATGACCGTCCGCCGCAATGTTGGCATGGTATTCCAGAACCCGGACAACCAGATTGTTGCCAATGTGGTGGAGGAGGACGTAGCCTTCGGCCCGGAGAATTTAGGCATCGCCGGCCCGGAAATCCGCCATCGGGTGGATAACGCCCTGAAGCAGGTGGGGATGTACGAATACCGGGAGCACGCGCCCCATCTTCTGTCCGGCGGACAGAAGCAGCGCATTGCCATCGCCGGCATCATCGCCATGGAGCCAAGGTGCATCGTGCTGGACGAGCCTACCGCCATGCTGGATCCCCGGGGCCGCCGGGAGGTGATCGACACCATCGGCAGGCTGAATCGGGAAAAGAGGATCACCGTGGTGCTGATCACCCACCACATGGACGAAGCCGCCAAGGCTGACCGGGTGGTGGTTCTGAACAAGGGCAAGGTTGCTGCGGACGGAACCCCCAGGGAGGTTTTCTCCCAGGTGGAGCTCCTGCACGATATCGGTCTTGCATCGCCGGAAACCGTGGAGCTGTGCTGGGAGCTGAACCGGCAGGGCTGTCATCTGCCGCTGGATGCGTTGGAACCCGAAGAATGCGCGCAGGCACTTTACAATCTGGTAAAGGCTTGACCCGCTGGGAGGAATCTTGATTGAAACCAATTCTGGAAGTAAAAAATCTGAACTACATCTACAGCGTGGGCACGCCCTTTGAGCACAAAGCGCTGGATAACATTTCCTTTTCCGTAGAGCCGGGAGAATTCATCGGCATCATCGGACACACCGGCTCCGGCAAATCCACTCTGATGCAGCAGCTCAACGGCCTGCTGAAACCAACTTCCGGCCAAGTTCTGCTCGACGGCGTGGATATCTGGTCGGATAAGAAGCTGACCCGGCAGGCTCGTTTCCGGGTGGGACTGGTGTTTCAGTACCCGGAGTACCAGCTCTTTGAGGAGACGGTGTACCGGGACATCGCCTTTGGCCCCCAAAATATGGGCCTGAGCGAGCAGGAGATTGACCGCCGTGTCCGGGAGGCCGCGGGCTTTGTGGGCCTGACCCCGGAACAGCTGGAGGTTTCCCCCTTTGACCTGTCAGGAGGACAGAAGCGCCGGGTGGCCATTGCCGGCGTCATTGCCATGGAGCCGGAGGTGCTGATTCTGGACGAGCCCACCGCCGGGCTTGACCCTGTGGGAAGATCTGAGATTCTCGGTAATATCGAAGCCTACCGCCGGGCCAGAAACGCAACCATTATGATGGTGTCCCACTCCATGGAGGACGTGGCCCGTCTGACGGATCGGCTGCTGGTGATGAACGGCTCCAGGCTTGCCATGGACGGCACCCCCGCTGAGGTGTTTACCCACGCCGAGGAACTGGTAAGCATGGGCCTGAACATTCCCCAGGTCACCCAGGTGTTCCTGCACCTTCAAAAACTGGGACTGGATGTAGCCAACGTCTACACCATTGAGCAGGCTGTTTCCGAGATCAAACGGCTGCGGGGAGGTGCTGGGAATGCTTAAGGATATTACGCTGGGCCAGTATTTCCCGGGACAATCCGTCATTCACCGGCTGGATCCCAGAACCAAGCTCATTATGCTGGTTGTCTACATTGTTGCGCTGTTTTTGGCGGAGAGCTGGGTGTCCTACGGTCTCATGCTTGTGTTCCTTGTGACGGTGATTTGGCTTTCCACCATTCCGCTCAAATCCATACTGCGGGGCATGAAGCCGCTGGTGATGATCCTGATTTTCACCGGCGTCCTCAATCTGTTCTTTACCCAGGAGGGGGGAGTGATCTTCCATTTCTGGATTCTCACGGTCACCACCGGGGGCCTTACCCGGGCGGTGATGATGATGTCCCGCATCCTGATGCTGATTACCGGCACCTTCCTTTTGACCTACACCACCTCGCCCATTGCTCTGACGGACGGGCTGGAATCTCTGATGAAGCCACTGAAAAAAATCGGCGTCCCGGTGCATGAGCTGTCCATGATGATGTGCATTGCCCTGCGGTTCATCCCCACCCTGATTGAGGAGACCGACAAGATCATGTGTGCCCAGAAGGCCAGAGGCGCGGATTTTGAGACCGGCTCTCTCATGGAGCGGGCCAAGGCCCTGATTCCCATTCTGGTGCCCCTGTTTATCAGCGCCTTCCGCCGGGCGGACGAGCTGGCCACCGCCATGGAGTGCCGCTGTTATCAGGGCGGCGAGGGCCGCACCAAGATGAAGCTGCTGCGCTACCACCGGGAGGATTTCCTGGCTTACGGAGTCGGCGCAGTGCTGCTCATTGCGGTGATTGTGCTGAAATCTATGGGCCTGTGAGGATCGCTATGCGCAATATCGCTCTGATTTTAACCTATCTTGGTACGGACTATCACGGCTGGCAGGTGCAGAAGAACCTTCCCACCGTGGCGGAGACTCTGGAAAAAGCCGCCGCTATGATCGTAGGGCACCCGGTGCATATGACCGGCTGCGGACGCACCGATGCCGGGGTTCACGCCCGGTGCTATGTGGCAAATTTCCGAACGACCTCCACCATCCCGGTGGAGCGGCTTCCTTACGCCCTCAACACGCACCTGCCCTGTGATATCGTGGTGACGAAGGCTTTTGCGGTTCACGAGAACTTCAACGCCATCGGCTCCTGTGTCCGCAAGGAATATACCTACCAAATCTACAATTCCCGTTTGAAAGATCCGTTTTTTGTTAACCGGGCGTGGTTTTACCCCCGGCATCTGGACGAAGCCGTCATGCAGGCGGCAGCCAGCCAGTTCGTGGGAACCCACGATTTCGCGGCGGTGAGAAGTGTGGGCACGGATGTCAAATCCACCGTGCGGACGGTATACTATTACAATGTGGAGCGGCAGGGGAATCTGATCACTCTGAAGGTCTGCGCCAACGGCTTTCTGTACAACATGGCCCGGGCCATGGCGGGTACCGTGGTCTACGCGGCGGAGGGGAAGATCAAACCCGAGGAAATCGGGGCCATTCTGGACTCCGGCAACCGCACCGCCGCCGGCCCTACCGTGCCCCCCGGGGGCCTGTACATGACCCACCTGTGGTACGATGACGGCATCGAGCAATTTGAGGTGGGCAGCGACTGGACACAATAGTGTTCATAATTTGTTTTTCCTTTTTTGGCGGTTCTATGCTATACTTCACCGAAAGGAAAAGGAGTGAGTGACTATGCAGCCGAAAATGTGCACGAAATGCAAGAAAAATATTGCCGTTGTGTTTATTACCAAGGTCGAAAACGGCGTTACTATGAATGAAGGCTACTGTCTGAAATGCGCCCGGAGTCTGGGCATTCCCCAGATCGATCAGGCGGTAAAGCAGATGGGCATTTCCGAGGACGATCTGGATATGCTGGCGGACGAAATGAGCAGTATGTTTGGTCAGCGGGACAACAGCGACGACGCGGATGATGACGAAATCGACAGCCAGACCGCAACCTTCCCCCTGCTGAATCAGTTGTTTGGCGGAAATCCCAACCCTCCCGCTCAGCCCCAGCGCCCTGCCAAGCGGGAAGAGCAGAGCGAGGAAGGGAAGGGCAAAAAGAAGAATAAGAAGCATAAGTTCCTGGACAGCTACTGCATGGACTTAACGGGCCGGGCCAGAGAAGGGAAGCTGGATCAGGTCATCGGCAGAGACGTGGAGACAGAGCGGGTGATTCAGATTCTGAACCGCCGCCAGAAGAATAACCCCTGCCTGATCGGCGAGCCGGGCGTGGGCAAAACTGCCATCGCGGAAGGCCTTGCCCAGCGGATTGCCTCCGGCAGCGTCCCCTATAAGCTGCGGGACAAGGAAGTATTCCTGCTGGACTTAACCGCTCTGGTAGCCGGGACCCAGTTTCGGGGCCAGTTTGAAAGCCGCATGAAGAGCCTGATCGGTGAGATCAAGGAGTGCGGTAACATCATTCTGGTCATCGACGAGGTGCACAATCTTGTGGGCGCGGGGGATGCCGAAGGCTCCATGAACGCCGCAAACATCCTGAAACCAGCCCTGTCCCGGGGAGAGATTCAGGTTATCGGCGCTACCACCTTTGCCGAGTACCGCAAGTACATTGAAAAGGACGCTGCCCTGGAGCGCCGGTTCCAGCCGGTGACCGTGGCGGAACCCACCATCGCCGAGGCCAGCCAGATTATGCAGGGCATCGCCAAATCCTATGCCGAATTCCATGGTGTGGAGATTTCCCCGGAGATTGCCCACCAGTGCGTCGTTCTTTCGGAACGGTATATTACGGACCGTTTCCTCCCGGACAAAGCCATTGACCTGCTGGACGAGGCCTGTTCTGATGTGAACCTACAATGCAAGGAAATCTCCGAGCTGGCACAGCTCAAAAAAGAGCGGGACGATTATGAACTGGAGCTTCGGATGCTTAATGAGGATACCGAGAATCAGAACTATGAACGTCTTGCCTATCTTCGCAGCAAGCTGATGCAGCTGGCGCCCAGAATCGAAGAACTGGAAGCCATGCCGAAGCCAGCCGTGACCATGGAGAATCTGGCGAGAATTATCGAGCTGTGGACGAAGATTCCCGCCTCCAAGATCAAGGCCCAGGAGTATCAGCAGATCAAGGGCCTTGCCGACCGCTTGAAAACCCACATCGTGGGTCAGGATCAGGCGGTGGAAGCGGTGGCTCGGGCCATCCGCCGGAACCGGGTGGGTATCAGCCCCAAGAAGCGGCCTGTGTCCTTCATTTTTGTTGGCCCCACCGGCGTGGGCAAGACGGAGCTGGTCAAGCAGCTGGCAAATGACATGTTTGACAGCGTGGATGCCCTGATCCGGCTGGATATGTCGGAATATATGGAGAAGCACACGGTCTCCAAGCTGATTGGTTCGCCTCCCGGCTACGTTGGCTATGACGAGGCGGGACAGCTGACGGAGAAAATCCGCCGCCGTCCCTACAGCGTGGTGCTGTTTGACGAAATTGAGAAGGCCCACCCCGACGTGCTGAATGTGCTGCTGCAGGTTCTGGACGACGGCCGGATTACCGACGCCCAGGGCCGTGTGGTGAATTTCGAGAACACCATCATCGTGATGACCTCAAATGCCGGTTCTGAGGGCCGGGTAGGCGGTCTGGGCTTCGGACGGACGGAAGGGGATAAGGTGCAGGAGACCACCATGAAGGCCCTGCGGGAGTTCCTGCGTCCTGAATTTCTGAACCGTGTGGACGAAATCCTGACCTTTAACCACCTAACGGAGGAGAATTTCCTTGGCATCGCGGATATTATGCTGAACGAGCTTCATGACAGCCTGTCCGCCCGTGGCTTGACCCTGAGCTGGGACGATGATCTGAGACAGTTGCTGGTGAAGAAGGCCTATTCCACCACCTACGGCGCCCGGAACCTTCGCCGCACCATCCAGCGGGAGCTGGAGGATCCCATCTCCGAAACCATTATCGACAGCTTTGAGCATCCCATTTCCTCCATCCGTATCACTGTGGAGAATGATGATGTAAAGCTGGATGTTGAGTAAAGAAAACGCCCTCTGTGCCACCTGGCACAGAGGACATATTGTTATTATGGAAAAGAAAAATCCTCTTTCGCGTCAGACGAAAGAGGATTTTTTTGGCGGAGAAGGAGGGATTTGAATAATACAACAAGAAAAAATCCTGATGAATCCATACAAATCTGATAAGGTACAATAAGTTGCGCAAATTGAATAGAGCAAAAAAGTAGACACGGCTTGCCGGTCTCTGGTAGAATGAAGTTGCTACACACATTCTGAAAGGAGACGACAAACCATGTCCAACAACATTGTACAATTCAACGAGGAAATAATCAAGGGGCAAATCAAGGAATTGGTTCGCGGTAGCGTGGAGGAAACGCTCAACGAACTGCTGGAAGCCGAAGCAGAAAAACTCACCCAAGCAGCACGCTACGAGCGCAGCGAGGCCCGTCAGGGCTACCGCAGCGGTCACTGTGACCGAAAGCTTACCACCACCTCCGGGGATGTTACCCTGCATATGCCCCGACTCAAAGGCATCTCTTTCGAGACTGCCATCATCGAACGCTACCGCCGCCGGGAGAGCAGCGTGGAGGAAGCTCTTATCGAGATGTACCTGGCAGGCGTGTCCGTGCGCCGTGTGGAGGACATCACCGAGGCTCTGTGGGGCAGCAAGGTGTCCGCCTCCACCATCAGTGAGCTGAACAAGAAAGCCTATGCCAACATCGAGACCTGGCGCAACCGGCCGCTGACGCGAAAGTACCCTTATGTGTATGTGGACGGTATCTACCTGAAGCGAAACTGGGGCGGTGAATACGAAAATGTGGCTGTTTTGGTGGTAGTGTCAAGAGTTATGCGCAAAAATGATTCTGGTATCTGGTAGAAATCTATTACAGGGGGCGGTTTAACCGCCCCTTGGTTACTTCACAAGAGGGCAGTGCGCAAAGGGTCAACTCTGCATCAGCTGGGGAAATTCGGGTCAAGGACGAAGCCGCGGAACGCGGTGCGCAGCATCCTTGACGCGGATTTTCGCAGCTGATATCCTTCGGTCAAGGAAACAGAGATCAGTGGAGTGCGGTTGCGGAAGTTGTAATAAAGACTTTTATGCGCCGATAAGCTTCCTCTACATCAATAAATTCACTGAGCGTTTCCTTATTTACTTGGCGTGTTCCTACAACAAGCTTGACTGCTGTTTTTCCACGAGAGGTACAGTAGCTGATAACTTTTGCAAGCGATATATCATCTGTAACAAGCGTTTCTTCGATGTGTTTTACAAGTTCTTCGTCAAGTTGGCTTAGCATCCACAAGAAGTTTAGCCCACCATATTGTGATAAAGCAGTACCGGAATCTATTGCATCGATGCATCGCGACTTAAACACAGGCTCGAGCTCTAAAAGCTCATCCAATGAAATCATCTGTTTATCTTCGTTTGATCCCTTATCAGTAAAGCGTCCATGTTGTGTTTCAAAGTCCTGCAAAAGCAACGCTAATACTGTGGGTTCGACCTTTTTATCCTCAAATATACCTTAACCATTGTGCGGATTATCTCATCTTTTTGTCCCTGCATATCGTTGCTCTTTCGGTTCATGCGGTTTCTTGCCTTGTTGGCAAACACTTTACCCGCAGCTGCAATTGCAGTTCCCGCGTATGGGATGAGACTGGCTGCATCAAAAAGGTCAGCGTATTGATCGACTAATTCACACATAGTATCTGCAGCAGGTTTTTTAATTTTTATTGCGCTTGCCAACTGTTTAAAGAATTGGGTAATAAGTTGTTTGGGATCGGAACAGAGCCAGGGATTAAACCTTAATATGACCGCATCTGTACTGCAGTGTTCTACTTGCTCTATTACCATATTTAGTAATGAACTCAAACTTCGCACCCCTAGAAATCCGAAATAAAAAAACAGTACAGACCCAATGTATGGTATAATGTAATCACCACAAAACACCAAACACATACATGAGGTCTGCACTATGAACAGTATAGTATTTGATGTTGAAAATGAAAAGCGTTTTTCTACCAGAATCCAGAAATTTTTCAGACGGTATCAGATTAGCGGCATTTTGAAGAAGTGCAACGCTTACAGCCATTTGATTTACCTCCAAAAAGCAAGGAGGGCAGGAACCTGTGTCCATGCCCTCCCATGCAAAGCGTTTTTCTAAGCGTTCTGCGCTCCAATCTTCTTAAATTTTGATGATGGGTCGGTGCTGATGTATTAAGGCTCGTAGATGATCGCCTTCAGCGCAGCATCCAGTTCTTCGTCGCCGCAGTCCAGGTACTTATCGATCAGCGACTGCCACAGCTCCAGAATGTTCACAGGAACGAGGTGAGCGGGCCATTCGTCACCTTTGTATTCCCGATACTCGGTGATATAGCTGGCAGCGGAGTTGAGAACACGGAAGCAGGAGACGGCAGCGATGGTCATATCCTCCAGCAGCCAAAGCTCATTGGAGTAGGAAGTGGAGATGTTGTCATCGCCCAGCGGTTCCCCCTCGTCACTCCAAATCAGAGTTGCATTCACCGGGAACAGCTTGGTGCTGTGATACTGGTGGGAATCGCAGATACCGCCTCCGGCACAGCAGGCGAATACAGGCTCTGCCATGTCGCACAGAACGCTGTACAGCTGCTTATAATTCAGGCTGCATACCAGCCGCTCGATTTCGCCGGGGGTGTAGCAGAATTTCTCACCTTCACCGCGAAAGAGGGTGCGGATGCTTTCGTTCAGCTTTTCAATTTTGTTCATGGAAATAAACCTCCTGATAGATTTGGAAAATGATTATTTGTGCTTTTGCTTTCTGCGCCGGGGGGAATCCGGCTCGGAACAGCCCTCCACGATTTCTTCGTGGTGGACAACCCGAAGCAGCCCATCGGCTTCCGCCTTGCGGATCATTTCGTAAACCGGGACCGAAACATAGAGCCGAACCCGGTGATACTCGTTTTCCACCAGATCATCGAAAATGACCATGTGGCGTACATCGCTGCGGTAGCGATGGAGGGAATAGAGGGAATGACCGTCAGTAACGCCAAAATCACGGCTCATGGGATATGTCTCCTTTCAAATTGAATGCGGCGGTGCCGTACTTGGCAATGAGAAGGGCATTCATAATCAGCCGGAACGCTTCGTCGTCGATTACCAGCGGATCGGCAAGCTCTGATTCTGTCAGGCCTTCTTCATGGCGCAGCCCCTTTGCGGCATAAAGCAGGGCATAGTTGTGCGGAGAAATGCCGCGAAGAACGGCATAGGAAAAGTCAATGCCGCCGTGGTAAAAGCAGTTGGCAGTCCGCCGGTATAGGGCATCGTTGGAGGTCAGAAGGTACAGGGCTGCGTAATGGCTGGGGGTGTTTCTGCTTTTGATGTAGCCCAGACGGTTATCAAAGACCTTCATTCTGGTTTCGTGTTTTTCATCAGCCCAGAGGGAACAGGGAAAGTCGTGAATCAATCCAGGCAGACGGTATCGGATGCTGCTTGTGGGTGGAATCAGCGAAGAAATTGCTTCCCCGTAGGAAATGACACCGGCTTCGATTCGCTCCGCATAATAGGGGCAGAAATCCTGTCGGCATCCATTTCTTCCAAAATGCTCTGTGCAGAGCTTGCAATCCACATCCTCGGCAGAATAGGTGAACTTATGGATACACAATATCTCCTTTGCTTGGAAATGAAAAAAGCCGGACAAATGCTGTCCGGCTGGGGGGATATTCAGTTTTACCGACTTTTGTCGTGCTGACGCTTGCGTATCCAGGCATCCAACAGCTTGTAGATCGTTTCTTCGATTCTTTGAGGGGAGTAGGAGCGTGGGAAGTACTTGCGAAGCTTCTCGCCGGACAGGGTGATGTCATTCCTTTCCGGCTTTTTCTGCTCCATCATAATCTGGAGCATAGAATCCTCGTTAAGTTTCCCGCTTTGGCTCAGCTTGCGAATACGCTGCGCCTGGGATAGAGAGGGAGTTGCCTGCTCACTTTCGATGGTATCGTAGAGCAGATTCTGACTTTCCTGGGGGAGTGCGGCGATCTGATAGGCAGGGCTGAGTGCGATTTTCTTTTCATCCACCATCTCCATGAGTTCGGGAATCAGGTTTGTCAGGGAGATATAATTGCGGATTGTATCACCGCTGACGCCAGCCAATTCTCCGATGGAATCATCACTTCGGAAATTCGCCGAAATTTTCGGCGAATTTTGATCTTCCTCCTTTTGGGGCCTTCCGGCCTTCTTTTTGACCGCTTCCATGCGGAGTTTATAGGCTTTTGCCCGTTCGGAGGGAAGAATGTTGTCCCGCTGGATGTTGCTGTCAACGAGCTGGATGATGGTGTCATTGTTATCGAGATTCATCACGATCACCGGCATGGAATCCAAACCGGCAAGCTGACTGGCTCTCTGACGGCGGTGACCGGCAACCAGCTCATAACCACCCTCCGGCTTCGGTCTGGCAATCGCCGGAACCAGAACGCCATGTTTCTTCACGCTTTCTATGAGTTCCAGCATGGAAGGATCGTCCCGAATGCCGAAGGGATTGTCCGGGTGAGGATGGAGCTGGTCGATGGGAATGCTGTAAATGCTGCCTATCGATTCAGGGGATTTGCGAGGGATAATGCGTGGCTCCTTTCTTAAAAGTGTATATGAAAAAAGCACCCAACCGGGTGCTAAATTCATCTTGAAATTAACTGTGACAGAGGGTATAATCAAGAAAGAAATACTGCTGTTGTATTCAAAGAAAAGACAACGGGTTTTTAAGAAGCAATGAATATGGGATTATCTTGAAAGATTCCGTAAAAGTTCGGAATTGCCGTTTTTTGAACCTGAGAAAATAAAGCCCGAATCCATCCTTAAAAGTTGGGGATGTCAAGCCTGTCAGTACCGGCAACTTTTTCGGAAACAGCACTTGGCGGA
Source organism: Clostridiales bacterium (assembly GCA_022786995.1). Classification (GTDB taxonomy): domain Bacteria; phylum Bacillota; class Clostridia; order Oscillospirales; family Oscillospiraceae; genus Faecousia. Next base: position 72,984 of record JALFUW010000012.1, read on the forward strand.
AACTTGGCGTTAATTTGGCGTTATTTTTTCTCAAAAATGGCCTAAAGATACCCCATAAGACGGGATGACACAAAACCTTGGAGATAAAAAAGTGCTTGCAATACCAGCACTTTCCGCAACTTACGAGAAGCTGCCAAATGCTTTAGCGCGCGCTCGTAATGAGAAGGTCGCCTGTTCGAGTCAGGTCACTAGCTCCACAAAAACCGCCGTTTTCTGCGCGAAAGCGGCGGTTTTCTTAACTTTTTAGGACGGTTTGAAAGGCCCTCAAAATGGCTTGGCGTTCATTTGGCGTTATTTTTTGAAGGATTCAAATTTTTGAAAAAATGGGATGAAGCCGGTGCAGGAACCATTATCAAGACGGTCATTGCTTTCCCGGCAAAAAATTAGTCAGCGCAGAATCGCTTGCAGCTCCTGTTCCGGGGTGGTAGTGGGGCGAAGGTCAAAGTGTTTCATCGGATACTCCGCCACGTTGGGGGTCGGGAAGGCGGGCAGCGTGGGGCTGAGGCCGATATTCTTGATGCCTAGATGCAGCAGCGTCAGTGGTATGCACACCGCCTTTACTCGTACCAGGACAGCACCAGGGACAGTACGGCGGTATCCGCCGGGGGCTGCTCCCACGGATAGGGTAATTTATTCTGGCTTCTCCTTATTTTCTGTCCAGAATTCGTCCATCGGTGGAAATGGTCACCACATTACAGGGAACGGACTTGCCGCTATGCTGCAAAGCTCTTTTCACCGCATTCTCCATGCCGCCGCAGCAGGGCACCTCCATTCGCACCACAGTGACGCTGCGAATCGCGTTGTTTCTGAGGATTTCCGTCAATTTTTCCGCATAATCCACGCTGTCCAGCTTGGGACAGCCAACCAGCGTGATCCGTCCCTGGATGAACGCCTGATGGAAATTGCCATAGGCGTAGGCGGTGCAGTCTGCGGCCACCAGCAGATCCGCTTCATCAAACCAGGGGGCGTTTACGGGAGCCAGCTTAATCTGCACGGGCCACTGGCGCAGCTGGGAGGCCGGTGCGCTGCAGACAGCAGGCTCCTGCTGCCGGTGAATGGCTTTGCTGGCGGTGCCGGGGCAGCCGCAGGGCAGCTTTTCTTCCTTCTTTGCCTTTGCCGCCAGCACGGCGGCTTCATCATAGGCAGCGGCCTCCCGCACCACAAAGGAGATGGCTCCCGTGGGACATGCGGGCAGACAGTCCCCAAGACCGTCACAGTAATCATCCCGCATCAGCTGGGCTTTCCCCTCCGCCATGGCGATGGCTCCCTCATGGCAGGCCGATGCACAAGCGCCGCAGCCATTGCATTTACTATGGTCGATTTGAATAATTTTGCGAATCATATGGATTCCTCCTATTGATTTGATGGCATCAGTTTACTATACTTGAGGAAAACTGTATGTTGTAAATCCAACAAAGGAGCGCTCTATGGAAGAATATTTTGATAGCTTATCCAAATGTCCTCTGTTTGCCGGAATGTCCCGGGAGGAACGAACGTCAATGCTGCGCTGCCTGGATGGAAAAATCATCCAAACGCCCAAGGGAAGTCCTGTGTTTCTGGAAGGCGAGGCTGCGACATTTGTGGGTGTGGTACTCTCCGGCAAAGTTCAAATTCTGCGAACCGACTTCTATGGGAACCGCAGTGTGCTGACCGTGGTGTCCCCCGGAGGATTGTTCGCGGAGGCCTTCGCCTGTGCGGGGGTGGAAACCCTGCCAGTCAGTGCCATCGCTCTGGAAAGCGCTGTGGTAGTGCTGCTGGACTGCAAACGGGTACTGACAAGCTGCCCCAATGCCTGCCCTTTCCACAGCAAGCTGGTAGGGAATCTCCTGCGGGGAATTGCCCAGAAGAATCTGATCCTCACCCAGAAAATACGCTGCATGTCCCAGAAAACCACCCAGGAAAAGCTGATGGAATTTCTGCTGGAGCAGGCAAAGCAGCATGGCAGCCCGGAATTCGTCATTCCCTATGACCGGCAGGCGCTGGCGGACTATCTGGGGGTGGAGCGCAGCGCCATGTCGGCGGAAATCAGCAAGCTGAAAAGGGCAGGGCGGATTGATTGCAGCGGTTCCCGATTTCGGGTGCTGATGCCGGATGTATAAGGCGGTATGGATCCGGGAAGCGCCGCTTTATGGTATGGCTGTTGACACACTGTCCGGCTATCTGTGAAAAAGAGCGGCTGTCCAATAGAAAAAACAAGTCTCCGGCGCAAGCCGGAGACTCAGCGTGTCAAATAACACTCCGTAGGGGGGCGATTGAGGCACATCGCCCCCCTATGTAGATGTTCCGAATTCGCCGTAGATTTTGAAATAATTGTACGCTTTTACCGCGGGCCGATGTGGGCATCGGCCCCTACGGTGAGGAAAACGCAGTTTTTTCGACAGTCTGAGTCTCCGGCGCAAGCCGGAGACTTTGACGGTTTACTGCTTCATGACCTTTTCCAGCGCAGCCAGCTTCATGCTGGTGGTGAGTACCTCCATGGCCTTTTCCAGTTCCTCCACAGGAGGCAGGCTGGGGGCAATGCGCAGGTTGGCGTCGGCGGGGTCGTTGCCGTAGGGGTAGGTGGCGCCAACGTTCGTCAGCACCACACCGGCCTCCCGGCACAGCTCCCACACCCGTTTCGCGGTTCCGGGCATGGTGTACAGGCTCACGAAATAGCCGCCGTCGGGGTCTACCCAGTGGGCGAAGCCCAGGGGCTTAATCTCCCGGTTCAGCCACTTGCTCACCACGTCGAACTTGGGCCGCATGACCTCGGCATGGAGCTTCATAATCTCCAGCGTGTGGGCCTTATCCCGGAGAAAACGCACATGCCGCAGCTGGTTGACCTTGTCCTGAGAGATCATCTGAATGCCAAACAGCTTGGTAAAATACTTGATATTGTCCTCACTGGAGGCCATGCAGGAGATGCCGCCGCCGGCAAAGGTGATCTTGGAGGTGGAGGCAAATTCGATGACCATGTCAGGCCGTCCGGCTTCGGCACACAGGCCAATGAGGTCGGGGAAGGGGACATACTCCCCCCGGAACTGGTGAACGCCGTAGGCGTTGTCCCACATAATGGTGAAGTCGGGGGCGGCAGGCTTGAGGCTTGCGAAGCGGCGGACGGTTTCGTCGCTGTAGATCACGCCGTCGGGGTTAGAGTACTTGGGCACCGTCCAGATGAGCTTCACGGCGGGATCCTTCACCAGCTCCTCCACCACGTCCATATCCGGGCCGGTGGGGGTCATGGGGACGGGAACCAGGTCCGCGCCGAAGGTCTCGCCGATGGCGAAATGCCGGTCATAGCCGGGGCAGGGGCACAGGAACTTGACCTTCTCCTCCCGGCACCAGGGCCGGGGGCTGTGGGGCAGGCCGTGGGTGTATGCCCGGGATACCACGTCGTACATGAGATTCAGGCTGGCTACGCCGCCCACGAAAATCTGTTCCGGCTTGCAGTCCAGAATGTCGGCCCAGTAGCCCTTCGCGCAGGGCAGACCCGCCAGCTCGCCGTAGTTGCGGACATCAATGCCGTCGTCCAGGCAGTCCTCGGCGGTCTGCACAGTGGTCAGAATGCCGCTGACCAGATCCAGCTGCTTTTTGGCGGGCTTGCCCCGGGCCATGTTCAGCTTCAAACCCTGCGCCTTCAGCTGATCATATTCGTCCAGAATGGTGGCATATTCCCGCGCCAATTCCGCGGTGCTCATGCAAGAGTAGGGGGTCACAAAAATCATCCTTTCGGCCTAAACACTGTAATAATGGGCATATTATATGCGATTGCGACAAAAAATGCAAGATGAATTTGTTCAATATTTCATTTTTGGGTTCAAATCCGAAGGAATTGGAGAAATGCACAAACCGGGGCGGAAAAGGCAAATGTTTTTACTGCACAATCACGCCTTGCTTTTTATGGAAAATTTGAATAAAATCAGAAGGTATGATGGTTATATTCTGAGAAAATTGGCAGCATTTTCGGAAAGGACATGACTTTTATGAGTGAAATCAGGAATCTGCCGGAGATTTTCGGCAGCGACGTATTCAACGCGTACACCATGAAGCAGCGGCTCCCCGAGGACGTGTTTGGCGCCTGGAAGCGCTGCATCGCCGAGGGCACCCATCTGCCGCTGGACGTGGCCAACAAAATTGCCGAGGCCATGAAGCAGTGGGCACTGGAAAAGGGAGCCACCCACTACACCCACTGGTTCCAGCCCATGACCGGCATCACCGCGGAAAAGCACGATTCCTTCATCAGCCCCACCGGCGACGGACGGGTCATCATGGAGTTTTCCGGCAAGGAGCTGGTGCGGGGCGAGCCGGACGCGTCATCCTTCCCCTCCGGCGGTCTGCGGGCCACCTTTGAAGCCCGGGGCTACACCGCCTGGGATCCCACCTCTTACGCCTTCGTGAAGGACGGGAGCCTGTACATCCCCACCTGTTTCTTCTCCTATACCGGGGATTCCCTGGATAAAAAGACTCCGCTTCTGCGTTCTATGGACGAGGTGTCCCGGGAAGCGCTGCGGATTCTGCGGCTGTTCGGCGACACCGAGACAAAGCGGGTCATTCCCTGCGTTGGCGCGGAGCAGGAATACTTTTTGCTACCCAAGGATCTGTACGCCCAGCGGGAGGATCTGCGGCTCACCGGCCGCACCCTGTTCGGCGCGCAGCCTCCCAAGGGTCAGGAGCTGGATGACCACTATTTCGGCACCATCCGCACCCGGGTATCCTCTTTTATGCAGGACTTAGACGAGCAGCTGTGGCGGCTGGGCATCCTGAGCAAGACCAAGCACAATGAGGGTGCCCCCTGCCAGCATGAGCTGGCCCCCATCTATACCGACGCCAACACCGCCTGCGACGACAACCAGAAAATGATGGCGATTATGAAAAAGTGCGCCGCCAAGCACAATCTGGTGTGCCTGCTTCACGAAAAGCCCTTCGCCGGGGTCAACGGCTCCGGCAAGCACAACAACTGGTCTCTGTCTACGGATACCGGGAAAAATCTGTTCAGCCCCGGCAAGACCCCTCGGCAGAACGCCCGGTTTCTGGTGTTTCTGGCGGCCTTCATCGCCGGTGTGGACGAGTATCAGGATTTTCTGCGCTGCACGGTAGCCACGGCGGGCAATGACCACCGGCTGGGTGCCAGCGAGGCCCCGCCCGCCATCGTGTCCATCTTCCTTGGGGACGAGCTGAACGCGGTGGTGCAGTCCATCATTGACGGCACCAACTATCAAGACCCGGAGAAAAGCATGCTGCGCATCGGCGTGGACGTGCTGCCGTCTATCCCCAAGGACACCACCGACCGCAACCGCACCAGCCCCCTGGCCTTCACCGGCAACAAGTTCGAATTCCGTATGCTGGGCTCCTCTCAGTCCGTGTCCGGCCCCAACATCGCCCTGAACACCATCATGGCCGAGGAGCTGGGGCGCTTCGCCGATGCGCTGGAACAGGCGGAGGATTTTGACGCGGCCCTGCAAACGCTGGTGTGTCAGGCGCTGACGGAGCACAGCCGGATTATTTTCAGCGGCAACGGCTATTCGGAGGAATGGAAGGAAGAAGCCGCCCGCAGAGGGCTGCACAATTTCCCTTCCGCGGCGGAAGCGCTGCCCACTTATGTCAGCCGGAAGAACATCGACCTGGTGACCCGTCACGGGGTATTCACCGAGACGGAGTTCCGTGCCCGCTACCGCATCCATCTGGATGCCTATAATAAGGTGGTAGCCATCGAGGCCAAGACCATGATTGACATGGCCCTGCATCAGATTCTGCCTGCAGCCATGGGGTATGCCCGGGAGCTGTGCGACGGCATCATCGGCAAGCGGGCTGCGGGCCTGTCCTGCTGGGCGGAAACGGACATCGCCGGGCAGCTGAGCACCGCTACCGACCGCCTGTATGACCATGTTCGATCCTTGAAGGAGGCCCTGTGTCAGGTGCCCGCCGAGCCGGAGGAAGCAGCGCTGTATTATCGCCGTGTGATCTGCGGCTACATGGAGGAGGTTCGCCGCCAGGCCGATACGCTGGAAACGCTGACAGACAAGGCCCACTGGCCCTTCCCGACCTACTCGGATCTGCTGTTCTATTGACAGTAGCTACACGCTTACACGCTTTACACGCGTGTTTTTCGTTCAGCCCGCAACGCAATCGACAGAAACCGCCCCCGCAGCCCTTGCCTTCCCCCCTTTGGGGGAAGGCATTTGTGTGCTAAATACCAATTTGGCAGGCTGCGCTTGCCTCTCCCTTTGGGAGAGGTGGCCCCGTAGGGGACGGAGAGGGCCCTCTCAGTCACGGCTAAGGCCGTGCCAGCTCCCCCAGAGGGGGAGCCAAGTCTTGCCACCCTGTCGAAGGTTGTCAGTTCGGTGTGGGGCTGAACGGAAAACACGCGTGTAAAGCGTGTAAGCGTGTAGATAGAGAAAGGGGCTGTCTCACTTTGAAATCGTTTCGTCAATTTGTACAGAGGGAAAGCGAAACTGTCATTCCGAAGAAGTAGCGCTTTACTGGCGTGGGAATCCGTTCTCCTTAAAAAATGCCAGTAACCTGAACATTTCAAGGTAGGAAACGGATTGCCACGTCGCTGCGCTCCTCGCAATGACAGTGGTTGACGGCACTTCGGTGCTTAAGTTGATGCCATTGCCCCAAAAAGAGAAGGCAAGGGCTGCGGGGGCGGTTTCTGTCGATTGCGTTGCGGGCTGAACGAAAAACACGCGTGTAAAGCGTGTAAGCGTGTAGATAGAGAAAACCGCCGGAAGGGAATCCCCTCCGGCGGCTTGTGATTATTCCGCTTTCCTGCGTTTGCGGGTGGTCTTCTTCGGAGTCTCCTCTGCCTTGACGGCAGGCTCGGCAGACTTCTTGGGCCGACCGGGCTTCTTCTTGGGTGCCTCCTCGACAACCGGCTCGGGTTTCGCCTCAGCGGGGGCGGCGGTCTTCTTGGGCCGTCCGGGCTTGCGCTTGGGCGCTTCCTCCACCGCAGGCTCCTTCACCTCAGCGTTCTTCTTGGGCCGTCCGGGCTTGCGCTTGGGGGTTTCCGCCTTTACGTCTTCGGGAAAGATGACCCGCTCCTTGAGAACCACGGCGGTGCGGGCGGGCAGGTACAGCTCCACATAATGAACGCCGTCGAAGTCCTTGGTGGGGTAGGCGATGTGCTGAATCTGGTTGAAGCCGCCGTACTTTTCGTCGTCGGTGCACAGCTCCACGGTGTACTCACCGGGCTGGGGCACGGGAATCAGCACGTTGGTCAGGCTCATGGAAGGATGGAAATTGAAGGCGAACAGCAGGCCGTGGCGGTAGAAGGCCAGCATCTTTTCAGGGCCTTTGCTCAGAAGCAGGTCGCCCATGCGCTGGTCGAAAATGCGATTCTCCTTGGTCAGAGCAATCATGTCCTCGTCGAAGTCCCCCAGCCACTGGTACTTGAGGAAGCCGTTGTCCTTCAGGCTCCACTGGCGGCGGCAGTAGTGGAAGCTCCAGCCGTTGCCCTCCCGGGGGAAGTCGATCCATTCGGGGTGGCCGAATTCGTTGCCCATGAAGTTGAGGTAGCCCTCGCCGCCGCCGCCCAGAGTGAACAGGCGGATCATCTTGTGCAGGGCGATGGCCCGGTCAATCCGGGGATTGTGGCAGGCCTTGTCCATGTCGGTGTACATGTTGGCTCCCGCCAGCCGGAAGATCATGGTCTGGTCGCCCACCAGCGCCTGATCGTGGGATTCAACATACGCGATGGTATTTTCGCCGGGACGGCGCAGGCACATATCGCACCACATCTGGAAGATGTCCCACTGCTCGTCGGACTTTTCCTTCACGGTCTTGATCCACATATCGGGCAGGCCCATGCCCAGCCGGTAGTCAAAGCCGATGCCGCCGTCTTCGATGGGCAGACACATGCCGGGCATGCCGGACATATCCTCAGCGATGGTGATGGCCTTGGGGTTTACCTGACGAATCAGCTCGTTGGCCAGCTGGAGGTAAGTAATGGCCTCGGTGTGGGTGTTCAGGGAGAAATAGCGGGAGTTTTCGTTGAAATCCGTGCCCAGACCATGGTCGTGATACAGCATGGAGGTCACGCCGTCAAAGCGGAAGCCGTCAAAGTGGTACTCGGTCATCCAGAATTTCAGGTTGCTGAGCAAAAAGTGCAGCACGCCGGTCTTGCCGTAGTCGAAGCACTTGGTGCCCCAGGCCGGATGATCACCCTTGGCTCCGTCGTGGAAGAACTGCCAGGTGGTGCCGTCGAACATATTGATGCCCTCGGCGGTGTTCTTGACGGCGTGGGAGTGCACCACGTCCAACAGCACCCGGATGCCCATGGCGTGGGCCTTGTTGACGAGGTATTTCAGATCCTCGGGCTTGCCGAACCAGCTGGACGCGGCGAAGAAATTGGACACCTGATAGCCAAAGGAGCCGTAGTAGGGGTGCTCCATGATGGCCATGAGCTGGACGGTGTTGTAGCCCGCCTTCTGGATGCGGTCAAGGGTATAGTCGGCAAACTCCCGGTAGGTGCCGACTCTTCCTTCCTCCTGGGCCATGCCCACATGGGCCTCATAGATGTACAGCTGATCGTCGCCTACAAAATCAGCGTCCGTCCAGTCGAAGGTTTTCTGATCGTCGGTGACCTCACACTCAAAGGTGATGGTCTGCTTATTCTGCACCACCCGGCGGGCATACAGGGGGATGTGCTCCGTGCGGGTCATGTTGGCGTCCACCACGGTTTTGACCTTGCAGCCCTCCCACAGGGCATCGTCACCGGGCAGGTACAGCTCCCAGTTGCCGTTATCCAGTTTTGTCAGGGGATGGGAGGTCTTGTCCCAGTTGTTGAATTCGCCCTCTAAGTACAGCTGGTAGGCGCTGGGCGCCCACTCCCGGTAGTACCAGCCGCCATCCACATGGTGGAAGCCGTAGTAGTTGTGGGCGTTGGCGAAGTCGTTCAGGGTCTGGCCTTTGGCGAGAATCCGATCCTTGGTGGAGCGGTAGAGAAACATTCTCAGGTCGATGTCTCCGGCGTAGGGCTGGAGCTGGGGATTGAGTTCCAGTAAGCGATACATGTTCGTCACCTTCCAGTAAATATTCAGAGAAAAGGGGGAATCGCATATCCCTTTTCCCTTATTTTAGGGGATATAAACCTATCTGTCAAGGCCTTTACCCTATTGACGGATGGAGAAAAAGGCGTTACCATAGGGTGTATACAAATGTTTCCACAGGGTGGAATCATCACGGTTTACAGGGGGTTACCGGCATGGAAAAAATGGAAACACTGAAACAATGGGTAGAGGAAAGCCACAACATCGTTTTCTTTGGCGGCGCGGGGGTGAGTACGGAATCCGGCATCCCGGATTTTCGCAGCGTGGACGGGCTGTACAGCCAGAAGTTCGACTATCCCCCGGAGACCATCATCAGCCACAGCTTTTTCCTGCGAAACCCGGAATACTTCTACCGCTTTTACCGGGAGAAAATGCTGCCTCTGGGCTTTGAACCCAACATCACTCATAAGGTTCTGGCCCGGTGGGAAGCAGAGGGAAAGCTCTCCGCCGTGGTGACCCAGAACATCGACGGCCTGCACCAGAAGGCGGGAAGTAAGCATGTCTATGAGCTTCACGGCAGCGTGCTACGCAACTACTGCATGAAGTGCGGGAAGTTTTACAGCGCCGAGTATGTCAAAAATTCTCAGGGTATTCCCCGGTGTGACTGCGGCGGCATGGTAAAGCCGGATGTTGTGCTTTATGAAGAAGGTCTCGACCAGAAGACCATCGAAGGAAGCCTCCGGGCCATCCGAAACGCGGATATGCTCATCGTGGCGGGCACCAGCCTGACGGTGTACCCGGCGGCGGGGCTGATCAACGACTACCGGGGCAATCGTCTGGTGCTCATCAACCGGGACGAAACGCCCTATGATGGTTACGCCGACCTGGTGCTCCACCGTAGCCTTGGTGAGGTATTTTCGCAGCTGTAACGATACAAACCGAATGGTACTGATGGAACCGTAGGGGCCGATGCCCACATCGGCCCGCGGCAGCAGCCTGCGACGATCTCACCCTTACGGCGAATTCGCCACATTTGCAAAGGAGCGATGTGGGCATCGCTCCCTACGACTTTCTTTTTCTTTGCTGCCGGTTCTGCAAAATCGGTGGCTTTTTTCATCCCCCATGCAATGAAATCCCAAAAATGTCGTGATGATGGGTGAAGGGCCTTTCAGAAAAGGAGATGATGATACGGACGATCAGAAGATCATCGAGCTATACTTTTGCCGCTCGGAGCAGGCACTCTCCGAAACCGCCGGGAAATACGGCAGGTACTGTACATCCATTGCCTACGGGATTCTGGGGTCTCGGGAGGATGCTCAGGAGTGCGTCAGTGACGCGTACTTAACGGCATGGAACGCCATCCCGCCCCGGCGCCCCAATGACCTTGGTACCTATCTCGGCAAGATCACCCGGAACCTGTCCATAGACCGCCTGCGCACCCGGAATCGGGACAAGCGGGGCGGGGGAGAGGTGCCTCTGGCGCTGGAAGAGCTGGAGGAAGTGGTGGCAGGCTCCGACAGCCCGGAAAACGAGGCCGTCAGGAAGGAGCTGATTGCTGGACTGAACCGTTTTCTTTCGGAACTGACCCAGCAGGAGCGCTATGTATTCGTGCGCCGGTACTGGTATTTGGACTCCCTTGCCGACATTGCGAAAAACACCGGCTTTTCGGGGAGCAAGGTGGCTTCCATGCTCTACCGGCTCCGGGGCAGACTGAAAAAACAGCTGATCAAGGAGGAATTGCTGTGAAAAACGAGTTTTTATTGAACGCCATGGCAGATATTGACGAGACTTACATCCGGGAAGCGGCCCAGCCCCCCAAGATGCGTAAGCGGAAGCTGCCCTGGAAAATCTTAGTGGCGGCGGCCCTGATTCCGCTGCTGACCGTCACCGCTTTCGCCGCGGACGTGCTGAATATCCGCACATTGGTCAGCGGCATGACCCATTATACCAGCAGCCAGTTTTCGGACATGGACAAGGCCATGGAGAAGGCGGGCTTCGAAATGGATGTGAAGGAATCCTTCCAAAACGGCTTCACCTTTGAGAAGGTCTATGTGGAGGACACCCGGGGACTGGATGAGAACGACCGGGAGGTGCTCAAGTATAAGGAGGTACAGGTAAACTACCGCAACGCCGACGGCCTACGGCTCTGCCTGTTCGCCCACCCGGACATCGATGAGATCACCGATTCGGAAAGCCCCGTTGCCCAGACCGCCCAGATCGGCGGCGTGACGGTTACCTACTACCACGACCACTATAAATTCGTCCCCGCGAACTATGAGCTGTCCGAGGCGGAGAAGCAGTGGCAGGCGATTCCCGGCAACTATATTTCCTACGGGTCTGATGCGGTGGAGGAATCCGACGTGGCCTTTGCCTGCTGGGAAAAGGACGGGGTGCGCTATACCATCATGGACTCCGGGGCAAAGGTAACGCCCCAAACCCTGTTCGCCATGGCGAAGGAACTGATGGAGTAAGAAGAAAAAGATTGGGCTGTCGAAACCGACAGCCCGATTTTTATTGCTCTTTCCGGGATACAACCAACCCCACAATGAATCCAATGGCGGCAGGGCACACCCAGCCCAAGCCCAGAGAATACAGGGGCAGAACCTTGCCCGCGAAGCCGGTCAATCCGCTCAGCAGGGCATTGCCCGGGATCATGCCGGACACCGCGCCGATCATGTCAAACACCGCCGCAACCAGCGTAAAGGCGGTTGTCCAGACGTAAACCCCTTTGCGGTTTCCGAAGGTCTTGCCAAACAGCGCCAGCAGCACCAGAGTGATGGCCAGCGGGTACAGGAACATGAGCACCGGCACGCACCATGCCACAATGGAGGACAGACCGAAGTTGGCGATGCCGAAGGAAACCGCGCTGAACATAACGGCCCACTGGTTGTAGCCCGGCCCCTTGGGGAACATATCCACAAAAGCCTTGGAGCAGCTGGTGACAAGACCGATGGCGGTTTTCAGACAGGCAAAGGTGACGATGGCGGTGAGCAGCACGGAGCCTGCGGCCTGAAAATAGTGGTCGGCGATGAGACCCAGCACCTCGCCGCCGTTGGAGGCGGAAGCGCAGACCGGGGCGCTCTGGGTGCTGATCAGGGTGATGAACAGATAGATAAAGCCCATAAACAGGCAGCTGAAAATACCGGCTTTGGCGGTGCTCCGGGCCACGTCCTCGGGCTGAGACACGCCATGGGAGCGCACCACATCAATGACCACGATGCCGAAGGCCAGTCCCGCCAGTGCGTCCAGGGTGTTGTAGCCCTCCAGAAAGCCCCGGAAGAAAGCGCCGCCGCCGGTTTCATAGCCCGTCGCCGGGGTGACGGCGGAAACGCCGGTGATGGGTTTTAGCAGCGCGGCAATCACCAGCACTGCCAAAAACAGCAGAAAAACGGGATTCAGCCATTTGCCGATCCAGGTCATGATTCCGCCGGGTTTCAGGGAGAAATACAGGACGATCGCAAAGAAAATCAGGGAAAACAGGGCAAGAAACAGTCCATCATGCCCAGCGGGCAGCAGCTTCACCGCGCCCACGGAGAAGGCCGTGCTGGCGCACCGGGGAATGGCGAACAGGGGGCCGATGGTCAGGTACAGCAGGGTGCAGAAGAACAGGCTGTACCCCTTGGACACCCGCCCGGACAGCTCCACAACACCCTCGCTGCGGCTCAGGCCCAGGGCCACCACCGCCAGCATGGGAATGCCCACGGCGGTGACAAACACGCCGAAAAAGGCGCTCCAAATATTGCTGCCCGCGTTGATGCCCAGTATTGCCGGGAAAATCAGATTGCCCGCGCCGAAGAACATGCCGAACAGCATGCTGGTAAGGGCCACGGTTTCCTTCAGAGTGAGACTGCGTTTCATGGGAATACCCCTTCCATAGTCGTAATACCCGTATCCTAGCGGATTCTCCGAGTTCCCGCAAGCGAATGAAGGTTTCCTGAAAAGAAACTTATATAGAGAATTGTTGCTTAATAATAGACTTTTTGAAGGAAATGTGCTATAATCGGAGCATCTGCGGGAAATGAAGGAAAAACCATCAAAAAGTTGATTTTTACGCAACAAAGGAGGCCCCTATGGCACAGATCAGTCACGAGATCGGAAAACGCATCCGGGCTTTTCGCAAGGCCCGACACATGACCCTGGACGAGCTGGCCCAGATTCTCTGCAAAAACAAATCTACCCTGTCAAAGTACGAAACCGGGGAAATCGTGCTGGATATTGAAACAATTTACGAGATTTCCCGGGCGCTGGGCATCCATGTGGAGCAGCTGCTCTACTGCACCCCGGAGCGTGTTCCCATTCAGGAGCCGGAGGCCCAGGCCAATTTTTTCAGCGGCCTGACCCAGTTCTACAGCTACTACTATGACGGTCGGGTGAATCGCATCGTTCCTGCGGTGTTTGACGTGCTGCTGCTGTCAGAGGATCACCGCTACAAGATCATGATGTACATGAATTTCGCGGATTTTGACAGCTATCAGAACTGCGCCACTTCCTGCTGGGGCTATATGGAGCACTACGATGCCATCACCAACATCACCCTGACCAACCAAGCCTCCCCCATGGAGCGGGCCTTCGGGCAGGTGCTCGCCACCTTCACCACCGCCGATACCATCTGGGGTCTGTTCACGGGGCTGTCCGCCCGGCCCATGATGCCGGTGGCCATCAAAATGCTGTTCTCAAAGAAGCGTCTTCCTATGGACGATAGCCTGATGCGAAGATTAAAGGTGACCAAAGAGGATATCCGTCTCATGAAGCATTATAATATGATGACGGTATTGTAATCGATGCAGGACGGAAAGAAGAATTATGACTTGCAAATACCGCGAAAGTTGCTATAATAATACTAAAGTATCATGGCAAGGTATGCCTGCGGGAAAGGATTCTGCCCATGTCTGTGCGTGCAAAGCTCTATCAATTCTGGATGAAACGGCGGCCCAAAAGCCTCAGTACCACCAAAATCATTGCCGCGGCCTTCGCGTTGATCATCCTGCTGGGAACGCTGCTGCTGAATCTGCCGGGTGCCTCCCGAAATGGGGTTTCGGTGGGGTTCCTGCCGGCTCTGTTCACAGCAACCTCCGCCACCTGCGTCACGGGGCTTTCCCTGTTTGACACCTGGAGCCAGTGGAGCGGCTTTGGTCAAATTGTGCTGCTGTGCCTGATTCAGATCGGCGGTCTGGGCTTCATGTCCGCGGCGACGCTGATCGTCTTCATTCTCCGGCGGCGCATCGGGTTAAAGCAGCGGCTGGTGATGGCCCAGGCCCTCAGCGTGGGGGACATCAACGGCATCGTCCGATTGCAAAAAATGGTGTTAAAAGGCAGCTTCCTCATTGAGGGGATAGGCGCTCTCATTCTGTTTTTGCGTTTTCTGCCGGAATACGGCTGGGTTCAGGCCCTGAAATGGGGTGTTTTCCACTCGGTTTCCGCCTTCTGCAACGCGGGCTTTGACATTTTTGGACGGCTGGAACCCGGCTCCAGCGTGATGTGCTTCCAGTCAGATCCCATCGTGCTGATGACCCTGATGGCTTTGATCGTTGTCGGCGGCCTGGGCTTCCTCGTGTGGGAGGAAATTCTGGAAAAGAAGCGGTTCCGAGATTTCAGCGTCTATACCCGGCTGGTGCTGGTGACGACTGCGTCCCTGATTCTGTCCGCTTGGGTGGTGATCTGCGTCCTCGAGTGGAACAACCCGGCAACCCTTGGGGCAATGTCTCTGCCGGACAAGCTCCTCAACGGCCTGTTCCAGTCTGTGACCCTGCGCACTGCCGGTTTTGCTTCTGTGGATCAGGGACTGCTGACCGACGGGGGCAAGGCAGTGAGCCTCATCTATATGCTCATCGGCGGCTCCTCCGGCTCTACGGCGGGCGGCCTGAAAACCGTGACCTTCATGGTGCTGGTGCTGTTCCTTGCCTCCCGGGCCCGGGGCAGGAGCCGGGTGTGCGTGTTTGAGCGAACCATTCCTCAGGGACAGGTGCTCGATGCCATGACCATCGCCTTTATGATGGTGAGCCTTGCGATGCTTGGCGGCATTTTTATCAGCGCCACCTCGCCCATTGCCTTTACGGACGCACTGTTCGAGGCGGTATCCGCACTGGGCACCGTGGGCCTGACGGCGGGCGCAACAGGCAGTTTAAGCATCGCGTCTCAAATATTGATCATCATTTATATGTATTTCGGCCGGGTGGGCGTGCTGACCATCAGCATGGGCTTCCTGGTAGGAGACAAGGCGGAGGAGCGCTTCCGCTATGCGGAAACCAATCTGCTGATCGGATAGGAGAATGAGCATGAAATCTTACATTGTAATCGGTCTTGGCCGGTTCGGCCAGACCCTTGCCCGGCAGCTGTGCGCACTGGGCGCGGAGGTGCTGGCGCTGGATAAGCGCAGCGATCTGGTGCAGCAGGTGGCGGACGATGTGACCCACGCGGTGGTGGGCGATGGACAGGACAAGGAGGTTCTGCGGGCACTGGGCGCCCGGAATTTCGACTGCGCCATCATCGCCATCGGCAGTAACCTTGCCTCATCCGTGCTGACGGCTATGAACCTGAAGGAGCTGGAGGTGCCCTACGTCATCTGCAAGGCCCACGATGAAACCCATCGGAAGGTGCTGGAGAAGCTGGGGGTTGACCGGGTGATTATCCCCGAGCAGGAAAACGCCCAGCGGCTTGCCAGGAGCCTGAATTCCCACAACGTACTGGAATATATCGAGCTGAGCCCCGACTATGGCATTCTGGAAATCCCGGCGCCCAAAGGCTGGATCGGCAAGACCATCAAGGAGCTGAATGTCCGGGCCAAGCTGGGCGTGAATATCATTGCTGTGGAAAATGACAAGAAGACCAATGTATCCCCTCCGGCAGACTATTGCATTACGGAAGGCGATATCATGGTGGTGCTGGGGGACAACTACGCCCTCGAGGCGGTGCAGAAGCTGTGATGGAGCAGGTGATTACCTCCCGGAAAAATCCTGTTTTGCAGCAGGTGCGAAAGCTCATTTCCTCCCGCAAGGCACGGGAGGAAGCGGGGCTGTTCGTTTCTGACGGAACCAAGCTGCTATCGGAGGCTGTGCGCTGGTATCCCGGGCTGGATACGGTGATTCTGTCGGAAGGCGTTCAGGCGGAGGTGCCGGATTCCGTGCGGCGCATTCGGGTGCCTGAGGATGTGATGGCCTCGATTTCGCCCATGGAGACCCCCCAGGGGGCGCTGTTTCTGTGCCGTCTGCCGGAGAAGAAGGAATTTGTTCCCAAGCCCGGTATGCTGCTGCTGGACGGCATTCAGGATCCGGGGAATTTGGGCACCATTCTGCGCACCGCCGACGCGCTGGATATCCCCGTGGCCCTGTTGGAGGGCTGTGCCGACCCTTTCAGCCATAAAGTCGTCCGGGCCAGCATGGGTGCGGTGTTCCGTGTCCAGCCGATGCTGACTACATGGGAAGAAGCACAGGAGAAATGCCGTCAGGCGGCCATTCCCATCGGTGTGACCGCGCTGAGTGAACGCGCGAAAGACCTGCGGCAGGCAGACCTGAAATCCATGGCGGTGGTCATCGGCAGCGAGGGCCGGGGTGTCCGGCAGGAGATTCTTGACAATGCCGACGCGGAGCTGATCATCCCCATGAACCCCCACTGCGAATCCCTCAACGCTGCTGTGGCGGCGACCATTGTCCTGTGGCAGATGAAGCAGTAATTCTTTGGAAGAGCAAGGTGAACGAAAATGCTGGTACATTGGATATGGCTTGCCCACCGTCCCGGCCTTGGCCCCAGGACGAGGGTGGAGCTTCTCCGGCATTTCCGTGACCCGGAAGCGGTATACTTTGCAGACGAGGAAGCGCTGGGGAATCTGGAACTGAGCACGGAAGCGAGAGCCGCTTTGCTGGACAAAAATCTGGACGCTTCCGAAAAAATACTGGAGCAGTGCCGAAAAAAGCGGCTGAGCATCCTGACCTTGCAGGATGCCGCCTATCCCTCCCGGCTGAAAAACATCCCCGACCCGCCCCCTGTGCTCTACTGCAAGGGTCAGCTCCCGGATTTCGATGGATCGCCGGTCATCGGCGTGGTGGGCACCCGGAAGGCTTCGGCCTACGGACTGATGGTAGCAAAGCGCATGGGCTATCAGATTGGAAAATGCGGCGGCATTGTGGTGTCCGGCATGGCCTACGGCATCGATGGGCTGGCAATGTCCGGGGCGCTGACCGCCGGAGCGAAGACCGTAGGCGTTCTTGGCTGCGGCGCGGATATCGTGTATCCCCGGTCTAACCGGGCCCTGTTCCGGGATGTGGAAGCCTATGGCTGCATCCTCAGCGAGTTTCCCCCGGGGCAGCCGGCCACAAAGTGGACATTTCCCATGCGCAACCGCATCATCAGCGGCCTGAGCTGCGGCGTGCTGGTGGTGGAGGCCCCGGAAAAGAGCGGCGCGCTGATCACCGCCCGGCTTGCTTTGGAGCAGGGCCGTGACGTGTTCGCCGTGCCCGGAAACATCGACATGCCCACCTGCGCCGGCAGCAACGCGTTGCTGCGGGATGGGGCGATCATGGTATCCTCCGGCTGGGATGTACTCAGCGAATACTGCGCGCAATTCCCGGATAAAATCCATCGGGAGAACGTGCCATCCCATCAGAAGGCCTACCTGGATGAAGTACGCCGGGCTGCGTCAGAGGGGGAAAGGACGCCTCCCAAGGTGGCGCAAACACCCCGGATTCCAGAGCAAATGCCGGGTCTTAAGAAAAACTTAGAGAAAAAATCCATTGACAAGAAGCCGGTTGAGGCTTATAGTGACGTCAATGTGGATCTTTCCAGGCTGTCCGAAGACGAAAAAAGAATTGTCTCATCTCTGCAAAGCGGACAGCGGCTGGTGGACGATGTGATTGCCGAAACCGGGCTGACCACCGGGAAGCTCCTTGGAACCCTCACCATGCTGGAGCTGAAGGGCGTAATCCGCCGTCTGCCGGGGAAACGTATCAGCTTAAAGTAACGAAACGGAGAATTTTGAGAATATGGGTAAGACGAACAATCTTGTGATCGTGGAGTCACCCTCCAAAGCAAAAACCATCGGGCAGTATCTTGGCCCTGGTTACACCGTCAAGGCCAGTATGGGCCACCTGCGGGATCTGCCCAAGAGCAAAATGGGCGTGGATATCGAGCATAATTTCGCGCCCCAGTATATTCCTGTGCGGGGCAAGGAGAGTCTGATTAAGGAATTGAAGGCGGATGCCGCCAAGGCGGAAACCGTCTACCTCGCAACCGACCCGGATCGGGAGGGCGAGGCGATTTCCTGGCACCTGAAGGAGCTTTTGAATCTGCCGGACGGCAAGGCCCAGCGGGTGACCTTTAATGAAATTACGAAAAAGGTAGTGAAGGATTCTATCCAGCATCCCAGAGACATTGACTATTGTTTGGTGGATGCCCAACAGGCACGCCGGATTCTGGACAGAATCGTTGGCTACGAATTGTCCCCGCTGCTGTGGAAGAAGGTGCGGCGGGGCCTGTCCGCGGGCCGTGTCCAGTCTGTCGCCACCCGTCTGGTGGTAGACCGGGAAAATGAAATCCGTGCCTTCCGGCCCAAGGAGTACTGGTCTCTGGATGTGACCCTTAACCGGGTGGGCAAGCCCGGTTCTTTCGTTGCCCACTACTATGGCAGCCCCAAAAAGCGGGAGCTGGAAAACGAGGAGCAGACCAACGCCGTCATCGCCGACATTGCGGGCAAGGAATTCACCGTCACCGACGTGAAGAAGGCGGAAAAGAAGCGTTCCTCCGCCCCTCCCTTTACCACCTCCACCTTGCAGCAGGAGGCCTCCCGGAAGCTGGGCTTTACGCCTAAAAAGACCATGATGGTGGCCCAGCAGCTTTACGAGGGTGTGGAGATTGCGGGCGAGGGCACCACGGGTCTCATTACCTATATGCGTACCGACTCAACCAACCTCTCGAACCTTGCCCTGGGCACGGCCAAGCAGTTCATCGAAGAACAATTCGGTCCGCAATACCATCACGCAAGGCAGTACAAGACCAAGTCCAGGGGCGCGCAGGAGGCACACGAAGCCATCAGGCCTACATATATCAAAAACACTTCAATCGAGGGAACAGCACAGGAGCAGAAACTCTACAACCTCATCTGGAAAAGGACAGTTGCGTCCCAGATGGAGGATGCCAGGATGCTCAACACTACTGTAAAGCTCGCGTCAGACAAGCGCAGCGAGAAGTTCACGGTGCAGTCAAGCACGGTTCTGTTTGACGGATTCACAGCCCTTTACAGGGATGACGAGGAGAAGAACGGCAAGCTCCCCGCACTCAAGAAGGGGGACAGCGTGAGCTGTCTCGAACTTCTTGCCGAGTGCAAATTCTCCCAGCCGCCTGCCCGCTATTCGGAAGGTACCCTTGTAAAGAAACTCGAAGAACTGGGCATAGGCCGTCCTTCGACCTACGCATCCATCGTGAGCACGCTCACAACCGGTCGCGGATACATTGTCAAGAGCGACAAGGAGGGATCCAAGGTTCAGGTTGTCAACCTTTCGCTCAGCGAAGGGGCCATCAGGGAAAAGAGCAAAACCGAACTCATCGGAGCGGAAAAAGCTCGTCTCATACCTCAGGAAATAGGTATGATAGTCAGCGACTTCCTTTGCGGAAGCTTCAATGAGATAATGGATTACAACTTTACTGCGAGGGTGGAGGAGTCGTTCGACACCATTGCCGAAGGAGGAAAGATCTGGAACGAGGTCATAGACGAATTTTACAAGCCTTTCCACGACAGGGTGGAGAGCACCATGCACGACGGGCAGTACAGCCACGTAGAGAGGGAGATAGGAACAGATCCGGAGAGCGGTCAGAAAATCATTGCACGCTTCGGTCAGTTCGGTCCTTACGTGCAGAAGGGTGAAGGCGAGAAGAGACAGTGCGCATCGCTGGGCAAAGGTCAGTTGATAGAGACACTTACTCTTGAGGAAGCCCTTAAGCTGTTCCAGCTGCCGCGGACGGTGGGAAGTTTCGAGGATACGGACATAGTTGCCACCAGGGGCAGGTTCGGG
>JALFUW010000023.1 GCA_022786995.1 Clostridiales bacterium
CGCCGTAAAACAGTTTGAGCAAAGCACCACCATGGCAAGTTAAAATGGTGCGCTGACGAAAATTGGTGCGGAATTGGTGCGGAGACCACCCCCCGAATCCAAAAAACCATTGCAAATAAAGGAGTTTTGAAATAAATGAAATTAGGTATCGTCGGGCTGCCCCATGTGGGCAAATCCACCCTGTTCAACGCCATCACCAACGCAGGCGTTCCTGCTGACCACTATGCTTTCTGCACCATCGACCCCAACGTGGGCGTTGTGTCCGTGCCCGATGAGCGGCTGGACTGGCTTGCCCAGCTTCATAATCCCAAAAAGGTCACCCCCGCCGTCATTGAGTTTGTGGACATTGCTGGCCTGGTAAAGGGCGCCTCCAAGGGCGAGGGCCTGGGCAACAAATTCCTGAGCAACATCCGCACCACCGACGCCATTGTCCATGTGGTTCGCTGCTTTGAGGATTCCAACGTCACCCATGTGGAGGGCTCCACCGATCCCCTGCGGGACATTGACATCATCAATCTGGAGCTGGTCATGGCGGACATTGAAATGGTGGAACGGCGCATTGACAAATGCCAGAAGGCAGCAAAGGGCGGCGACAAGCGGTTCCTCCATGAAGCAGAAGTATTTGGTGAACTTCTCACTCACCTGAACCAGGGCAAGCTGGCCCGGACCTTTGACGGCAGCGAGGAGGACATGGCCCTGATTGCCACCAGCGATCTGCTGACGCTGAAAAAAACCATCTATGTCGCCAACCTCTCCGAGAGTGAGGTCAACGACCCCGATAGCAACCGGCACTACCTGGCTGTGAAGCAGCTGGCCGAGGCAGAGGGCAGCCAGGTGCTTCCTATCTGCGCCAAGCTGGAGGCGGACATTGCCGAGCTGGACGATCCCGACGAGAAGGCCATGTTCATGGAGGAGCTGGGGGTCAAAGAGAGCGGCCTTGACCGGCTGATCAAGTCCAGCTACGCGCTGC
This sequence comes from Clostridiales bacterium, assembly GCA_022786995.1. Lineage (GTDB taxonomy): Bacteria > Bacillota > Clostridia > Oscillospirales > Oscillospiraceae > Faecousia. The sequence goes on from JALFUW010000023.1 coordinate 971, forward strand.
TGGGTCTCATCTCCTTCCTCACCGCCGGTTCCGACGAGTGCCGGGCCTGGACGATCAAGAAGGGCACCAAGGCCCCTCAGGCCGCCGGTAAGATTCACACCGACTTCGAGCGGGGCTTCATCCGGGCGGAGGTCATTGCCTTCGAGGATATGAAGGCCTGCGGCACCATGGCCGCCGCCAAGGCCAAGGGTCTGGTGCGCAGCGAGGGCAAGGAATACGTGATGCGCGACGGCGACATCGTCAACTTCCTGTTCAACGTCTAAGCGGCGAGTCGCCGCGGACAATGCGGTCGGCAGGGCCGACAGCCAATGCGTTACGAACGCTGGCGGTCATCGTTACACCATTGGGCCTGCTCGAAGGGGACTGCGCAGGAAAGAATTGGTGTAGGGGCGCCCATTGGGCGCCCGCTTTACAAAGGTGCGGTGGTAATAGCGGGCGGCCAATGGCCGCCCCTACATCAGGTAAATTCTCCTTTCCATGAACAGCAAAAACCCCCGGGTTTCCGAAGAAATCCGGGGGATTCTTTTGCTTTCTTACACGATGCCCTGGGCCTTCATGGCGTCGGCAACCTTCAGGAAGCCAGCGATGTTGGCGCCGGCAACGTAGTTGCCCTCCATGCCGTACTCCTTGGCGGCATTGTCCAGATTGTGGAAGATGTTCACCATGATGTCCTTCAGCTTGGCGTCCACTTCCTCGAAGCTCCAGCTCAGACGCTCGGAGTTCTGGGTCATCTCCAGAGCGGAGGTGGCCACGCCGCCAGCGTTGGAAGCCTTGCCGGGAACGAACAGCACGCCGTTCTCCTGCAGGTAAGCAGTGGCGTCCAGAGAGGTGGGCATATTGGCGCCCTCGCAGACGGCGAAGCAGCCGTTTGCCACCAGCGCCTTGGCGTCGTCCAGCAGCAGCTCATTCTGGGTGGCGCAGGGCAGAGCCACGTCGCACTTGGTGCTCCAAACGCCCTTGCCCTCGTGGTAGACCGCGTTGGGACGCATCTTTGCGTACTCGGTCAGACGGGCGCGGCGCACCTGCTTGACCTCGATCAGGGTCTCCACATCGATGCCGTCGGGATCGTAGATCCAGCCGTTGGAGTCGGAGCAGGTCACGGGCTTGGCGCCCAGCTGCCATGCCTTCTCGATGGCGTAGGTGGCAACGTTGCCCGCGCCGGAAACCGCCACGGTCTTGCCCTTGAGATCCTTGCCGTTGCACTTGAGCATTTCCTCGGTGATGTACAGCAGGCCGTAGCCGGTGGCCTGGGTACGGGCCAGGGAGCCGCCGTAGCTCAGGCCCTTGCCGGTGAGCACGCCCTCGTACAGGTCACGGATGCGCTTATACTGACCGAACAGGTAGCCGATTTCACGGCCGCCCACGCCGATGTCACCGGCGGGCACGTCGGTGTCCGCGCCGATGTACTTGCACAGCTCGGTCATGAAGCTCTGGCAGAAGGCCATGACTTCCCGATCGGACTTGCCCTTGGGGTCAAAGTCGGAGCCGCCCTTGCCGCCGCCGATGGGCAGGCCGGTGAGGCTGTTCTTGAAGATCTGCTCAAAGCCCAGGAACTTGATGACGCTCAGGTTGACGCTGGGGTGGAACCGCAGACCGCCCTTGTAGGGGCCGATGGCGGAGTTGAACTGCACCCGGTAACCGGTGTTGACCTGCACCTGTCCCTTGTCGTCCACCCAGGGCACCCGGAACATAATGGCCCGCTCGGGGGTCGTCAGCCGCTCCAGCAGGGCGTCCCGGCGGTAGGCTTCCTCATTTTTCTCGATAACGGGGCGCAGGGATTCCAGCACCTCGTAGACAGCCTGATTGAACTCCGGCTGGTCCGGGTTCTGCTGCCTGACCCGAGCCAGTGTTTCGTCGACATAACTCATGTACAAATGTCCTCCATACAAAGATTTTGACTTACGCATTGTAGCAGAATTATTTCCAAATTACAAGAGGGTTATGCAGCTTTTTTGACAGAAAATTGCAAATAAAAGAAAAATGCGCCGATTTTCACAATTGGCGCACTTTTCCTGAAACTTTCTTTGGTAAGAATTTCATATTTAACGAATTCTGGGCAGGATTTCCGCCCGGATGACGGCGTAGAGGGCTTCCAGCTCCTGCCTGGTGGTGTCCCGGCACAGGGAGATGCGGAAGGCGGCGTCGATTCGTTCGGGGGAAAGGCCCATGGCGGTGAGCACATGGCTGCGGTGGCCCTTGGCGCAGGCGCTGCCCGCGCTGACGCAGATGCCGTGATCCTGCAAAATGTTGATGGTGTTCTGCACCGGCACGCCGGGGATGGCCAGGGACAGAATGTGGGGCGCTTCGTGAGCGCCGTTGACGGTGACCCCCTCCAGGGCGGCGAATTTCTCCGCGTACTGCGCAATCAATTCGCTTTCCCGCCGGATATCCTCCGGGAAGGTGGCGCTGACCGCGGCGCAGGCGGCGGCGAAGCCGAGAATCCCGGGGACACCCTCGGTGCCGCTTCGGTAACCGCTCTCCTGACCGCCGCCCAACAGCAGGGGCGGGAAGGATTTTAACCGGGGGGAAATGTACAGCGCGCCCGCCCCCTTGGGGCCGTGGATTTTATGAGAGGAGACGGAAATCAGGTCGGCGCCCAGATTCTTTGCCGCGAAGGGAACCTTCAGAAAGCCCTGCACCGCGTCGGTGTGGAAGATGGCGTCGGGGCAGAGCCGGTGGGTCAGCTTCGCCATTTGACTGATGGGCATGACGGAGCCCACCTCGTTGTTCACCATCATGATGGAGACCAGAATGGTGTCCTTGCGCAGGGCAGCTTTCAGATCGTCAACGGAAACCCTGCCCATGGTGTCAGGTTTCAGATAGGTGACCTCAAAGCCCCGGCTTTCCAGGTCGGCCATACAGTTCAGGATGGCGTGGTGCTCCATGGCGGTGGTGATGATGTGCTTTCCCCGCTTGCCCATGCGCTTGACGGTGCCGAACACGGCCCAGTTGTCAGCCTCCGTGCCGCCGGAGGTGAAGAACACCCGGTCAGGCTCCGCCCCCATGGCGGCGGCAACGGTCTGCCGGGCCTGCCGCAGCAGGCGGGCGGTGTCGATGCCGAAACCGTACAGCGCCGAGGGGTTGCCCCAGTGTTCCGTCAGGGCTTTGGTCATAGCCTCCACCGCCTCTACGCAGGGCTTGGTGGTGGCGGAATTGTCGAGATAGATCATACGTTTCATTCCTTGCCGGTTGAGTTTTGTTTTGGTTGACAGTGAATAGTTGATAGTTGACAGTTGTGGTATCCCTTCGGGATGAATAAAAAAGAAATTGAACACCAAATCTGTGACGTTATATTGGAGAAATCCGTCAAATATGGCTTATATTATAGTGCCCCACAGAGACTCGTTCACTGTCAACTGTCCACTATCAACTGTCAACTGAATTCTTACTTCCCCACGCAGAACCGCTCAAAAATCCGCGCGGTAATATCCTCCCGGATGGTGGCTCCCGTGACCTCGCCCATGGCCTCCATGGCTTCCTCGATATCGGTGAGCACCGCGTCGGGAGTCAGGCCCAGCCGCAAGCCCTTCAAAGCATTTCCTATGGCCTCGCAGGCCCGGCGGCAGGCGTCAAATTGCCTGGCATTGGAGAGGATGGAGCCGTCGCAGGGAATATCGTTTTCGAAGATAGAATCCACCGCACCGGCCAGCTGGTCAAGGCCCTCCCCGGTTTTGGCGCAGACGGAGATCACCCACATGAAGGGCAGGTCGCCGGGATCCACTTCGCTTCCCAGATCGGCCTTGTTGATGAGGGCGATGGCGTTTTCCTTTTCCTCGCACAGCTCGATGATTTCCTCGTCCTCCTGGGTCAGCGCTTTCGAGCCGTCGCAGACGAACAGCACCAGATCGGCCTGATCGATTGCTTGCCGGGCACGCTCCACGCCGATAGACTCCACGGTGTCGGCGGTCTCCCGGATACCGGCGGTGTCCAGCAGCCGCAGCCGGGTGGCGCCCAGCAGCACCGTTTCCTCCACGGTGTCCCGGGTGGTGCCGGGGATATCGGTGACGATCACCCGGTCGTAGCCCGCCAAGGCGTTGAGCAGGCTGGACTTGCCCACATTGGGCTTGCCCACGATGGCGGCGGACACACCCTGCTTTAAGATACGGCCCTGGGCGTAGGTTTGCAGCAGCTGCTCCAGCTGACGGGCGTCATTTTTGAGTTGTCCGCTGTAGTTTTCTAAGCCGAAGTCCTCGATATCCTCGTCGGGATAGTCCAGAACCGCATGGAAGTGGCTGCACAGGTTCACCAGATCGTCGTAGATGGGAGCCAGCTTCTTTTGCAGCACGCCCCCCACCTGACCGGCGGCATTGGCAGCGGCGTCGGCGGTGTCGGCTTCAATCAGATCGATGACCGCTTCCGCCTGTGTTAAGTCCAGCTTGCCGTTTAAGAATGCCCGCTTGGTGAATTCTCCCCGTTTGGCGGGCTTTGCTCCCGCCAGATACAACGCTTCCAGCCCCGCCGCCAGCACCGCGGGGGAGCCGTGGCAGTGAAATTCCACCGTGTCCTCCCCGGTGTAGCTGTGGGGACCACGGGATACCACCGCCATGCACTGATCGAGGCAGCGGCCCTGCTTGTCGTGGAGGGTGCCCAGATACAGCCGGCGGTCGGAAGCCTGGGAAAGCCGCTTTCCATTATTTAATGAGAACACCTTGTCCGCCACGGCAATGCAGTCGTCGCCGGACAGGCGAATGATGCCGATGGCGCTGACCTGACGGCCGGTGGACACGGCGGCGATGGTATGAGACATAAGCATTACTCCTTTATAAACGCCAGTGGATCCCCTGTACTTGCAATAAAGTGCATCAGCATATAGGCGCACATGATGGCCACGTTTTCCTCTCGCAGAATCCGTCTGGCTTCCTCACGATCCGCCAGAATCACCTGAATGTCCTCGGAGGCTTCCTCGTGGATGCTGGTGGGCAGACCGCTGCAATAGCCGAAGACCGTGCCGCAGCTTTCGTCGGTCATGCCGATGGTGGTGAAGAAAGGCCGGGAATAGCTGCCCGCCTCCACCGGGGTGAAGGTCAGCCCCGTCTCCTCCCGCATCTCCCGGATGCCCGCGGCGGTCATGTCCTCGCCCTCCTCCACAAGTCCGGCGGGAAATTCGTAGGCGTAATCCCCCAGGGGGTAGCGGTACTGCCGGATGAGCACCACCCGGTCTTTCGCCTCGCCGTACACGCCGTAGAGGATCACGCCGTCGGGCTGATTCTCGTGGGTTACGGCTTTGAGACGGCTCACATCCTTTGCCCGAGAGGCCACATAATAGGGGAACACTCCGCCATCCCGGCGGACGGCTTCCAGCTCATAATAGTTGAGAAAGCGGTTGTGGGTTTTCTGCTGAATGCTTCTGATCTTGCTCATGGAGGAACCCTCCCACTATAATAATAATGAAGTATACCATTTCTGAGTAAAAAATGCAATATCCGGGCAGACTGTTCACGGTGAGGTGAGGGCTGTGACAGACGGGGAGATTCGGAAGCAATTTGCGGAAGCCGACGACTTTATCGTAAGGACGCTGCGATGCGGGGAGTATACATTACATGCCTATGCCATCGACGGGCTGGTGTCCGGCGGAGATATGTCGGAATACATTCTCAAACCCATTTCCGAGAACCTGCGGGGCGGCAGTATGGAGGAGCTTTACGACAAGGCCCTCCACGGCGCGGTGTATAACAGCGTAGCGGTACCCTGCGAGGATTTGCAGACGGTTTTTAAGAAATTGGTCAACGGCTTCTGCGTGGTACTGTTTCCGAATGTGGGGGCCATTGCCTTTGAGATCAAGACCGGCGTCAACCGAGGCCCTGATGCCCCGGAGGTGGAGAACACCGTCAAAGGCCCCAAGGATGCTTTCGTGGAGAACATCCGCATCAATACCAGTCTGATGCGTCGGCATCTGCGAACGCCGGATCTGCGGATTTTCGCTCAGGTCGTGGGGCAGCGGAGCCTGACCAACGTGTCGGTGGTGTGGATTGAAGGCCTGACGAACCCGGAGCTGGTGCGAAAAATGAAGGACAGGCTGAAATCCATTGACATAGACGGACTGCTGTCTCCTTCGGCGGTGGAGGAATACGTCACCGGCTCCCGGAAGACGGCGTTTCCGCTCATTCAATATACGGAGCGGCCCGACCGCTTCTGTCAGGGATTGCTTGACGGCAGGGTAGGGCTGATGGTGGACGGACTGCCCCTTGCCTATCTGGCTCCCGCCAATTTGGGCTACCTGATGGAGAGCATGGAGGACAGAAGCCGGGACTATATCTCCGCCTCCTGCATCCGGGTGCTGCGCTATGGGGCGCTGCTTTTGAATCTGCTGCTGCCGGCGCTGTATATCGCGCTGATTGAGTTTCACCAGCAGTGGGTGCCCCGGAAGCTGCTCAATATCATCCTGACCAGCAAGCAGGAGGTGCCCTTCTCCACGGCAGCGGAAGCGCTGGGCCTGCTGATTGCCTTTGAATTATTGCAGGAGTCGGGCATTCATCTGCCCCAAGCCATCGGTCAGTCGGTATCAACCATCGGCGGTATTGTGGTGGGAACGGCGGCAGTGGACGCGGGGCTGATCTCCCCGGTGGTGCTGATCGTGGTCAGCATCGCGGGTGTCTGTGGCTTCATCCTCCCGAATAGAGATCTGGCGGAGGGGATCCGGGTGTGGCGGTTCGGGCTGGGCGTGCTGGCGGCCTTTGCCGGAATTTGGGGCGTGCTGGCGGGACTGGGACTGCTGATATGGCATCTGGGAACGCTCAGATGCCTGGATATGCCCTATATCACATTGTTCCCTTCCGGCAGAGGGTTGGTAAGAAGACGTCTGAAAAACCAGAAATATAGGGATAAAAGATTGTATCCCGAGGATTGGAAAAATCAACGCTAAAATTTTACAATTTCCTCTTGACAAAGGGCGGCGCATATGATAGTATATGCAAGCTGTCCGCGGCAGCGGCGGTTGGAAAGTGAAGGATGAAGAAATTTGAAGGAATTTGTAAAATAGTTCTTGACAAAGGGAAGCATCTGTGCTAAACTGACCGAGTTGCACGCGAGGGCGGCAAGGAGAAAATC
>JALFUW010000033.1 GCA_022786995.1 Clostridiales bacterium
TTCCAGCACCAACGAATCCGTTTCGGATGTGAAAAAGCGGATCGAAATTGCGGGCGTTGTCTGTGAATTCCTGTCCTATATCAAACTGCCGGAGCAGTATCATGTGGCAAGAGAGTATCAGGTGTACAGTCTGTTCCAGGAGAGGTAAAGAACGGCGCACCCATTACCAGAGCATGGTACCGCTGTGAGAACTGTCAAAATTGTCCACAGAGGGAAAAATGCTGCAGGAAGCAGGACCCAAACGCACCCAAAGAAGTAATTATGAAAGAAACCTTCTGGGAGAAACGGGCGCAATCACTGGAAAACATCACCAGTGAAAGAGGAATTCAATTACGGATGAACCGTTCGATTCAGGTAGAGGGAGCCTTTGGACTGATAAAGAACGACTTTGGATTCCGCAGATTCCTGACAACCGGGAAAAAGAATGTGCGGATAGAGCTGCTGTTTCTGGCGCTGGGGTTCAATCTCAAAAAGCGATGGATGAAGCAGCAAAAAAGAAGGCTTGAAACCCATTATTCCGAGAAAAAAGTTTCATAGCAAGTAGCACTCTGAAAAAATCCACAGCCAGACCGTGAGAAGCTTCCCGGTCAGCTTTGCTATGCGCCAAATAAACCACGGGCTGTTCCTTTACCCCTTAGACACAACAGAAAACTGCCACGGAAGACAAAAGAGGACTGCTGCAAAACTCACGTTTTGCAACAGTCCCTTATAATTCGTGCCGCGGAACTTATGTCCACGGGATTCTCCCGGACTTGGAAAGCCCATGAGAAAGCGACCGCCTTATTTTGCGGCAGGGTACTCATTGCAGAGCAGGCGGTAGGGTGCTTCGTCCTCTTCAATCTCGGGGAAGCGACCTACGGGCGGGTTAAAACGGTTATCGGTGTTGTCGTCGTTGCACTGGCTCACCTCTCCCAGCAGCACCGGGCCGGTGCCCTCTTCCACAGCAAAATCGTGGTACAGGTACTGCTGCACATGGATGCTCTCACCGGGGGTCAGGCGAATTTGCGTACCGGCGGGAACGGTATAGGTGCGGCCGTCGGTATGAACGGTGACATCGCTTTCGTAATCGATTTCCTCGTTGGGCAGGGAGTTATACACCCGAATCAGCACATTTCCGCCGCCCCGGTTGATGATATCCTCGGTCTTGTACCAGTGGAAATGGTTGGGAGCGTACTGTCCCTCTTTCAGATACAGCAGCTTTTCCGCATATACCTTGGGATACTTGTCCGCCATGGCCCGGTTGCCGTTGCGGATGGTAATCAGGGAAAAACCGAATTCGTCGAAATCTCCCATGCCGTAGTCCGTGATATCCCAGCCCAGCATACAATCCCGGACCTCGTCATACTCGTGGCCGATGTTCTGCCACTGTTCGGGGGTAAAATGGCAGAAAGGCGGCAGGTAGCAGTGGTACTTCTGGCACATGGCTTCCAGCTCTTTCAGCGCCTGATTGATTTTGGAACGTTTCATATTCGTTTACCTCCAATGCTGACCTTAGCGTATCAATAACCCATCTGTCTGTGGGCCTCTTCAATCAGCTTCTGCACTGCGTAGGACGTCTCCAGCAGCCGCTGGTTTTCTTCCAGGTTCTCTCCCGCCACCCAACGGTCAAAGGTGCGCACAACCCGCTCCTGAACCCCAGGCAGTACCGCGGGATTGGCAATGGGCCACTTGTCGCAGGCAATGCCGCAGTCATATTCCTCGCAGGTGTCCATGGTGTGCTTCTCCACACCCAGTACCACGGAGAGATTTTTCAGGGTATAGGTGGCCCGGTCACACTGGATTTCGCTGCCAATCATGCTGTGGGCGCACTTGGACACATTGACCGTCACATCAAAGCCGTCATAGTGCAGCATAAGGGTGTCCGTGCCGTCCACTTCTCCGATAAAGACGGCAGAAGCGTCCAGGGATTTGGGTTCGCCAAACAGATTCACCGCGAAATGCAGCACATAGCAGCCCAAATCCGTCAGAACGCCGCCGAACAGCTTGCGGTCAAAGCTGGTAATGTGCTCCCCTGCCCGCAGCTTGTCCAGCTTGCTGGAGCGCTGGCTGTAGTCCAGGCGGGCGGAAACAACCGGATTCTCCTTCAATTCCTCCCGGAGCCGGTCCATCACGGGAGAATAGAAGTTCATAACCGCCTCGGCGAAGATACGGTTCTGCGTCTTTGCCGTGCGGATAATCTCCTCCATCTGGGCCGGGGAGATGGTGGCGGGCTTTTCGCACAGGACGTGCTTTCCCGCTTTTAGACAACGGATTGCCGCGTCCGCGTGGAGCACATTGGGAATACACAGATAGACAACATCAATGTCCGGATTCTTCAGCATCTCGTCCAAATCATCATAGACCAGCGTACCGTCACCACCCAGCTCCCACGCCCGTTCCAGACTCCGGGAACAGACGGCGGCCACCTGGTCTCCGGCAGCATGAATGGCGTCAAAATAGATGTGGCTGAGCCAGTTGGTGCCCATAATCCCGTAACGCAGCATATACTTTCCTCCAATACTTTTTCGTGAATCAGACAGTCATAGAAGGGGGCGCCGATTGCCTGGACAAATGGTGCAACTGTATCCTCCGAATAGCGGTATCCGGTTTTTCTATCCCGGAATATCGGAATCTGCCTGTGCTGCTTGTTCCGTTATTCCCAGTTTCTTTAAGCGGGCACGAACCGCACCGGTGCGGCGTCTCAACGTGGCCGCAATTTCTTTAACCGGCACACCTGTTCGGTGCAAATCCAGCAAAACGCTGTCGTGCTCTGGTGACCAGGGCTGTCCCTCATTCTCTAGTCTGCGGCTTTGATAATCGGCAATGGCATCCACGTTATCCAGGATGAAATGCTGCGCGGCCAGACTGTACACAACAACAAAATAGGGTCCGTTGGGGCCATTGCGTGCTTCCAGCCCAATGCCAATGCTTTCTCCCTGTGGCGTTGGGCGAACCGCTTTTTTCCCATTGCCATCCAATGCGTAGTCCAGCATCCCCAAGGACATCAACCAGTCCCGAATGGCGGAATATGGCAATGTAGCCATATTTTCATTTGGCGACAGCGCATTGATGCGTTTGGCGATTTCCGAGATGGGAATTGGGATTGCGGAGAATTCAAATGCTTCACGCTGCCCAAGGGTCAGTGAAAACGGCGCTTTCCTGTCCCGCTCCTGGGCTGTAACCCCACCGTTTTCGATGACCTGACGCAGAACATCGGACACATAGAAGAAGCAGCGGGAAATCCGGACATGATTGACAATATCCCCATCCAGAATGACGGAGCCATCAATGGGATTGATGCCGTTGGCCAGCTTTTCCAGGTACATCTTTGCACGTTCCAGTGTTTCAAGTTCCGTCATACAAAACCTCCTAATAACCGGTACGGATTCCGTATTTGTAAAGCCTGCCCTCCTTGCCGAACTTCGAGGCAACGTTTCCATCTATGGCAGCCCAGTCTCAGCCAAAGGGAAGGCGATTATCTGCGGATGCTCTGGATGAATCTGCGGAAGTCCTTCTTGCTCCAGACCACAGGAACCGGGTAGAGGGGATTGGCTTCCTTGCTGGCCCAGGCAATCATCTGGTCAATGTCTTCCTCACGAATCACATCGAAGGAATCGGGCAGGCCCATTTTTTTGTTGGTTTCCTCAATCCAGCGGATAAAGGCATTGGCTTTTTCCGCCTCATTTTCACCGCCAATTCCGCACACATCCGCCAGCTCAGCCAGACGCTTGTGGGCAGAAGCGCCAAATTCCCGCATGACATGGGGCAGCAGAACTGCCATGGCAAGGCCGTGGGCAACGCCGTACAGTCCGCCCAGGGTATGACCCACGGCATGGACATAGCCCACACAGCCACGGGTGAAGGCACGGCCCGCGTAAAACGCGCCCCGCTGCATATTCTGCCGGGCTTCCAGATTGGCGCCGTCTTCAAAGGCAATCAGGATGTTGTCATGAATCAGCTTAACCGCTTCCTTTGCCAGTCTGTTTTCCAGCTTGGTATTGTAGGTATGGTTGGTATAGGCTTCCACCGCGTGGGCCAGGGCATCCATGCCCGTGGTGGCCGTGGTGTAAGGGGGCAGGCCCACCGTCAGCTCCGGGTCCAGCACCGCGTACTTGGGAATCAGGAAGGGGTCGTTGATGGCGGCTTTGCGATGAGTAGCCGAGTCGGTGATGACGGCTGCCACAGTGGTTTCCGAACCGGCACCGGCAGTGGTGGGAATGGCCACAAAGGGCGGGATGGGCCAGTGTACCTTCAGCAGTCCCTGCAGCTGCGAAACCTTTTTCTTCGGGTGCACCACTTTTGCGGCAATGCCCTTGGCGCAGTCGATTCGGGAGCCGCCGCCCAGGGCAACCAAGGCCTTACATCCGTTTTCCTTATAGGTCTTAAATCCCAGTTCCACATCGTCGCTGCTGGGGTCGGGATGGTCAAAAGCCTGCAAGGTATAGCGGATTCCGGCGGATTCAAAGCCATCCAGCAGAGGCTGCACCTGTCCCCGGCGCACCATGCCGGTGCCGGTAACCACCAGAACATCATTGATGTTCTTTTCCTTCAGGAACGCACCCAATTCCCGGATTTTGCCCGGGCCTTCCAGATAGGTGGGCATACGGTAACCCATGAAATAATTGCCCACTTTCAGAACCGCCTGAAAGGTTCTGCACCATAAAACTTCCAACGAATCGGTCATTGCCATAACATTTCCTCCTATCCGCCGGCGACGGGCGGCATAAGCTGCACCACATCGCCATCTGCTAATTTTGCTCTTCTGCTACGAACTTTTCCATTGATTAGAAGGACGCAGCCTTCCAAATCTTTTTTGGTAATGCGGGGATTTTGCCGGGAAATCTGCGCAAACAGCTCCGCCACAGTGGATGCCGCCACTGTCATCTCCCGCACCCCGGCATCCAGCCGGAGCAAGCCATAAAACCGGACGGTAATCATTTGATTTTCAGCCGCCGCAAGGTCTTCTCCGTGGGGATGCCGTTGGAATCCCAGCCCCGGGCCTGGTAGTAGGTTTTCTTCATGGTTTCCAGCGGCACCTTGGTCTTGGGATTGTCAGGGTCCTGGGGTACGTCGGTAAGCCGTTTGGGCAGCTTATCGCTGGCGGCGCTGACGCCGAACTTGGTATTGATGTAGCGCTCCATGGTATAGCCCCGCTCGCCGATTTCCAGGTAACGCCCAAAGTTCATCTTCATGCCCACCGCCAGCTCAATCATTTTGGTATGCTGGAAAATGGGCAGATGAATGGCGGCAACTCTGGGGCACTTGTTAATCAGGCGCACCGCCCAGCCGATGTGGGGTGCCGCCAGGTTGACGGTTTTTGTGATGATTCCGTTGGGCCTCTCCAGCAGGAAGCCCGGGAAAAAGGCATAGGAAGTAAACAGGCACTGACCGGAAGCGGAAATGGTCTCCATCAAATCCTGGAAGGTCATGGTCAAATCTGCCTTCGCCTTGGGGGTTTGGGAATCCATGTGCAGGCCAAGACCCTCCATAATCACCAGATAGCCGCCGTTCAGGTGGCAGCCGCCCCGGTTGGAAACGGCATAGCCAAGGCCCTGACCCACGGCCCGGCGAGGCTCATAGGCTGCCAGCTCCAGTCCCTTGGAATGCATGGCAAATTCCTTGCCGCCGTACTTTTCGGACAAGCGTTTGCTGCCCTCCGCCAGTTCGTCTCCGATGCCCCGGCGGTGGGCGATGTCCTCAAAAATCTGAGACAGATTATCGGTCTGACCAAAGCGCAAGCCACTATCCCACAGTCCTTTTTCATTGGCTTCCATGGCCCAGGCGATGGTGTTGGCAGTGGAGATGGTGTCCATGCCCAGCTGATCCAGCTCATAGTTCCAATCCAGAATCTTTTGCAAATTGTTGTTGCAGATATTTCCGCCCAACAGGCCCAGGGTCTCCAATTCCGGACCTTTCACGGCCTTTCCCTGAACCCTTACCGTTCTGGCACAGCGAATGGGACAGGTAAGGCAGCCCTTGTTGGTGATGTTGTATTCCTCCGCCAGGGTTTCACCGCTGACCTTGTCAAAGTCTTCATACTGTCCCTGAGAATAGTTTTTGGTGGACAGAATGCCAATCATCTGCATGGAACTGACCAGGCCCGCGGTACCCATCCGGGGCAGCTGCTGCCCGGTCAGGGGATGCTTTTGCAGATACCCAATCCACTTTTTGCACCACTGGGTGGTCTTCTCCGGGTTATGTACGGGGATGGTTTGGGTTCCGCTGGCGGTGATGGCCTTCAGATTCTTCCAGCCCAGCACCGCGCCCATGCCGGTACGCCCGGCGGCCCGCTCATCACTGATAATGCCGGCATACTTGACCAGATTCTCTCCGGCAGGGCCGATGCAGAGCTTGCCAAAGCGTTTGGTGCCCACCAAGGCTGCCAGCGCTTCCTGACATTCCTCCACTTTCATACCCCACAAATCATCCGCGTCGTGGAAGCGGAATTCCCCGTCTTTGATTTCCAGCCAGCGGTGGCCCCGGCATTTGCCTTTCAAAATCAGAGCATCGAAGCCGGCCTTTTTCAGATGGAAACCAAAGCTGCCGCCACAGTTGGAAGAGGCAAGAATGCCCGTTTGCGGCGACAGGGCAGAAACATCAAACCGGGCAGAGCTGGGAGCGCCGGTGCCCGTCAGGGGGCCGGTGGCAATGACCACCCAGTTTTCCTCGGAGAAGGCGATCTCCTTGCCGGTCAGGTGGTCGCACAGAATCCGGGCAGCCATGATTTTACCGCCCAGATAAAGCGCCCGCTGTTCGTCGGTCCAGGGGTATTCCCGGACCGTTTCGGTGGTCAAGTCCACCTCCATGATTTTTCCCATATAGCCGGAATATTTGGATTTCATCCGCATCCCTCCCTTTTGTTAAATTATATACAAAACCGGCAGAGGAATCAACCTCTGTCGGCTTTTTTGCGTGCCTATGGTCCGGTCATTGACCATAGAATTCCAGGAACCGTCTGGTCTCCGGCTGGGCAGGCTGATAGAGGACCTGTTCCTTAGGCCCGGATTCCAGAAGCCTTCCCTTGTAGAAAAACAGAGCCTCGTCTGCCACCCGGCGGGCCTGCTGGAGAGAATGGGTCACCAGAATCATGGCGCATCCGCTCCTTCTGGTATAGTCCAGAATCCGGCTTTCCGCGGCGGCGGTGGTCTCGATGTCCATGGCGGCGGTTGGCTCGTCCAGAATCACTAAATCATATTGCCCCATCATCAGCCGGGCCAGCGCCATCCGGGCGGTTTCACCGCCGGAAAGCCGGTCTGCCCGTTTCTTTTCCAGATGGCACAGCCGGAGGTCTTTCATCAGCGCATCGGCTCTGGATGCGTCCGTGCCTCCCAACAGGATGTTTTTCCTGGTGCTCATCCGGAAGGCGTAGGGCTTCTGGGGCAGATAGCCCACCGATTGGGGAAGCGCTACCTTCCGGTCAGCGCAGAGCACCCCCGACAGGATTTTGGCAAAGGTGGACTTACCGCTGCCGTTGGCGCCGATGATGGCGTAAATCCGTCCGGGCTCTACTTCCATACCCGGAAAAGCCAGGACAGTGCTATCCGCATAGGTTTTGGAAAAGGCAGGAAGTTTCATCGGCTCAGCCTCCTTTGCAGCAGGGAAATCACGATGTTCACCAGCAGCGACACCGCCAGCAGAATCATGCCCAGGGCGATGCCCAGGGAGAAACTGCCCCGGTTGGTATACTGCATGATGGCTGTGGTCATGACGTTGGTCTTCCAGGCAATGGCACCGCCTACCATGGACACCGCGCCCACCTCCGCAATGGAGCGGGCAAAGGCCAGCAGGTAAACAGAAAAAATCTGGTAGACGCATTCTCCGCACATCAGAAGGAAGGTTTTACAGCTGCTCAGTCCCAGCCCTTTTGCTGTTTCCCGGATGGCTGGGGCAATTCCCGCCACATAGGTCTCCATATTGCCAACGACGATGGGCGTAATCAGCACCACCTGGGCCATGACCATAATCTTTACCGTGAACAGCAGCTTCATATGCCGCAGAGGGCCAACCCCGGAAAACAGCATATAAAACAGAAGTCCGCAGACCACCGGCGGCATTCCCATCAGCGTCCGGTTCAGCACCACCAGGGCGTTTCTGCCGGGGAACTTGCGCGCGCCCAGCCAGACTCCCAGGGGCACCCCCAGCAAAAGGGCAAGCAAAGAGCTTTGGATGCTCATCCTGGCGGTTACAGACAAGATGTTCAACAGTTCCGCATCCGCCGACAAAATCAGTGCGATTGCCTTTTGCAGCGCACTGCCCATACCATCACCTCCATTACGATAAATCCCGTGGGGGTATCCCCACGGGATTCATTTTACGTCACGTTTCCCGGAAAAGCAATCCTTACATCACGCCGTCGTTGGCAACAAAGGTCAGGAAGGTAGCCTTATCGGTGAGGATGTAAGCGCCCATCTCCTCAGCCATCACCAGGCACGCGCCCATGCCGGCGTTGGCGGAGGTGTACCAGTCGGTGTAGCTTACAAAGGACTCGGGCTCCTTGGTGATGCCCAGGGCCTCGGGCCACAGGGACAGCTCCTTGGTGTGGGTGCCGGAACCGTCGCCACGGGAGATGAAGGGGTGCTTGCCGTCGGCAATGGCGGCGAAGGCATCCAGAACGGAAGCGCTGTCCTTGACACCGGCGGGGTCAGCAGAGGGGCCGCACAGGACGAAGTAGTTGTAGAGGAAGGAAATACGCTCAGCCTCGAAGCCGTCCACAACCCGGGCGAAGCCCTCCTCCACAAAAGCCTCCTCCTGGCTCTTGGAGTGCACCAGAATCAGGTCGGCATTGCCGAACTTGGCGGCGTTGATGGCCTTGCCGGTACCGGCAGACTGGACTTCCACGGTGTAGCCGTAGGTGGACTCAAACACGGGCAGCAGGTAACCCAGCAGACCGGAGTCATTGACAGAGGTGGTGGTGGACAGGCGGATGACCTTGGTTTCCTCCGTAGCGGGGGCAATCTCACCGGCATAGACGGGGGCATTGTCCTTGACATAGAACAGGTGCTCACCATATTCCGCGACACCATATTCTCCGGCCATATCCAGAGCTTCCTGGCTCAGCAGCCACTGAATCAGGGCGTCGGCACCGGCAGTGTTCACAGCAACGTCGGAAACGGCATTGCCGTCAGCATCGGTGAAAGGAGCCTCAGGGTTCACGGCGATGGCAGTGTAGGTATTGAGCATCTTGTCGTCTGCTTCCTTCAGGATGCAGGTATCGACTACCAGAGCGGCCTCGGTGGGTGCTTCGGTAGCAGGTGCGGCTGTCTCCACAGGAGCGGGAGCGGCAGTGGTTTCGGGAGCCTGGGTTTCCGCAGGCTTTGCCGCGCCGCAGGCAACCAGGCCCAGCAGCATGACAGCAACCAAAAGCAGAGAAACAATCTTTTTCATGTTCTTTTCCTCCAGAAAATAAGAATAAAAAACGAACCCACTTCCAACGGCAATAGGGCGCAGTAACCGCGCAAAAACCTATGCTTTTGGAAAGAGGCTCGTCCACCACTTTTCAAAACGCTGTTATCCCACACCTGTCCGAATGGAAAGGGCTGTTCTTGTACCACTTTATGATAGCATACCATGGGGAGAATTTCAATAGTATTTCATCTTTCTTTTTCCTGACAGTTGCGTTATAATAAGCCATGGAGGGATGGCAGATGATTATCGAAGAGAACTGGGCCATATCCATAGAACGCGCCCGCCGCTTTTGGGAATCCCAGCCGGATATGACCAAAGACGGGACTGGCTATTGCCTCAGCAGCTGCCGAATCACCCTTTCTGAACCTGCCCCCGGCCCTAAAGGTATGTTTTCCCTTCCCCGAACACTGCTTCGGATAGAAGGCCCGGAAGCGGAGGTTTCATCCATCCACCATCGTTTTTGGATTCGATTTTTATCCGCAGGGGGATAAGGAGGTATATGATTATGCGCAAACCCATTCCATCTATGGATGCCTGGCTGAAAGAGGCCAAGGCGCACGCATCCGCGCCCAAAATCGGGATGTATCTGATTCACAACGGTACGGTCCGGCAAAGCGCCCGGGCAAAGGTCCGTGACGGTGCGGAAGATACCAAGCCCGTTACTGGTATGCTCTTTTCCTATGACCAGGAAAAGGTGGACGCCGTAATTGCCGAGACTTACAAACTGGAAGGCATCTACTACATCAAAGTCTGGCTCAACGAAGGACAGCTCCAAATGGGCGATGACATTATGTACGTTCTCATCGGCGGCGATATCCGTCCTAGGGTGATAGAAGGGCTTAACTATCTGGTGGGCCGCATCAAGAAGGAATGTGTGGTAGAAAAGGAGATAATCTAAATGACAGCATGGGAAAAATGCGTGGACTTTCACGGCCACAGCTGCGGCGGCCTGTGCAGCGGCACAGGGATTGGGCATCAAAGGCACCGCCGGTAGTCTTCGGGGGTGTTGATGTTTTGAAAGCAGCGGGAAAAGGACGTGACCTCCCCCATGGGCAGGAGCAGTATGTTGGCTTCCTCCCGGACAAAGGTATACATCCGCAGACGTTTCTTGCGCACATTTTCTTCCAGCTTCCCCTGCAGGCGCCGGTGGTAAAGGGCGGCGGTGGCGTGGGTTTTTCCGTCGTCTCCACAGACGACGATGCCGTCCCATTGGCGGCCCTTTCGCCCTTCTTCCTCCCATCGATTCAGCATCCATTGGACAAACTGGCGATTCACAAAGGGCATATCACAGGCACAGGCAAAAAGCAGGTCCTCCTCAATGGCCTGAAAGGCAGAATACAGACCTCCCATCACACCGCAGTCGGGAACCACGTCCCGGATAATGGGGTAGCCTTCCAGGGCTTTTTCATCGCAGGTCTGACTTACCGACAGATAGAGCCTTCCGCAGGCGGACAGCTCCTGGGCAATTTTCTTCCAGAAGGGCTGCCCGCCCAGCAGAAGCTGGGCCTTGTCCTGTCCCATGCGGCTGCTTTTGCCGCCCATGAGGAGCAGCATGGCCGCTGGTTGTTTTTTTCGCATTTTCGTTTCTTGTTGCATCAATATGATTTCTCCAAAGACTACAGCGAAAGAGGTGGATACCTATGGACATAGAAGATGTGGATTTCCCGTGTCTGACCCCTGTGGCACACTGGCTGATTTTCCGGGATGGTACCCGGCAGGATGGGGTTGCGCCCTATTTAAACGAGCATTCCATGGAGGTGTTCCTCAACGGGCACAAGGCAATGGAGCTGGTCTGTGTACCCCAATTTCTTTCGGAGCTGGTATTGGGCAGACTGCTGACGGAAAACCTCATTCATGGCATAGAGGATGTGGGGCAGCTCCGGATTTCCGATGATGGCAGCCGCGCGGATGTCACGCTCCAAAATCCGGGGAACCCGATTCTCCCGGAATCGGCTCCTTTGCAGCCGGTTAAACCGATTTTCTGGAAAACAGAATGGATTTTTCAACTGGCGGATTGCTTTGCCCAGGGGATGCCTCTGCACGCTGCCACCTGGGCAACCCACAGCTGCTTTCTGGCCCGGAATGGAGAAATCCTCTTTTCCTGCGAGGACATTGGACGGCACAACGCCTTGGACAAGGCAATCGGCTATGCCCTCAGAAACGGAATTCCCCTGTCAGAGTGCATGGTGTATTCCAGCGGCCGAATCCCCACGGATATGGCAAAAAAGGCAATTCGTGCCGCCATTCCCGTGCTCATCAGCAAGGCGGCCCCCACACGGCAGGCCATCGCCCTGGCCCACACCTATGGGCTGACCCTGATTTGCGCGGCAAGGCGGGACAGTATGCGCCAATACACCGGGTTTTGCGCCTGTGACCCATAGGGTCACAGGCGCATTTTGTTTACAGTCTTAAACTTCATCAATTGCCCGGTTGGGACAGATGCTGATGCAGGCGCCGCACTGCACACATTTGAGATAATCGATGGCAAACTGCTTGTCTTCCTCCACGATTGCCTTGTTGGGGCAGGTGGATTCACAGGCGCCGCATTTGACGCAGCGCTGGGAGATTACGAAAGCCATGTAACAACCCTCCTTCTTCCCTTACCGCACTTCGCCGCTTCTGTCGGTGTAGTGGGTATGCAGCAGGAAGTGGGCCGCGGGGCTGCCGCACTCGTCCAGGAATTCTTCGTACAGCTTCTGCACATCGGGATTCTCGTGGGAACGCCGGATGGGCGCATCACAATCCGCCTGATACATCCCCGCCATACGCACCGCCACCTGCTCCACAGACGCCAGGGGTGCGCCGCCGCCGTTGAGACAGCCGCCGGGACAGGCCATGACCTCAATGAAGTGATAGGGGGATTTCCCGGCACGGATATCCTCCATGATGGGCTTGACATTTCCAATGCCGTTGACAATGGCGATTTTCACATCCAGGTCCCCAATCTTCACCGTGGCTTCCTTGACACCCCGGTAGCCCCGGGCAGCGGTATAGTCAATTTGATTCAGCTCGCCGTTGGTCAGCAGCACGGTAACCGTGCGCAGCGCCGCCTCCATCACGCCGCCGGTGGTGCCAAAGATACGGCCCGCGCCGGTCCACTGCCCCATAAAGCTGTCAAAGGGTTGACTTTCCAGATTTGCAAGGTCAATTCCCTTCAGACGCATCAGTCTGGCGGCCTCCCGGGTGGTCAGCACCGCATCCACGTCCCGAATTCCCAGGGCATTTTTCATCTCCGGCCGCTGCATCTCAAACTTTTTGGCAACGCAGGGCATGATGGACACATGGAAGATATCCTCCGATTCCACGCCGATTTTCTCCGGCAGGTAGCTCTTGACCAGTGCGCCGAATATCTGCTGGGGAGACTTGCAGGAGGACAGATGGGCCAGCTGGTCGGGGTAGTGGTACTCCATGTGCTTAATCCAGCCGGGACAGCAGGAGGTCAGCATGGGCAGCACACCGCCGTTTTGCAGCCGGTGAATCAGCTCCGTGCCCTCCTCCATGATGGTAACGTCGGCAGAGAAATCGGTATTGTAGGCATAGCCACCCAGTCGCTTCATGGCTGCGGCAATTTTGCCGGTGACATCTGTGCCGGGCTTCAGGCCGAACTCTTCGCCCAGGGTATGCTGGACGGCAGGGGCCACCTGCCAGACCACGGTCTTTTTGGGGTCGTTCAGGGCATCCATCACCCGATGTATCTCGCTCTTTTCCGTCAGGGCGGCTACGGGGCAGACCTTGACGCACTGACCGCAGTTGATACAGGCGGTGGCGGACAGGGACACATTCTTCTTGGTGCGGGCATAACGGTCACCGGTTTCCGGATGGGTGTACATCTCGTAAATGCCAATCTTCTGCACCTCGTTGCAGACTGTGACGCAGCGGCCGCAGGCAATGCACTTGTCCATGTTGCGCACCATGGCAGGGCTGGAGGTGTCCATGCCTCTGCCAGGCACCTTCCGCACCTGGGGGTTGATTTCAAACAGGTAGCTGACCTCCTGGAGCCGGCAGTGACCGCCGGTTTTCTGGCAGGTCAGACAGTCGTTGGGATGGATGCTGAGAATCTCCGTCAGCCGCTCCCGGCGGTAAGCCTGCACCGCCGGGGTCTTGGTGCGCACCACCATGCCGTCCCTTGCTTCGTACCGGCAGGCACGGCGGATTACGGTTTCTCCGTTCTCCTCCAGCTCCACAGCGCAGATGCCGCAGGAACCGGTGGGGGTCAGGCCCTTGAGATAGCACAGTGTGGGAATCTCAATCCCGGCGCTTCTGGCAGCCGCCAGAATGGAAGCGCCTCTGGGGCAGGTTATTTTTTTGTCATCAATGGTAAGGCAGATGTGGGTATCTATCATTCCGCCGTAAAGTTCGTACATATCCTAACCTCCTGCAATCACATCTGGCCCTTGAGCAGGTCTTCCATGGCGCGCTCCTTGTGGCGGATGGTATCCGGCCCTTCGTTTTTGTAGTATTCCAGCGCATCCGTCTGTGCCTGCTGCGTCAGGTACTGACTTACCTCAGGGCTTGCCTTCTCCACCTTGATGCCAATCTGCTTGAAGCCGGGAATCTTGGCGATGGGGTCCAGATTCTTCGCATCGGACAGAATGTTGGCGCCGTCGCCAAAGTGGAAGGGCATCCAGGCCACGCCGGGCTCCAGCTTATCGGTCACATGGACCTCACAGAACACACTGCCTCTGGGGGAGGTGACCTGCACCCAGTCGCCGTCTGTCAGCTTCTTTTCGGCACAGTCGTCGGCGTTGAGCTCGATAAAGTTTCTGGGGGCGGTATAGTAGACGGCACGGGTGCGCTTGGTCTGGGTACGGGTGTGGTAATGGTAGAGCATACGGCAGCTCATCAGGGTGATGGGGTATTCCGGATTCTGGGTCTCGGGAGAGGGAATCCACTCCATGGGAACCAGCAGACCCACCCCATTGTTGCGGGCAGGGCCGTTGACATGGAGAATGGGGGTGCCGGGGTGGTCGGCTGTAGGACAGGGCCACTGGCAGCCGGTGTCGCGAATCTTGTCGTAGGTCATACCGTGGTAGGAGGGGGTGACCACACACATTTCCTTGAAAATCTCCTCTACGCTGTCGTAGTGGGCGGGGTAACCGAGGCGGGTCATCACCTCGCAGAGAATCTGCCAGTCCTGCTTGCAATGGCCCTTGACGGGAACGGCCTGCCGCAGCAGCTGGACACGGCGCTCGGTGTTGGTAAAGGTGCCGTCCTTCTCCAGGAAGGCGGTGCTGGGCAGCACCACATCCGCAAGGGCCGCGGTTTCGGTGACAAACAAGTCCTGTACCACCACAAAGGCCTTTTCCAGGGCGTGCGCCACATGGCTGCCATCGGGGTCGGAAACCATGGGGTTTTCGCCCATGATGTACAGGAACTTCACCTTGTCCTCCAGAATCGCGGGGATGGTCTCGGTGACGGTATAGCCCTTCTGGCTGCTGAGCTTTACACCCCAGGCCTTTTCAAATTTCTCCTGGACAGCGGGGTTGAATACCTTCTGATAGCCGGGGTAGTCGGTGGGCAGCGCGCCCATATCGCAGGCACCCTGGACATTGTTCTGACCCCGCAGGGGGTTCACGCCATTGCCCACACCGCCTAAATTGCCGGTGACCAGGGCCAGATTGCTCAGGCTCTTGACATTGTCGGAGCCGTTCAGGTGCTGGGTGATGCCCATGGCATAGGCGATATAGGATTTGTGGGTGGAGGCATACATTCTGGCGGCATCAATAATCAGCTGCTTATCCAAGCCGCAGATTTCCGCCACCCGCTCAGGGGTATAGGACTTGACGCTTTCTTTCAGGGCTTCAATGCCCTCGGTGTGCTTGGCGATGTATTCCTTGTCCTCCAGACCTTCCGCAAAAATCACATGGAGCATACCGTTGCTCAGGGCCACCGAGGTGCCGGGGTTGATTTGCAGGTAGATGTCGGCAATGTCTGCCAGGGCAATCCGCTTGGGGTCGGCAACAATCAGCTTCTTGCCGGCCAGCTTGGCCTGCCGCACATACATACCCATAACCGGATGGGTATCGGTGGTGTTGGAGCCGGTGATGAAAATCACGTCCGCGTCCAAAACCTCCTGAATCCGGTTGGTCATCGCGCCGCTGCCCAGGGTGTTGGCAAGGCCGGAGACGGTGGAGCTGTGGCACAGTCTGGCACAGTGGTCCACATTGTTGGTGCCCACGGCGGCACGCATGAACTTCTGGAAGATGTAGTTGTCCTCGTTGGTGGCCTTGGCGCTGGAGAAGCCCGCCACTGCATCGGGGCCGTATTCTGCCTTCACCTGCTGAATTTTTCCGCAAATCAGGTCCAGGGCCTCATCCCAGGAGGCAGGCTCCAGAACGCCGTTTTTGCGGATTAAGGGGGTGGTGAGGCGGTCCGGGTGGTTCACATAGTCATAGGCGAACTTTCCCTTGACACAGAGCAGTCCTCCGTTGGAGGGGCCGTTGGCCGGCCTGGCATCCACCACCTTCCCATTCTTCACGGAGAAGTCAATCTGACAGCCCACGCCGCAGTAGCCACAGGTGGTGCGGACAACCCTGGTTTCCCAAACCCGGAAGTCGTTCTGGGACTTGGGCATGAGGGCGCCCACCGGGCAGGCGGACACGCAGTTGCCGCAGGAGACGCAGTCAGTGTCGGCCATGGTTTCCCCACCGTTGGGAACGATGTAGATCAGGTCGTCCTTGCGTACCATTTTCAGGGCGTTGATGCCCACCAGGTCCCGGCAGGTGCGGACACATTTGCCGCAGCGGATGCACTTATCCATATCCTGCAGGTAGAAGCGGTTGGAAAGGTCTTTCTCCCGGTGGATAAAGGGTGCCGTGTAGGAAGGGCCGTCCACGCCGTACATCTGGCAGTATTTTTGCAGCTTGCAGCTTCCCAGCTTGCGGCAGTTGAGGCAGTCCATGGGGTGAATGGACAGCTTGTCCCGGAGAATGGCAATGCGGGCATCCCGGACGGCCTTGGTTTCCGTCCACACCACCATGCCGTTCTCCGCCTTGGTGCTGCAAGCGGGAACCAGGTAGTCCTGTCCCTCTACCTGGCAGGAGCACATCCAGCACTTGGTATCTTCCTCACAGCCATCCTCCCGGCGTTCGGGAAGGCGTTCGTTGTCATCATGGCAGAAGGTGGGAATGAAGATTCCCACCTTTCTGGCAGCTTGCAGAATCGTGGCGCCCTCCGGCACTTCCACGAATCGGTCGTTAATCTTAAGATGGATCATGGAATGTAATCTCCTTCTTTGCTTCACTGCACAAAGCACAGGCAAAAACCGTGCTGCTTTTCCGAAATGCTATCACTGTTATTGTAACATTGTCCTTGGGGGATTGCAATGGATTTTTTCCCAAAGCCGTCTGCGGATTTCTGTAGAACCTGCCGTATACTCCCGAGAAAAGAGGGAAGCTATCCGTTCCCACAGTCGGCGCTGCCTTCGCTGTAGAGCATATCCAGCCCGTGGGCCACGGGGTCGATGACAGCCAGAAGGTTTTCGGCGGAGGCCTTCTTGCTTCCGGGCAGGTTGATAATCAGGCTGCGGCCCCGGATGCCTGCGGCAGACCGGGACAGGCAGCCCTTGGGGGTAATCTTCATGGACTCCGCCCGCATCGCCTCCGGGATGCCGGGGGTGGGCCGCTCCACCACCGCTAACGTGGCCTCCGGGGTGATGTCCCGGGGAGAGAAGCCGGTGCCACCGGTGGTCAGCACCAGGGTAATGCCCAGGTCATCGGCACACTTGCAAAGCTCCCCTTTGATGCTTTCCGGTTCATCCGGAACCATTGCGGTGTACGTTACGTCAAACCCCTTTTCCGTCAGAATCCGGCACAGGTTGGGGCCGCTGGTATCCTCCCGCTCGCCTCGGTAGCCCTTGTCACTGACGGTAATCACCGCTGCTGTATAGCGCATTTTTCATTCCTCCCGAAAATAATCTCCGTGGACACCGCCGGTTTTGGAAAGCAGGCGGATGTCCGTAATCACCATGTCCTTCTGTACGGCCTTGCACATATCGTACACCGTCAGCGCGGCGGTGGATACGGCGGTAAGGGCTTCCATTTCCACACCGGTTCTGCCGTCGCAGGAGACTGTAGCCCGGATTTCCACGCTCTTTCTGGCTTCATCCAGAGACAGCTCCAGATTGATGCCGTCCATCAGGATGGGGTGGCACATGGGGATGATGTCCGGGGTGCGTTTTGCCCCCATGACCCCCGCAATCTGGGCGACGGTGAGCACATCTCCCTTTTTCATGCCGCCGCTTTGAATCAACCCAAAGGTATGGGCATTTACAAGCACACGTCCGGCGGCAACGGCAATGCGCTGAGAAATGGGTTTTTCCCCCACGTCCACCATTTTTGCCCGGCCTTGCTCATTAAAATGGGTAAAATCCGACGTAATCAGCCTCCGATTTGATTCATATTTCGCCCCGCCTGGGAGCGATGAACGGCATCCAGATTCCCATGCCACGCAGGCTTGTTCCAGATGGCCTTTTCCAATTGACCGCGCATACCCGCAAAGTCCAGCCCCTTCAGGGCGTACTCCACATTGGAGTGGAGGCAGGGTTTTACCTTGCCGTCCGCCGTCAGGCGAATGCGGTTGCAATCCCCGCAGAAATGGGCGTTCACCGGACTGATAAGCCCGATATTGCCCAAAGCCCCCGGCAGGCGGTAGAGCTTCGCCACGCCCCCGTCCTGCTGGACCGGGACGGCATCCGGGAGCTTCTCCAGCACCCTGGTATAGGGGATGTAAGCCGAGGCAGTAAAGTCTCCGCCGTCGTACATGGGCATCATCTCAATGAAGCGCATATCCACGGGATACTGCCTTGTCAGCCCCGCCAGGGCTTCGATTTCATCATCGTTAAAACCGCCCATCAGTACGGCGTTGATTTTGATTTTCTCAAATCCCGCATCCATAGCGGCGTGAAAGCCTTCCCAGAAGGTATGGATATCGCCGGTTCTGGTGATGTAAGCATACTTTCCCGGATGCAGGGTGTCAAGGCTCAGATTCAGCCGGCGTACCCCCGCCTCCTTCAATGGCCTGGCCAGTTCCGGCAGCAGAATTCCGTTTGTGGTCACGCAGACCTCCCGGATGCCGTCTACCGCCGCCGCCCGGCGGCAGATGGAGACGATGTTCTTCTTCACCAGCGGCTCTCCCCCGGTGATGCGCAGCTTGGTAATTCCCAGAGACGCTGCCGCCGTCACCGCCTGAATCATCTCATCCTCCGTGAGCATATCGGCGTGACTTTTCTTGCATACGCCTTCTTCCGGCATACAGTACCGGCAGCGCAGGTTGCACAGCTCCGTGACGGAAATCCGCAGATAGGTGATGTCGCGTCCAAATTGGTCAGTCATCCATGTTTCCTCATTGTTTCCCAAGCAGTCTGCCCTGCTTGTATTGCTTCTGTCAATACCCCTTCCACCATGGGGTGCACGGTGTTGCAGTTGCCGCACAGGTGCAGCCAGGTTGGGTCTCCCAGATGGGAAACCAGTGTCCGCTCCGGGCGCAAGCCCACCGCCAGGAGCAGGGTTTTGCAGGCAATCCAGTCCCCGCCCGACAAATGGCAGGCTTCCAGCTTCGTTTGCCCCCTGACCTCCGTAACCGTCTGTCCGCAGATAAGGCGGACGTGGGAATCGTCCAGACATTTCTGGTTTCTCGTCAGGCCGCCGCAGCGCCTCTGCTTTTCCACCAGTGTAACCGGAATGCCCACCTGAGCCAGTTGATTTGCCAGAATCAGTCCCAAATCGCCGCTGCCCAGTATCACCGCCGGTCCTTCCGGGACAAATCCGTGGAGATTCATCATTTCCTGCATCTGCCCGGCAGTATAGATGCCCTTGGGTCTGGTTCCGGCAATGGGCAGCGCCCCCATGGGAATCTCCCGGCAGCCGGTGGCCAAAATCAGCTGAGAGAAGGAAAGCCTTCGTCCCCCGGACAGATGGGCAACTCTGGTAGCCTCCAGGGAAAGCACGGTCGTATTCCCAATCACCGTTACCTCCGGCGGGAAGTCCTTCAAAAGCTGCCGCGCATATTCGATTCCCGTGAGATTGCTGCCAAATCCCCGGTGGGTGCACTGCAAAAGCACGCCGCCCAGGGTTGGCTTCCGGTCCACAATGGCGACGCTGGCGCAGCCCGCCCCGCAGGCCGCTGTTGCCGCGGCAATTCCGGCAGCGCCTCCGCCGATGACCAGCAAATCATAGTGTTCCATTGCGATATCCTTCCAGAATGGTCTCGATGGCGAAGGCGCACCGGCTTCCCTGGCAGGGGCCCATGCCGCTGCCTACGCGGCGTTTGACACCGTCTACGGTAGACGCGCCCCGCCGGATGGCTTCCAGAATCTCACTGCGGGTAATCCCCTGGCACTGGCAAAGGATTTCCGAATCATCAGATTTGGGGATTGCGTGCCGATGGGGGTTAAAATCGGGATTCGGCTGGGCATTCAAAAACGCCGCCACTTCCTGGGCCACATACCGCCCCAGTTCGTCCGCGCAGGTCAGCCCCGGTGTTTTGATACCAATGAGACTGTAAAATCCGGGGCCGGGGTTTTCGATGCAAAAGTCATGCAGGCTCTGTCCCCCTTCCCGGTATGGGTTGGGGCGAACCGCCGCAAAGGAACGAATGACCTGGGTCAAATCCACTTCCGGAAGCAGCGCCTTCGCTGCCCTGTGCAGCTCCCGGAGGCCCTCCGGTGTTGTGGCGAAGGGCGTTTCGATTTCTTTGCGCACGCCGCTGATGAGCAGATTTCCGTCCACACAGGGAACGGCCGTAATGCCTTTGCCGCAGCTGCTTGCCTGATGGAAGAGCACCATCCGGGGCTTTTGGGCAGCCTCATCCAGCACCAGATATTCCGCGCCATCCCAGTGAAGCCGGGTGCTCCGGGGAAACAGCAACTCCTGTACCCGGTCCGCGAAGAGCCTGGCACAGTTGATTACCGTGCGGCAAGGGATGGTCCCCCGGTTGGTTTTCAGCAGATAGCCGGTATCGGTTTTTTCGATATCCGTTACGGCAGTATTCCGATAAGCCACCGCCCCATTCTCCACCGCGTTTTCAAAGGCGGCGATTCCCAGAAGCCAGGGATTCACCGTCCCGGTGGATGGTGCGTACAGCGCTCCGGCAACCCCTGGCCGGAGCATCGGCTCCATGGCCTGGGCTTCCGCCCCGGTCAGCAGTCGCAGACCCGGCACACCGTTTTTCAGGCCTTCGTTCAACTTTTTTTGCAGCTTCGGCAGAGATGCCCCGTCGTAGGTCACCAGCAGAGAGCCGCACCGGCAGAAGGGAACCTCCAGCTCCCGGCAGAGGCTTTCGTAATTCCCATTGCCCCGGACGGTCATTTCCGCTTTCCGGCTGCCGGGCTTGTTGTCATATCCGGCATAGACCACCGCGCTGTTGGCCCGGGTAATTCCGGTGCACACATCCTCCGCCGCCTCCAAAAGGGCCACGGAAAGGTTCCACCGTCTTACGTTCCGGGCCGCAAAGCAGCCCAGAATTCCGCCGCCGATGACGGCAACGTCGTACGCTTCCATTGTTTTCAATCCAGAGGTATGATTTCTCCGGGGTTTTCCACGGTATAGCCACCCAGAGAAAGAATCTTATCCCGGAACCCATCGCTTTTCAGAGTCGCAATCAGCTGACGCACCATGGGGGTTTCCCATGCGTGGTCGGGGATAATCAAATCGTATTCCTCAATGCAGATGGGAATGAAGTCCAGACCGTAGAGCTTGGCGGCAGAATAGATGCCCATACCGGCATCGGCGCTGCCACTGACAATCTGGGCCGCTACAGAGGTGTGGGTCAGCTCTTCCCGGTCGTAGCCGTAGATGGCGGAAGTATCGAGGTTTTCCTGTTTGCACAGATAATCCGTCAGAATCCGGGTACCGGACCCCTTCTGGCGATTGACATAGCGCACGCCCTCGGCGGCAATATCCGAGAACTTCTGTATGTTCAAGGGGTTGCCCCTGGCAACCATCAGGCCCTGCTGACGGCCAACACAGCGAACGAGCTTTACATCCCCTCTGGGGAAATATTTTTTCATAAAGGAACGGTTATAGCTTCCGTCTTGGGTATTCAGCAGGTGGCAGCCGGCCGCATGGGCTTCTCCCCGGCGGATTGCCATAATGCCGCCCATGGAGCCAACATGGGAAGAACTCATAAAGAGACTGGAATCTTCCAGATGGAGCATATCCGCGACCTCATCCAGCAGCGGGTCATGACTGCCGATGACCACCAGGGTGTTGCGGAGCTTTTCCAGAGGGCTGAGCAAACGGACCGTCACTTCCGCTCCGGCCTCAAAGCCTTCCAGCCCCTGGGGAACCTCCAGAATGCCGTCGGCCTTCATAAAGGAGGACACCACACCGCTGCCCCGGCTTAGGGGGGAAGCCATGAGCCGGTCACCCACATAGCCCATGCGCACCCGGACAAATTCCTGATACTTTAGTCCCGAAACCACAGGACGGGTCAGAATCGCCTGGGCATACTGGGAAGGTACAGCAGGCACTTTCAGCCAGTGGTCAATCAGGGGTTTCAGCAGCTGCTCCACCACAATGATGCCGGACACGGGGTAGCCGGGAACACCCAGAATGGGCTTGGCCCCCTGGCAGCCCAAAATGGCGGGCTTGCCAGGCTTCATGGCAATGCCGTGGTACAGGACCTGCCCCAGCTCCCGGATGACTCTGGCGGAATAGTCCTCCCGCCCGGCAGAGGAACCGGCGTTGAGAATCACCATGTCACATTCCGCTGCGGCTCTGGAAACCATGGCCTTGATTTGGTCAAATTTGTCGGGAACGATGGGATAAACCACCGCGTCGGCACCCCAGCTTTTCACCATGGCGGAGAAAATGGAGCCGTTAAATTCCAGAATGTCTCCGGGCTTGGGGTCCGTGCAGGGGGGAATAATTTCGTCGCCGGTGGGGATGATCCCCACCACAGGCTTGGCAATCACTTCGATTTCCAGCACACCGCCGGCAATCATAGCGCCGATGGCGGAGGGGGAAACGGTCATATGGCTGGGCAGAATCATCTCTCCGGCACACACATCCTCGCCAATCTGCCGGATGTGCTGCCAGGGAGCGGCAGCGGCATGGATGGTGATGGAGCCATCCTCGTTCTTCACGATGTCCTCCACCATGATGACGGCATCCCGGTCCTCGGGGACAGGGTCGCCGGTATCCAGCACAATATACTGCTCCTTTTGCAGGGTAACCGGGGTGGTTTCGGTGGCGCCGAAGGTATCTCTGGCGCATACGGCTACACCGTCCATGGCGCTGGCGGCATAGTGGGGCGCACAGATATGGGCGTAGACCGCCCGGGCGGTCACACGGCCACAGGCTTCATAGACGGGAATCACTTCGGTTCTTGGCCCAAAGCCCTGCTCCTTCAGCAGCTTCCGATAGTCAGCGCGTGCCTGCTCCAGCGGCACATTGGTCAAATATTCAAATCCCATTTTTTCATTCTCCTGAACAGACAGTTACTTGTATTTCGGCGTTTTTGGGAAGTCCCTCGCAATCCCGGTCAATGCAGAAGTAGCCATCGGCCCCTGCCAAAGTGGTAATCAGTCCCGATTTTCCCCGAATCGGCTCTGCCCACACCTCCCCGTCCCTGGGGGTCAGGCGGCAGCAGTGGTATTGGGCTCTGCCATGATTGGCGCTGATGCTTTGGGTGACCTTGGCGGTGACGGTGTAGGCGGTCATATCCCGGCCGGACAGCCGCCCCAGCAGGGGCAGCACAAACAGCTTCGTAATGAAATAGGCAGCCACGGGGTGTCCCGGCAGGCCCACCAGTGGTTTTGGGCCCGCTTTTCCCAAAATCGTGGGTTTTCCCGGCTTGATGGCAATTCCATGCAGAAGGAGCCTGCCCATGGATTCGATAATCCGGCAGGCGGCGTCCTTGACGCCCACGCTGCTGCCGCCGGACAGCAGCACTGCATCGCATTCCGCAGCAGCCTGCCGCACCTTTTGGGTCAGCAGGGCTTCGTCGTCAGTGACAATGCCGTAGTTGATGACATGACATCCGAAGGCAGTGAGCATCGCCTCCAGCATGGGGCTGTTCACATCCCGAATCTGTCCCGGGCAGGGCTGTACTTCCGGGGGAACCAGTTCGTCTCCCGTGGAAATGACACCCACCGTCAGTTTCTTTACCACCGGAACCCGCACACGTCCAATGGCAGCCAGCGCGCCGATATCGGCAGAGGACAGAACCCGTCCTTTCTGCAAAATCACTTTCCCGGGAAATACATCATCTCCCCGGAAAATCATATTCTCACCGGGAGCAACGGGCCTGGAAATGCCAATGGTCCCGTCGCCGTAGTCCTCGGTGTATTCGAGCATGACCACGCTGTCCGCCCCCTTTGGCACCGCGCCGCCGGTGGGAACCGCCACACACGCTTCGGCATTCAGAGGAAAGTCCGCGCCCTGGCCCATCTGCACCGTTTGCTGCAGGGGAAGAATGGCGGGAATCGCGTCGGTACAGCCAAAGGTATCTCTGGCGCGAACCGCAAAGCCATCCACTGTAGAGCGGTCAAAATTCGGCACATATTCCCCGGCCGCAATATCCTCCGCCAGAATTCTTCCCATGGCAGCGGACAGGGAGACGGTTTCCCCCTGCCCCAAGGGGGAGAATTCTTCTTTTATCAGAGCCAGAACATCTTCCGGCGTTTTTACATACAGCATCTCAAACCTCCATGATAATCTTACCCAAATCCCGGTAGTCGTTTCCGGAGAAATGGGCTGCTTCCCGGCGGAAAGCAGGGGTATTCAAAATTTCCAAAAGCTTTTTGATTGGCTCGGAATTCATGGCTTTCTTCTGCATCACCAAGTCAAACCGCTCCTCCAGAAGGGGAATGAAGTCCAGATTCTCCACCTGCCGGGAAACCCGCTCCGTGCCGATGGCAATGTCCGCTTCTCCCGCGGCGATGGCGGCAGCCATGGTCAGGTGGGAACTCATGATTCGGTCATAGCCCTGTAGTTCGGATGCGGGAATCCCCAGCTTTTTCAGCTGCACATCCAATAAAATCCGTGAACTGGAGCCAACCCGGCGGTTGAGAACGGAAATATCCTGTCGGCTTAAGTCCTGCCAACCCCGGATATTTTTCGGGTTGCCCTTCTGGACATAGAAGCCCTGGGTGCGGTAGGACAGGTTCACCAGCAGTGCCGGAACACCGGGCATCAGACTGCGCACAAAGGAGGCGTTACAGTCTTCTCCGTCAAACAGGTGACAGGCCGCCGCCTGTATTTTCTCCTGGTACAGCGCCAGGAGTCCTTCAAAGCTGGAAAGATAGGTACGCCCGGCGTTGACACCCTCCTGTTGGAGATAATTCGCCAGAATATCCAGCACCACATCCTGACCGGAAATAATCAAATCCGGAACGTCCGTTTCTTTCGGCGTCAGCAGCGTGGAATGGGTGTCCACCCTCTGCACCGGACGGGTGGAATGCTCGTGCCGGGAGCGGGCGATATAGGCATCCACATCATCCTGGGTAAAGCGAACCTTGCGCCCGATTTTATAGGAATGAATCTCGCCCCTGCGAATCAAATCGTATATGGTGGATTTGCTGACATGGAGAATGTCAGCCACCTCCTGTGTGGATAGGGATTGATTCTGCGCCATATGTCCACCTCCCGCGAAAAGAACGGTAATATTTCTTCTATTGTAATTATACTCGTATTTGTGTCTTTCCACAAGACCCATGGTTGTGAGACATTCGTATTATTTCGTACTATTTCGTATTATTTCGCGCAGGCTTTTGAAAAGCAGAAAGCCTGCTATGTGTGAAATAAGATGGTTTCGTACCATTTCGCACAGAAATGTTTCCCCTCCCTTGAACTTCCCCTGTAATCTATTATAATTGTAGATATCCACAGGTTTTTCAATGCAAAAGTATCATAATTTGGAGGTATTACATATGGCAGGCGCATATTACGAGAAGATTGCCCGCATCAACCTGACCACCGGCACGATTACCGTCGAGCCCCTGGATTTGGAGCTGGCACACAAGTTCATCGGCGGCCGTGGTCTTGGCACCAAGCTGCTCTATGACGAGGGCGTTGCCACCGTGGAACCCCTGTCCCCCGAAAATAAGCTAATTTACATCACCGGCCCCATGACCGGCGCGTCCGCGCCTTCCACCGGCCGCTACATGGTGGTCACCAAGTCTCCGCTGACCGGCATGATCGCCTGCTCTAACTCCGGCGGCATCTGGGGTGCGAAGCTCAAGTACGCCGGCTGGGATGCCATCATCGTGGAAGGCGAAGCCCCTGACTGGACCTACATCAACATCGTCGATGACAAGATTGAGCTGCTGGATGCCCGGGAATACCTGGGTGTCATGAGCGAGGCCATGGATGAGAAGCTGAAGGAAAAGCACGGTGCGGACGCTTCCGTTCTGAACATTGGCCCTGCTGGTGAGAAGAAGGTTCTGCTGGCTGCCATTATGAACGACAAGGACCGTGCTGCCGGCCGTTCCGGCGTGGGCGCTGTCATGGGCAGCAAGAAGCTGAAGGCCATCGTAGTTAAGGCTACCCGGAAGTCGCTGGACAACATTGCCGACGTGGACGCCCTGAAGGTCGCTGCCAAGAACGCCATGGACGTGCTGAAGGCCAACCCCGTCACCGGCGCGGGACTGCGTCAGCTGGGCACTGCGGTTCTGGTGAACATCGTCAACAACATCGGCGCCTTCCCCACCAAGAACTGGCAGGAGAGCTACTACGACAAGGGTGAGGACATCTCCGGCGAAACTCTGGCAGAAACCTATCTGGTGAAGCCCGGCGCCTGCCACCGCTGCCCCATCGCCTGCGGTCGTGTGGTCAATGTCAACGGTAAGATCGTGGGCGGCCCCGAGTACGAGCCTCTGTGGGCTTACGGCGGCAACTGCGGCAACAACGATTTGAACATCATCGACGAGTGCAATATGCTCTGCAATGAGTATGGTCTGGACGCCATTTCCGTCCCCTGCACCATCGCGGCTGCCATGGAGCTGTATCAGAGGGGTTATATCAAGGAGGAGGAGTGCGCCGGCGTACCGCTGGAGTGGGGCTCCACCAAGGCGCTGGTGGAATGGACCAAGCGCATGGGCAACCCCGAAACCGAGCTGGATTGGCTCATGAGCTCCGGCTCTGCCCGCCTGTGCGAGCACTACGGCCATCCCGAGATTTCCATGAGCGTCAAGAAGCAGGAAATGCCCGCTTATGACGCCCGTGCCATCCAGGGTATCGGCATCACCTATGCCACCTCCAACCGTGGCGGCTGCCATGTCCGGGGATACATGATCTCCCCCGAGGTTCTGGGCCTGCCCCAGCAGCTGGACCGTACCGTCACCACCGACAAGGCCGCCTGGGCCAAGACCTTCCAGGATTTGACCGCCGTCATCGACTCCATGGGTCACTGCCTGTTCACCTCCTTTGCCATGGGTGCCAAGGAGTACACCGATTTGCTGAATGCCGCCACCGGCACCAACTGGACCATTGAGCAGGTTCTGGAAATCGGCGACCGCATCTACAACATCGAGAGAATGTTCAACAAGGCCGCCGGCATGAAGCCCGAGGATGACCGCCTGCCCAAGCGTCTGCTGCAGGAGCCCGTTGTCAACGGTCCCTCCACCGGCATGACCTCTCAGCTGCCCCTGACCCTGCCTCAGTACTACGAGGCCCGTGGTTGGGTCAACGCCTTCCCCACCGATGAAACCCTGAAGAAACTGGGTCTTGACGAGTGCGTAGGTAAATAAGTATTATACATATTGGGGAGGGGTTCTGCCGAACCCCTCCCCAATTCCTTTTCAAAGGAGAGTCTATATGATTGAAGTTCGTGTATTCGCAACTCTGCGTCAGGGCCGGGACAAGGTCACCATGCTGCCCCCTGAAGGCATCACCAATGCCGCGGATATCCTCCACCTTCTGCATATCCCTTCGGAAGAAGTATCCATTCTCCTGATTAACGGCTTTCACCAGAAGCCGGAAAGCCCTGTCAAGGATGGGGATATTGTGGCGCTGTTCCCGCCGGTGGGAGGCGGCTGAGCCATGGAGCCCAGATATGAACGCAATCTTCCCGCCCTGACGGAGGAAGCCTGCCAAATCCTGCGCAAAAAGCGTGTACTGGTGGTCGGCTGCGGCGGACTGGGCGGTCATCTCATTGATATGCTGGCCCGTATTGGCATTGGGGCAATGCGGGTTGTGGATGGGGATGTATTTGAACCCTCCAACCTGAATCGGCAGCTGCTTTCGGAAGTGCCGCTGCTGGGCATCAGCAAGGCCCGGGCCGCTGCTGACCGGGTAGCCCGGGTCAACCCGGATGTGGCTTTGGAAGCGGTTGAGGTTTTTCTCACGGCTGACAACGCCGGGTCCTTAATATCCGGCTGTGATGTGGTTCTGGATGGGCTGGACAATCTGGAAAGCCGCAGAATTCTGGCAAGAGAATGCCACCGGGCCGGGATTCCCTATATCTACGGAGCGGTCAACGGCTGGGTGGCCCAGGCTGCCATATCCCTGCCGGGTGATCACCTGATAGAGACGCTGTACCCGGAAGGCACCGTTCTGAAAAACAAAAGCGTGCTGAGTTTTACCCCTGCCCTGTGCGCGTCTATGCAGGTCTGCCTGTGCGTAAAGCTGCTGACGGGGTATCCGGTGGAAACCGGAACGATTTCCTATTTTGACCTTCTCAATCAGGAATTTGAACAGATTTCCATGGTTTGAGCAAGCATAAGCGGCACCGTAAAGACTGCGTCACTTACCGGCAGGAAGATGGCAGCCTGTTCCGCCCATACCGGAGGGAATCTCTGTCCGGGAACTGTTGTGTTTCTCACGAAGCCACGCTATCGAGGCACTGGTATACCGTGGCCTTGCCCCGCTGCTTCCCCACTGTCAGGACCCGGTCTGGAAACAGTGGGAGAATTGGGCAAACCAGCTTCTGGCCCAGAGCATTGTCCAGCTTCAGGAGCGGGACGACATTATCCACAGCCTCACTGCCGCCGGAATCCACCTGCTGCCGGTAAAGGGCTGCTGGTTGAAGGAGCGGTACCCGGATTTGGGTGACCGCCAGATGTCGGACCTGGATATGCTCATTCACCCGGAGGACGCTGCATCCGCAGAGCAGACGCTGCAGTCCATCGGCTTCCGGAAGGAAGATGTCTGCTTCCACCATACCACCTATATCAAACCGCCTTATACCGCCCTGGAGCTGCACACCTCCCTGCTGCCGGAAACCCACGAGCACACGCTCTACTATCAGGCCATTTGGGAAAAAGCAACCCCCGTGGCAGAAACACCGGGGCTGTACCGCCTGAAACCGGAGGACGAATACCTCTTCTACATGGTTCACCTGAGTAAGCATATGTCCGAAGGGGGCAGCGGCCTGCGCTCCATTCTGGACAACCGCATCTATTTCCGGTGCTTCCCGGATATGGACGAATCGTATCTGGAAAAGGAACTGGAAGGGCTGGGACTTCTGGAATTTGCCCGGCAGGTACAAGTGCTGTCCCGCTGCTGGTTTGAAACCGGATTGGCAATTCCCGAAGCCCTGGAGCCGCTGGCCCAGGCGATATGCAGCGTCGGAACCTACGGCACGCTGCAGATGCGTACCCACAACCGCATGGCACGTTTGCGCCAGAAGCACCCCAATCCGGTAATGCGCTTTTTTGCCTACTGTCTTCCCCGGTTCTTCCGCCCTATGTCCGTGATGAAGCGGCGGTACCCGGTTTTGGAGAAAGCCCCCATTCTGCTGCCCGTATTCTGGGTGGTACGCATCGCGTCGAAGATGTTGCACAATGAAAAAGCCTTCTGGCAGCACCTCAGACTGGTTTTTCAGGAAGGAGGCCGGCGTGGTTAAGATTTTGCTTGCCGGGATTCCAATTCAGTTTGACAACCGATTTGCCAATCTTGTGGATTTGTGCCGGGGATTTGAAACCGACCTGACCCCGGCTTTCTCCATTCAGGTTTCCCAGGAGGAGTTGGAGGAAGAACGGTGCCAGCAGACCGAGGTGTTTTCCGACGGCTATCTGGAAACCGTCTGCTGCTACCGCAAGGCCGCAAACCAGCTGTTGGACAACTTCGCTTTTGTTTCATTGCTCGCTAACTCCCTTGAATAGAATAATGCCGCCTAGCTGTTAACTAAGCGGCATTGTCCTATACCGTGGTGTTTTTGTTTACACCCATAGTATAGGAGGTTTTTCGTATCCTGTGGTCAACTGCCAGGGGACATTTATCCCCCCAGCAGACTCTGGTCAAATTCAAACAGCGCTGCGTTGATATCGAACAGGTTATAGTTTTTCTCCCGGATGAAGTACATGATGATCACGTCGAATTTGCTGCTGTTTGTCAGAGCATAGCCTGCCCGGCCGATCAGATCCCGAGTCTGCTCCAGATTCAGCTCCAATGCCAGTGCAAGGGCAATGGCAGTGGGTTTGGTGGGCTGATAGTGGGGATTGTTGCGGATTTTGGAGAAATGCTGCCGGGACAGGTTGGCTTTGGTGTAGATTTCCGAATCCTTTTTCCCGGTCTTATCAATGAGCTTCAGCAGGGTTTCGGAAAAACCGGCATCCGTCTCCGCCAGCAGGTCGGCAAGGCTGGCTTTCGGAAGAGCCGCCATGGGCATTGGTGCCGATGCGCACACCTCGATATCTTCCAGCCGCTCCCGGCAAATCCTTTCCCGACGGGCATGGCGGGGGGAAATCTGCTGTGCGGTTTTTACCTGTATGTAGTTATCATCAATGAAGCTGGCAACTTCCCTATAACGCTCGCGGGAAAGCTGAAAGGACTCCCGGTCGAACACCACCAGGGAAACCATCATCTCATGGTCATTCAGAAAGCCTCGTATGGCATCCAGCGCAA
>JALFUW010000096.1 GCA_022786995.1 Clostridiales bacterium
AGTATAATAACACGGTTTTCGGCAAATGTCACCCCCAAATGGAAAAATCCGGCGGATTCCGCAAAAACGGTAATCCGCCGGGATTGCTTGGACTTAGCCCTTGACGCCGCCGGCGGTGAGGCCGCTGGTCAGATTCTTCTCAATGGACATGAAGAGGATGACCACGGGGACAATGGCAAAGATGGACGCGGCAAACAGATACTGCCACTCGATCATGTTGTAGCCGTTGAAGATGTTGATACCGACGGTCAGAGGCTTAATGGTCTCGGTGGAGATCAGACACAGCGCCACGGTGTACTCGTTCCAGGCGTTGATGAAGATAAAAATCAGGGTGGTGACGATGCCGGGGGCGGCAACGGGCAGCAGAATCTTCATCATCGCTTGAATGCGGCTGCAGCCGTCGATGGTGGCAGCCTGCTCCATCTCGGCGGAGATGGACATGAAGGTGCCCCGCAGCAGCCAGATGGTGAAAGCCTGGTTAAAGGCGGCGTTGATGAAGATCAGGCCGAGCAGGGAGTTTGTCAGGTGCAGGATCTGCATGACCTTGTAAATACCGATCAGCAGCACCACGGGGGCAAACATCTGGGACACGATGATGAAGCCCAGAAAGGCGGTCTGACCCTTGAACTTCATACGGGCCAGGGCGTAAGCGGCGGGGATGCCGCAGACCATGGCTATGGCGGTGGAGCCGGCGGCGATGACGATGGAATTGAGCATGTACTTTGCCATAGGGGCCTTCACCCAGATGTCAGCGAAGTTCGACCACATGACTTTGATGGGGAAAATGGTGCCCTGCATGGCGAAGATCTCGTCGCGGCTCTTAAGCGCCGTGCAGACCATGACGAAGTAGGGATACAGAATAAACAGGCAGATGAGCACGATCACGAAGTACAGCAGAATCCGGCTCAGGAGCTTGCCCCAGTTCACACGAATGTTGTCAGCCATGATTACTCATCTCCTTTCTTCAGGGTGGAGACCATGTAGAAGCTGGCGCAGACCAGCAGGATCAGGAAGCCGATAACGGAAACCGCGGCGGCTTCGCCCTGCTTGCCGTTGTAGAAGGCCAGCTTGTAGAGGTAGGTGACCAGGGTGTCGGTACGGCTGGCGGGGTCGCCCTTGGTGATGGTCCAGACGATGGGGAAGGAATTGAAGACGTAGATGATGTTCAGCACCGTGGCCACGGTCAGGCTGGGCTTGACCAGAGGCAGGGTGATGTTGAAGAGCTTTTCCCAGTAGTTGGCGCCGTCCACAATGGCTGCTTCATAGTAGGAGGCGTCAATGCTCTGCAGGCCGGAAAGGGCAGTGAAGCACACAAAGGGGATTGTAACGAAGATACCACAGGCGATTTCCCAGGCGAAGAAGGCCTCGGGAGAGGGGGTCCAGTTCACATTACTCTGGATGATGCCCAGGGTTTTCAGCAGGGTATTCAGGGCGCCGTAGTCGGTGTTGATGATGAACTTCCAGACGGAAGCCTGAATGACCAGGGTGGTGGCCCAGGGGAAGACCACAATGGCTCGGGCGATCTTGCGGCCCTTGAACTCGTTATTCAGAAGCAGCGCAAGGATAAAGCCCAGGACCGTGGACAGCACCACCACGAAAACGGTCCAGACGATGGTGTTCTTCAGAACCATGCCGAATTTGGCGTTGCCAACAGCCTTGGTGAAGTTATCAAAGCCACAGAAGCCCCGCACCAGACCAGCCTTTGTGACCTGACTGAAAGCCATGCGGAAGACGTAACCGATGGGGACGATGATAAAGACCGCCATCAGAATGACGCTGGGCAGAATCCAGAGGTAGGGTTCCGCTTTATTCAGAAGCGTATAAGGCTTTTTTTGATTCACGTTTTATACCTCCCTGTTTCTAAAGAAATGCGCGCGGAGTAAGCGGGTGCGAAAACGCAGCCACTTTCAAAATGCGGCAAAGGCAGCGTGCAGCACTTTGAAAGAGACTGCAATCAAAGTGGGCCGGGCCAAACGCCCGGCCCACCTCTTTTGGTTAGATCATGCGGTGATTTGGACTATCTGATGGATTAACCGGCGATATCAGCCTGCAGCGCATCCAGCAGCTCCTGAACGTTGCCACCCTGCAGAGCCTGCTGCTCCACATCGATAACGCCCTGCTTCACATCGGCCCACTCAGCCTTGGCGGTGGGGTAGAACTTCGCGGAGCCAACGATATCGATCCAGGCGCCCATGGCGGGATCGGCAGCGGCGCAAGCCTCGCCGCCGGCAGTGGTGGCGGGCAGGAAGCCTTCCATCAGAACCCAGTCGGAGTAGGGCTTGTCATCGTAGAAAGCGTCCACAACCTTGGTGATGGCAGCCATCTGCTTGTCGTTCTGCTTGTTGTCGAAGCACATGATGCGGTCCATAACGCCGGCGGAGACGGAGGTGCCGGAGTTGTTGGGGATGGCGGCGAAGCCATAGTTGACGCCAGCCTCACCGGCCTGCTGGGACAGAGCGTTGGGAGCGATCATCATGGCCAGCTTGCCGGCGCAGAACAGATCCTGCAGGTTGTAACGGGTGTCGTTGGTGGGGTCGGAGTTGGTCAGGCCGTCCTTGATCAGGCCCACGGCGTACTCAACAGCTTCCACGTTCTTGGCGGAGTTCAGGGTCCAGTTGCCGGCGTCGTCCACGAAGCCGCCGCCGTTGCCCCAGGTGTAGTAAGCGAAAGCGGCCTGGCCTTCGTCGGTGGTCATGTCAATGCCCCAGGGGTAGACATCGGGGCACTTTTCCTTCAGAGTCTTGCAGGCAGCGGTCAGCTCGTCCCAGGTGGTGGGAACGGCCACACCGGCCTTGTCCAAAATGTCCTTGTTGTAGTACATGGCACGGGCGGAAGCCAGATCGGGCACAGCCCAGACAACGCCGTCAACCACGGACTGATCCAGGAAAGCGGGGTAGAACTTCTTGTAGGTCTCGGCGGAGCACCACTTCTCGGCGGGCAGCAGCAGACCGTCAGCCTGATAGTCGGCGAAAACGTCGATGTTCAGCAGGTCGGGCGCCTGACCGTTGGAGATACGGGTATTGACCACGGTGTAGATGTCGTTCCAGGAGACGCAGTCAACAACCAGATCGATGCCCTTGTTGTTCTCTTCGAACTTCTTCTCGAACTCTGCCCACCAGTCGGCGGTCTTGGGGCCGTACTGAGCGGCGATCATGGTGACGGTGGTACCCTTGGAGCCGCCGCCGCAGGCTGCCAGACCCATGACCATAACCAGAGCCAGCAGCAAACAGATAATCTTCTTCATCTTATGTCCTCCATTTTAATTGGTATGTGGCTTTCCGGGCACAGCCGCGCCAGGAAAGCCATTCATTTCAGATACGTTTGTCTTTTTGAACGACAAGTGGTATCTGCTATTAGTATACAGCAAAAAATGGATAAGTCAATGCGAAATGGATGAAAAAAAGGCCTGTTTTCGACGATTTACACAAAATTGGATGATTCAACAATTGTAAGGACTTCAAATTGTACAATTTTCCAAAGGCAAAAATCTGTTTTTTTCTTTGAAAAGTTGTTGCAACCGCAGATTTCCTATGGTATACTGAAGAAAAACAGGACGGAAAATAGTTCGCATTTATATAAATCAACTATTTGTGTGCGAAAAAACGTGATACCGTTTCAAAATACAGGAGGGAGCAGCCATGTCACAGATTTTCATTCCCAGCAACGACCCGATTCTTTCTGAGGTTCTCGCCGCCTACGAGTTCCCCGCCACCCTGCTGGGCGCCGTGCGCTACGGTCAGGGCCACATCAACGATACCTTTTGCGTCCTGTGTCAGCCCCAGGAGGGCGATGCCATCCGCTTTATTTTACAGGGCCTGAGCAGCGCAGCCTTCCCCCACCCGGAGGAACTGATGGACAATTTCATCGGGATTACCTCCTATCTGCGGGAGAAGGTCATTGCCGCCGGCGGAGATCCCCTGCGGGAGACCCTGTCTCTGGTAAAAACCAGGGACGGCAAGGATTTCTATACCGATGGGAGTGGGAAGGTCTGGCGGCTGACCCCCTTCATTGAAAATACGGACTGCTTCCAGTCCGCCACCCCCGAGCTGTTTGAGGCTTCCGCCCGGGCCTTCGGCCGGTTCCAGTACCTGCTGCAGGGCTATCCTGCTGCCACGCTCCATGAGACCATCGTGAATTTCCACAACACCGAGGATCGGTTTGCCAAATTCGAGGCCGCGCTGAAAGCCGACAAGCTGGGAAGGGCCGCGGACATTCAAAAGGAGATTCAGTTCGTGCTGGATCGGAAGGCAGACTGCTCCGTAGCTTTGCAGGCCCTGCGGGAGGGGAAGCTTCCCCTGCGGGTCACCCACAACGACACCAAGCTCAACAACATCCTCATCGACCGCGATACCCACGAGGGCATCTGCGTCATCGATCTGGACACCACCATGCCGGGCCTGTCCATCAACGACTTCGGCGATTCCATCCGCTTCGGCGCCAACCACAGCAAGGAGGACGAGAAGGACTTGACCAAGGTCAATTTTGACATCGAGCTGTATGAGGCCTACACCCGGGGCTTCCTGGAAGGGGCCAAGGGCAGCCTGACTCCTGCGGAACTGGAATATCTGCCCTGGGGCGCCCGGCTCATGACGTTGGAATGCGGCATCCGCTTCCTGACGGACTACTTAGACGGCGACCATTATTTCCGCATCCACTATCCCGAGCAGAATCTGGATCGCTGCCGTACCCAGTTCAAGCTGGTTTCCGACATGGAGGCGCAGTTTGAAGCCATGGCGGCGGTGGTGCGCAAATACGCTTAAATCAGTGAGAAGTGTGGAGTGTTGAGTGTGGAGTGATGGTATCGCCTTCGGCGATGATTATAAATAACTCCAAACTCCAAACTCCTAACTCCCTGCGGTCTTGACATCGTTCCCCAGCGGAAGTATAATTTTCATAAATAATAATGTAGGAGGTTGAAACCCATGAACATTCTGGTTACCGGCGGCGCCGGATACATCGGCTCCCACACCTGCGTGGAGCTGCTCAGCCGGGGCTACGGCGTTGTGGTCATTGACAATCTGTGCAACTCCAACCCCAAGAGTCTGGAGCGGGTGGAGCTGCTTACCGGCAAGAAGCCCAAGTTCTATGA
Source organism: Clostridiales bacterium (assembly GCA_022786995.1). Lineage (GTDB taxonomy): Bacteria > Bacillota > Clostridia > Oscillospirales > Oscillospiraceae > Faecousia. The sequence goes on from JALFUW010000096.1 coordinate 5,090, forward strand.
GGGCGATGTCCGGGACGAAGCCCTGCTTCGCAAGATCTTCGCGGAAAACGAGATTTCCGCAGTCATCCATTTTGCTGGTCTGAAGGCCGTGGGCGAGTCTGTGGCCCAGCCCTGGCGGTATTACGACAATAACCTCAATTCTACGCTGGTGCTGACCAAGGTCATGGGCGAAGTGGGCTGCAAAAAGATCATCTTCTCCTCCTCCGCCACCGTCTACTCCGGGGACAACGAGATGCCCCTGCGGGAGACCAGCCGTACCGGCAACTGCACCAACCCCTACGGCTGGACGAAATACATGACTGAGCAGATTCTGTCCGGCATGAGCGTGGCCGATCCCCAGTGGAGCATCGTGCTGCTGCGCTACTTCAACCCCATCGGCGCCCACGAATCCGGCATGATCGGCGAGGATCCCCGGGGCATTCCCAACAACCTGATGCCCTACATCACCCAGGTGGCCATCGGCCGCCGGGAGTTCCTCAGCGTTTACGGAAACGACTACGACACCCCCGATGGCACCGGCGTCCGGGACTACATCCACGTCGTCGATCTGGCCTGCGGTCACGTCGCCGCGGTGAAGTTCGTCACCGAGCATGAGGGCTGCGAGGTGTTCAACCTAGGCACCGGCACCGGCTACAGCGTACTGGACATGGTGAAGGCCTTTGAGGAGGCCAACAACGTAAAGGTGCCCTACAAGATTGTGGATCGCCGCCCCGGCGATCTGGCTACCTGCTACGCAGACCCCGCCAAGAGCGCGGAGGTACTGGGCTGGAAAGCCGAGAAGACCCTGGTGGATATGTGCCGGGATTCCTGGCGCTGGCAGTCCCAGAACCCTATGGGTTACAGTACCGCCGAATGAAGACAACGCTGCCTCGGATAAGTCCGGGGCGGCGCTTTTTATGGGGCTGTTAAGAAAGTCTGTCATTGCGAACCAGCGCGCACGCCTGGGGCAATCCGTTTCCTTTTCCAATGCGGCTATTTTATACCTGTTACCAAAGAAGTACGGATTGCCACGTCGCACGGCTTCCTCGCAATGACAGTGGTAGACGATGTGCGAGAGCTTAAGTTGATGACATTGCCCCATAGGGGGGGAAAAACAAGGGCACCCCGAAGGGTGCCCTGTTTGCGTTTAGCAGCAGCCGCAGTTATTGTTGTTGTCGCAGCCGTTCCAGCCCCAGTTGCCGCCGCAGTTGCAGAACAGAAGAACCAGAATGATGATCCACCACCAGTTGTTATTCAGGCAGCCACAGATACCGTTGTTGTTACACATAGAAATACCTCCGAAGCAGGATTTTTTGAGCTTCACCGCTCATTCCATGTTATTCCGCGTCGGCATTTTTGTGCGGAAGATGGGGCGAAACTGTGCTTGACGAAGGCTGCGGCGTGTGGTATCATAGTGGGCAAGGACGGCTTCCCCGTGGGCTAGACGGGAAGGTTGGCCAACAAGTGGATGTGAAATGGCCGCTTCTCGCTAGGGTAGGGGGGCGGTTATTTCTTTATCTGGGTTCCCAAAGAGATAGCCGCAATAACAAGCATAAGTAACGCAATGGTTTCCGTTACGCTCATCGGCGTTCCCTCCTTTCGGAGTTGGCCGCCGTCCTTGCTTAACCTCGGTTATATCATATTTTTCCCTATTTTCCAACCACTTTATACAAAAAAGTTCCCGGCAGGCCACCGCCTGCCGGGATTCATTCCTTTTTACAGCGCCCGCAGGGCGTCAACCAGCGCGGTCTTCCCGGCGGTTTTCTCGTCCTTCTGCTTGATGACCCGGGCGGGGCATCCGGCCACCACGGTGTTGGGGGCCACATCGCCCACCACCACGGCCCCGGCGGCCACCACTGCGTCATGGCCGATGCGGCAGCCCTCGATGACTACGGCATTAGCACCGATGAGCACGTTGTCCTCCACAATGACGGGGGTAGCGGAGGCAGGCTCTACGACACCCGCCAGCACCGCGCCGGCGCCCACATGGCAGTTTTTGCCCACGATGGCCCGGCCGCCCAGCACCGCACCCATGTCGATCATGGTGCCCTCGCCCACCACCGCGCCGATGTTGATCACCGCCCCCATCATGATGACGGCGTTTTTGCCGATCTCCACCTGCTCCCGGATGATGGCGCCCGGCTCAATGCGGGCGGGAATGTCCTTCATGTCAAGCATGGGGATGGCGGAGTTTCGGCAGTTGTTTTCGATTTCCAGATGGGCAAATTCATTGGCTTCCAGCACGGGCTTAACGTCCTTCCAGTCGCCGAAAACGATCTTGCACCCTTCTCCCGCGGGGAACTCCCGGCAGTTCGGGAAGGAAACAGGAGTCTTCTCCCAGACGTAGACCTTCACCGGGGTCTTCTTTTCGGAGGTGCGGATGTATTCAATGATCTCCTGAGCATTCATAGATATCATTCTCCTTCTTTCGTATTACACAAAAATTCTATCATTATTTAGGCAAATTGACAAGAAGAAAAATTGACAGAAGGGACGCTTTCCCGTATAATCGAAGGAAAAAGGAGGGGTGGACATGAACATTCGTGACGACCGACGGGCGCTGCACCGCATCCCGGAGCTGGATAGAAACCTGCCGGAAACCTTCGCCTATCTGAATGGTGTCCTGTCGAAGCTCAACTGCCGGGTGTTTTCCCCGGTGGAGGGCAGCCTGTGCGCTTTCTTTGACTTCGGACAGGAGGAGGCCCTCGCTTTCCGGGCGGACGCGGACGCTCTGCCCATCACCGAGAAAACCGGGACGGTCTATACCTCCCGGCACGAAGGGTGTATGCACGCCTGCGGGCATGATGGGCACATGGCGATTTTGCTGGAGCTTGCCCGACGCCTGAATGAAAAGCAGCACCTGCCCCACAACGTGCTGCTGGTATTCCAGAGCGCCGAGGAGACCACCGGCGGGGCCAGGGACATCTGCGATAGCGGCGTGTTTACGCAATACAACGTCAAAGCGATTTTCGGCCTGCACCTGTGGCCTGGGCTGGAAGCCGGGGTCGTTGCCAGCCGGTGTCAGGAGCTGATGGCCCGCTCCAGTGAGGTCAACGTGGATATCTACGGAAAATCCGCCCACATCGCCAAGGCTTGCGAGGGCATTGACGCGCTGATGGCAGCCACGACATTCTACCAAAAGGCCATGGAAATGGAGCAAAAACTTCCAAATTCTGTGTTCCGCCTGCTGAAATTTGGCAAATTCCAGAGCGGCACCGTCCGCAACGCCCTGTCTGCCCACACCCACATGGAGGGTTCCCTCCGGGCCTTTCAGGACGAGGTCTTCGATGGATTGGCGGCAGGACTGGCAGATATCGGCAGAGCGGTGGAAGCAGAATACGGCTGCACCGTGAAGCTCCACCTCAGCGACGGTTACCCGGCAGTGATGAATCCCCCTGAACTATACGACCGGGTACGATCCATTCTTCCCTTCCGGGAGCTGGAAAGCCCCTGCATGACCGCCGAGGACTTTTCCTGGTATCAGAAAACCCTTCCGGGGCTGTTCTTCTTCCTCGGGCTGGGGGACGTGCCTGCCCTGCACACCGACACCTTCGATTTTAACGAGGAAATTTTACTGAAAGGCGCCGATTTCTTCGAGAAACTGGCGGAAATGGAATTATGATCCCACTGAATCAAAATTTATCCGCATTAAAGCGCAGCGCCATCCGGGTGTACACCAACATGGCAAAGGAAGTTCCCGGATGTGTTATGTTAACGATTGGCGAGCCGGATTTTGACACCCCCCAGGCCATCAAGGCCGCGGCCTGTGCCGCCCTCGCCGCGGGCCAGACCCACTACGCCCCCAATCAGGGCACCGCTGCCCTTCGAAAAGCCGTGGCGGATTACGAAACCCGCCGGGGCCGCGCTGTCACCCCGGAGCAGGTGCTCATCACCGTAGGGGCAACCCACGCCCTGTTTACTGCGCTGCTGGGCATTCTGAACCCCGGCGAGGAGGTCATCGTTCCCACCCCCGGCTTTGGCCTGTACGAGACCATCGCCACCGTCGCCGGGGCGAAAACCGTCCGGCTGGATGTGACAAAAAACAACTTCCAGATTACGAAAGAAGCCTTGGAAGCTGCCATTACCCCGAAAACCAAGGCGATTATTCTCAATTCCCCCTGCAATCCCACCGGCGTTGTGTTAAGCGCCGAAAGCATGGCAAACGTCAAGGCGGCGGTGCTGGGAAAGCCCATTTTCGTCATCAGCGACAATGTGTACAGCCAGCTGTCGGATGGGAACTGCCCCGATCTGAGCCTCGATGCCGAACTGAACGACCAGCTGATTCTGTGCCAGAGCTTCAGTAAGCCCTACGCCATGACCGGCTGGCGCATCGGCTATCTGACCTGCCCGGACTATGTGATGGATCGGCTGCTGCTGCTGAGCGCCGGAGAAATCGCCGCCGTGCCCACTTTTTTGCAGGACGCGGCTGTGGAAGCCCTGAAAACCGACCCCGGCCCCATGCGGGACACCTACGCCAAACGCCGGGCTTACATTACCGCCCGTCTGCGGGATATGGGCCTGTCCTTCCCGGAGCCGGAGGGGGCTTTCTATGTCTTCGTGGATGTCCGGCAGTTCGGCATGGACAGCGCCCAGTTCTGCACCCGGATGATCCGGGAGGCCGCCGTGGCCGCCGTTCCGGGCAGCTGCTTCGGCAGTGAGGGCTATATCCGCCTGTCCTACTGCTGTTCTGATTCCGATTTGGAAATCGGTATGGACAGGATGGAAGCATTTATTCAGGCACTCCGCGCTTGCTGTGGAAACGCGTTCGGCGGATAAAGAAGCATTTAGCCAATGACAGCCTCCCCTATCAGGGGAGGTGGCCGAGCGTAAGCGAGGCCGGAGGGGTGTACCCCCTGCCGTCAGCTGCGCTGAATTCTATTTTCAATATAAGAATGCCCTTCGGGAGAGTTCCCGAAGGGCATCATTTTATCAATCAAGGTTACGGATGGCGGCGACGGTGGCGTCATAATCCCGGGTGACGGCTTCCAGCATGGGAGCGGCCTCCGGGGGGATGGTGTCCGCGGGGGCACGGAGCAGCTCTGTCAGTTCGCTGGCGGAGGCGCGGAGTTTGGTGAAGCTCAGGTTGGCAGCCACGCCCTTCAGCGTGTGCGCCGCCCGGAAGGCCGCATCGTGATCGCCGGCAGCCATGGCAGCGGTCAGCTCGGCATAGCTCCGATCGTCCAGAAATTTCCGAACGAATTTCTCAACCAGCCGCTGACTGGGCAGACGGCCGCAGACCTCTGTGTAATTGCCGCCCATTTCCTGATAGCACTGTTCAATGGTCATAGACTCTCTCCTATCCACTAACGCGGGGCACAGCCGCCCGAAAGTTTTCCGTACAAAGACATTTTATATCAGAGGTTTGAAAAAAGCAATAGTTTTATTGACAGATATGGAAATTAACCGATGAATGCGTGGGCGGGAGCGTTTCTCAAGGATCCATTCTATTGCGCATTCGGGAACCTCTGAATAAATCGCTTTCGGCTGATCGGCGACCCGTGCCTGCGGTGAATCAGGCTTCCAAAAACTGCCGGTCGTTTTCGAGGGATTCCATTTTCCCGTGGATGCGGCCCAGGGCGTACATCAGCAGCGTGGCGCACAGCAGATTGATCCAGCCGACATGGGTTGGGTTGAAGCTGTTGACAAGCCCAATCAGCAGATTGGCCCCGCCGATGATACAGAGCGTATTGCCGATCTTTTTCAGATGGGCCAGCTTGGAGTCGATGTCGGAGAACAGGTCGAACTGTCCCAGTTCTGCCTTGCGCCGGAAGTACACCCACTGTGTTACCCGGCCCACATATTCCGCGCCGATTTCTTTCATAAAGGAGAGGTATTCGGCGTCCGGCGCGTGCATTTCCAGACGAATGGTGTATTCGCCCGGCTGGCAGGGGGCGAAATGGTAGGTGCAGAAGCCCACCTTGGTCAGCACCCAGCCGGACTGGGCCATGGTGTTGAGCCAGCGCTCTTCCTTTTCAAAATCCCAGACCCACATCCATTTGTGAATCACTTTTTCTTCGCTCATTTTGCTTCCTCCTTCAGCACCGTCTCGCCGTTGGCTACCAGCTGGCGCAGGCGGTTTAATTCGTTTTTCAGTATTTTCAGCCCTTTTTCGGTGAGCCGGTATTCTTTTTTGCGGCTGTCTATCACGGGCAGCGGTTCAATCCACCCTTTATCGCACAGGCCGGTCAGGGCGCCGTACAGGGTGCCCGCCGCCAGCCGCACCCGCCCGCCGGACAGGGCCTCCGTGCGCTGCATGATGCCGTAGCCATGCTGGGGGGTGTGCAGGGACAATAATATATAGTAGGTGGACTCGGTTAATACGGGATTATCATTCAAAGAAGATGCCTCCTTTTATATCGGGACTCGATATATCGTGAGCATAGTATATCGTATCCCGATATAACTGTCAAGTGGCAAAAAAGGAGCTTCTTTCCACCTGAAAAAAAGACACATTTTGGTCAGATTACCCTCTATTCACTGATCCATTTTTTCGGTACAATATGTTTAAATAAATTGTGCTTTAGCTGCCTAGGAAAACATGTCATTGCGAGCCAGTGCGCACACTGGCGTGGCAATCCCCCGGTTAGGAGGAAAACTTGTCAATGACCGTTCTGAGTATCAATGGGGATTGCCACACCAGTGACATCGGTCACTGGTTCGCAATGACATACTAATTCAGGGAAGTTCTTCTTTATCTAACGAAGCACTCCTGGTCGAGGGGCCCAAAGGATGTACGACAATCACCCGGTTTTGTAACGCATTGCCCGCGGGGGCATCCCCGCTAAGTTCCCCTTTACCTAAATAGTACACTCTGGAGGAAACTGCCCATGCTGCGAATGGAAATCGCCTTATTTCTGATTCTGGTGCTGGTGGGATATATGTATTTTTCCGCCGAGCGCAGGCCCACGGCCCTGCACCAGACCTTTTCCCTGCTGCTCATTGTTTTGCAGATCCATCTGCTGTTTGATGCCGCTACGGTCTACACGGTGAACCATCTGGACACTGTGCCTGCACTGCTCAACGCCCAGCTTCACCGGGCCTTCATCGGCTCCATGGTTCTGGCTGTGTTCCTATTCTACCAGTACATCTCTATTCTGGTGGAGGAGGAAACGGGCAGGCCCCGGCGGCTGGACAGGGCGGCGAAGATCTTCCTGCTGCTGGCCCTGCTGGGGGATCTGCTGCTGCCCATCCACTATGCCCAGACGCCGAAGGGCAACTATTCCGACGGCATTCATGTGGTGGTGTGCTATTTAAGCGTGCTTTACTATCTGATTCTCTGCGTGGGGCTGCTGCTGGGAAACTGGAAGGAGCTGGATGCCAAGAAACGGAGTGTCATCGGCTCGGCACTGACCATTCAGCTGGGGGTGACGGTTTTGCAGGCCATCAATCCCACCTGGCTCATCAGCGGCATGGGCCTGACCCTGATGACCATGGCCTTCTACCTGACGCTGGAAAACCCCGCCATTCTGCGAAGCGAATTGACAGAGCAGAGGATGTCCATGCTGTACCTGAAAAGCCAGATCAATCCCCATTTTCTTTATAATACCCTGGATTCCATCCGCATCCGTGCCCAGCTCAGCGGGGATAAGGAGGTTGCCGATCTTCTCATGCGGCTGGTGGATTTCTTCCGGCTCAGCGTGAAGACCAACAAGCAGATGGTGTCTCTGGATGAGGAGCTGGAGCTGCTGGAAGCCTACATGGAGCTGATGTGCAGCCGGTATCCCCAGCTGAAGGTGGAATACGACATCGATCCCGACCTGTCCGAAACCCTGGTGCCCAACTTCATCTTGCAGCCCATTGTGGAAAACAGCCTGCTTCACGGCCTGAAAAACAGGGGCTATCAGGGCCTTGTGAAGGTTTCTGCCCTGAAAGTGAATGGGACGCAGTTCGAGATTCAGGTTTATGATACTGGCAGCGGCTTTGCCGCGGGAGAAAAAGAGCGGGTGGAAGCCATGCTCCGCAACTACGCCAGAACCCCGGCGAAGCTGGAAGGCAACAGCATCGGTGTCCTGAATGTGCAGAAGCGCATGAAACTCCTGTGCGGCCGGGACTGCGGCCTACGCTATACGGAAAATGAGGAAGGCGGACTGACGGCCCATCTGCTGCTGCCGATTCAGGAGGAGATTCCATGAAAAAACTGAAAGTATTGCTGGTTGACGACGAAATCATGATCCGGGAGGGCTTCAAGCAGCTCTTTGACTGGGGTTCCCACGACTGCCAGGTGGTAGGCGAGGCCGCCGACGGCATGGAGGCCCTCGGGAAAATTGACTCCCTGCGGCCGGATATTGTCATCATGGACATTAACATCCCCATTATGAACGGGCTGAAGGTCATCCAGCTCAGCCGGGTCAAGCATCCGAATATAGCCTTCGTCATTGTGTCCGGCTACGACGATTTCTCCTACTGCCAGCAGGCCCTGCGGCTGCAAATCACGGACTATATCCTAAAGCCCGTGAACTATGAGGAATTCGGCACCTGCATCGACAACCTGAAAATCTCCCTCTATGAGCGGCGGGTGTCCCAGACCCCGGAGCCGGAAGCCCAGGAGGAACGCACCATCACCTCCATCACCCGCTTCTTGCAGGAGCACATGGGCGATGATGTGAGCCTGGGCGTGCTGGCGGAGGAATTCCATCTGAATCCCCAGTATATTAGCCAATTGTTCAAGAGCGAGATCGGCGTGGGCTTTCTTGCCTACCTCACCGGCATCCGCATGGAGCGGGCAAAGAAGCTGCTGCTGACCACCGACCTGCCGGTGGCGGAGGTTGCCGAGCAGTGCGGCTACGGCGATTACCGGGTCTTTACCAAAGTGTTCAAGAAGAACGAAAATGTCACACCCTCCCAGTACCGTCGGGACTTCCGGGAAAATAAGCTATGAAGGAGCAGAGACAATTCGAAGCACGGAAACACTGCCCCTGTGAGCGGGTGAAAATTCGGACGGCGCCGGAATCCAAAGGCGGATAAAACGAAAACAGGGCCGGTTGGCCCTGTTTTTACCATATGTAGGGGATCAGCCGCCAGCGGACTTTGGCTTTGTACGCGGTGTAGCCCGGCAGACCGGCTTCCAGAACGACTTCCTCGCCGTGAATCCGGCGGATGATGATGACAGGGTAGAGCAGCAGCAGAACAAAGCTGACCCAGGAGCCAAGCACCAGCGGAATTGCCAGACACATCAAAATGGTGGCTGTGTACATGGGGTGCCGGATGATGCCGTACAGCCCGGTGTCGATGACGGTCTGCTCTGCCTGCACCTCCACCGTCCGGGAAAGGTAGGCGTTCTCCCGGAGTACCTCGGCGTAGAGGCCGTAGGAGGCCAGCTGGACAATCGCGGCGGCCCAGACCAGCCACCCGGGCACCCGGGTCCAGCCGAAGCGGAAATCAAATCCCGCCGCGAGAAAGCTCACTACGAACAGAAGCCCGGAGAAGGCAACCACAGCCTGCTGGTCTTTCTGGGTTTCCTTCATGTTCAGCCGCTTTTTCAGCAGCTCCGGGGCCTTCAGCCAGAGAGTCAGCCCCAGAATCAGCATGGGCAGAAACATCAGAGCGCAGAACAGCCAGCCGCCGGGGTAGCTCCATGTTCCTGCGGGGGCGAACAGCAGCAATGCAGTCAGCAGAAGCCCGCACACCAGCTTGAGGGCGGCGTTCATCAGCAGTTTCATGCGCTTACCCCCCGATACCATTCCAGCACAGGCTTGAGGTTTTCCAGACTGACCCGGCTTCCGCCGTTCTGGAACAGATCCAGAGTGTCCTCCTCGTCGGGGGTGCGCTCAGATTTTGCCGCCAGCTTTTTGGCCACGGTCTTGGACATGACCAGCATCATGAGCCTGTACACGCCCCGCAGCTTGTGTAGGTCAAAGCCCCCCTGCAGGGTGAACAGGGGCAGCCCCTCGGGCAGATTGTTGGCCTTTTTCACGTCCTCCAGCTGGGAGCCGCTGCGGGTCATGCCCACGGCGCACAGGGCCTGAATGTCAAAATTTGTAACGGCTTTGTCATAACCCTGCACCTTTCCTGCCGCCAGCCAGCCCAGATAGAGGATGGGGCTGTTTTGGGGCAGGCTTTTTTTCGCGTCTTCCAGAGCATAGACGGGAAGCCCGGTTTCCCCGCCCAGCAGGGAAGCATACTCGGCGGTGAAGCCGGTGTTGGAGGTGTAAACAATGGCAGTTGGTTTCATTCTGGTCGCTCCTTTCGATACATTACTTATAATATAGGAAAGTTCAGAGGAAAAAGCTAGTATCCGGCAGCAGAAAAATGTGTCATTTTTTCAGGCGGTAACAAAAATAACAGGCCCCTTGCAAAATTTGTAAAAATTTCTGGAAAAATTTTGATTTGGTAGTTGCAATTTCGTAAACGATGTGTTACAATCGTGACAAATAGTTACAAGGCTATTGCGACAAGAATATCAAGGAGGCAATTCATATGAAGAAACGGATATTGTCCAAGCTTCTGGTGATCGTCATGGTTCTGTCCCTGGTGCCCGTATCGGCACTGGCGGATGGGGGGACCTTGACAATCGAGCCGGAGTTCCTCAATGTTATCGCTGGTGACCCTGCGGTACAGCTGAGCGCCAAGAAGGCTGGTACGCTTGTAACAGCAGGGTGGACGACGGAACCTAGTGCATCGGAGATCGCCACAATAAGCAACGATGGCAAGCTGACGGGTTTGAAGCAGGGCGAGATTAAAGTCGTTGCGGTTGATAGCACAACTAACGATTCCGGCGCCAAGACATACAAGGTGTATCAGCCCCCCGTAGACCTGAAGCTCGTTAAGGCAGGCACTGCGGAAGCACCCGCCGCTACCATGAAGGTTGGCGAGTCTGTGCAGTTGGGTTATACCTGCACGAACAAGAGTGAGATTCTTCCTGAATACATTGTTACTGGCTGGTCTATCCGCAAGGCGGACGATGTCAATACTGTGAGCACTGAGGGCATTCTGGAAGTTACCTCCACTGGAATGCTGACTGCGAAGAAGGCTGGCAAGGCTACGGTTCGTCTGGCGATGAACGGAAGAAGCGTTACGCAGACTATCGAGGTTCTGCCTGCCGTTCCCGGCAAGATTACGATTGAAAAGTCCGCTGGATCCGTGAAAGTGGGCGAGACTGCGATACTGACTGTGTCGATTGGAGACGATGCCAGTATTCCTGCCAAGGAGTATACCTTTAGCATAGATTCCACTTCTACGGGTAACGTGACTTTTTCTCGCAGCCAATCCTTGAACAGATGCACTGTGACAGGCGCTGAGGCTGGCAAGGTGAAAATTAATGTCACGAAGACGGTGGATGATAAGAGCTATGCGGGTTCCATCGAACTGAATGTGGATCCGCTTTCTGAGATGAGCATCACTGCTGCCAGTGATAAGATGTTTACCAATCGTACGCTCACGCTGACGGCCAGTGTTGAGGGCGTTAAGTGGTCGAGCGGAGATACGAGTGTTGCTACGGTGAATGAAACTACTGGCGAGGTGAGGAGTTACTCGACTCTTGGCCCTGTCACGATTAAGGCAGAGAAGGATGGCTACAAAGATGCCACCTATGTGATTACGGTTGTGCAGAACAGCTTCAGAATCACCGACGCCAGTGGTAGGGAGCAAAAAGAGACCGAGGAACTGAAATATGGTCAGACCATTGAGCTGCAGGTTTGGGATAAATCCGAGACCGCACAGTCTGAATTTACTTTTGAAGTAGTTTCTCCTGCACCTGAGGGTATCAGCGTTACCACTGATGGCAAGCTGGTGGTAAATCCCAAGACTGCTACCACTTTTGAAGTGAAAGCAACGAAGAGCGGCACGACGGTCACACAGAAGTTTTCTGTGAGCATGAACTCTATGACTATCAAGGATCAGAAGGGGAACGAGGTAGTCGGCGAAATCTCCCTATATAAGGGCGATACTATGCAGTTGACTGCTTTTGATGGCGAGAAAGCGCTGAGCTGCAATTGGACTAGCCGTAATACTAACAAGTTCACTGCGACAAACGGCGAACTGATCGGCTTGGAACTGACCGATGAGGGCCAGCCTGTTGAGCTCGTCGTGGATTTCCTGGGCGATGGCTATGACCGGGTTACCTTCCAGGTGAAGGTTCTGGCAAAGAAACCTTTGACGAACGTGACGCTTGACGACACCAAGGATTCCCCTGTGGAAGTCCGCGTTGGTCAGCCTAAGGAACTGGCTGCGGTTCTAAGTGCCTTGCACCTTGCGTTTGAGCCTGCCGATGCGACACACAAGGACATCAAGTGGACTTCCGATAATGCCTGCCTTACGGTTGAGAACGTTGATGGGAAGGACATGCTGACTGCCCATGCGTTTGGCAGTGCGACTGTTACCGGCACTTACGAGACTGCAGAAGGCCCGAAGACTGTCACCTTCAAGGTGAGAACCTTTGCCGCCAACGGTATCGAAGTGGATCCCAACATGCCTAAGGAACTGATCTGCGGCGAATCCATGGATCTGAAGGCTGTCCTGAAGGATGCCGAGGGCAAGATTCTGGATACCCCGGTTCAGTGGCGGCTGAAGAATGACAAGGTCATCAAGAATCTGGTGGATCTGACTGCCAATAAGCTGACCGCGTATCCCCAGTCCACCTACGATTTTGATGTATATCTGGAAGCTTACATCGAGGGTAACGATCAGGTTGAAGTGGTCGAAGTGCCCATCCATGTGATCCCCAGAACCACCAACATTGCCCTGAAGAAGGGTGAGGAGGACATCTCTGACAAGACCATCGTCCTGAATGTGAATGACCCTGCCGGTATTCAGATTGATGCGGTGATCAAACCGAGTGATGCCAGCAAGGTCGTGGACTGGCAGATCAATGGCCCCAGCGACATTTATAATATTACGCGCGGCGATAGCAGTATTGTGATTAAGCCCGTCAGCTCTCAGAAGACCGGCGCCATTACCGTAATCGCCACCGCGAAGGACGGTACCGGCATCAGCCGTCAGACCAGAATTGAGTTTGCCAAGATGGCGGACACCGTTGTGATTACCAATGCTCCCGGCATGATGCGGGGCGGCGCGAATATCCAGCTGCGCACCAACCTCGACGAGGACAAGACTATCACCGACCGCCGTGTGAAGTGGAGTGTTCCCGAGGAGTTCAAGCAGTTAGCGTCCGTGACGGAGGATGGCTTCCTGGATACCGCCAAGGTTACCGATCAGCAGACAATCAAAGTGAAGGCGACTCTGATTGCAAACCCCGAAAAGTACGGAGAGGCCGTCATTACGCTGTGCCCCGCTGTGAAGACCATTAAGGTCATGCAGAAGGTTGTAGATGAGGCTGGCAAGCATGTTCTGGTCAACGTAAGGAACGTGGTTGATTATTCCGAGAAAACCATTGAACTGGATCAGATTGCATATCCCGCAGGCCACACCGGCTCTTTTGTGTGGGATTCCAGCAATAAGAATGTTGCCGACTTTGAGGCCGAAACCAGCGTGCTGGTGCTGAAGGGCGCCGGTAAGACGCAGATCACCTGCACTGCTACCGACGGCTCCGGGGCCCGTGGTATCTACAATCTGGAGGTTGTGAAGTCTGCCGGTGATGTGGTTATCGATGGTGCTGACGAACTGATCAGCGGCAAGAATACCACTCTGACGGCTACCGTCTATACGGACGACGGCGTGACTCTGGCCGCCAACCAGAAGGTTACCTGGAGCGTTGAGGATGTGTACGGCAACCCCACCAAGGCTGCTACCATCAATTCCAGAGGCAGACTGTATGCCAAGACCGTGAACTACGGCACTGAGGTTGTCGTCTACGCGACCTCTGTGGAGAACAAGGAAGTCATTGGTGAGTGGCATGTGAACATCTTGCCCAAGAAGGAAAAGTCCTTCGCGGCGTTCCTGGAGGACGACGATCGGATCATCGAGGCTCCTGTGTACATGAACACCAATGAAACTGCTGTGATTTCCGGCAGATGGTATTATAGAGACATCAACGATTTCATTGGCGAGGAGGATTGCCTCTTCTTCTCCAGCAACCCCGCGGTTGCCACCATTGACCAGAATGACGGTATGCTGGAGACCAAGAAGAATGGCAGCACCACCATCACGGTGCGTGCCACCGACCCGGATACCCGCAATGTGTATACCGCTAAGTTCACGCTGCATGTTGTGAATACCGTGGATCACATTGTGATCAGCAAACCCAACAACACCCCCAATTATGTCCGCAGCGGCAGCTATATGAATCTGTCCGCTACCGTCTGGTCCAACGTGATTGAGACCATCAAGGCTGACAATCAGGGCGTTACCTGGGGTGTCTATGAAGAAGACGGCGATGAACTCGTCGCCACCAAGGCCGCTTATATGACCTCTAACGGCGCGCTTGTGGCATATTCTGTGACTGAGAATACGCCTGTTGTCGTGGTGGCAACCTCCAAGGAGAATCCCAGCATCACCGCGGATTTCCCGATGCAGATTCGTCCTGCCAAGGCTTACACTGTCACCGCAGGCTATGAGGACGACGAAGGCGAGCTCGTGATTCCTACCGGCGCGGTGAATATGGAAGTCGTTTATAATGGTGATGCTGTTGAACTGAGTTCCGAAGCTCCCGATATTACGGCGAAGGTTTATGCGTCCGATCTCTCTCCTGCAGGTTACCTGAAGAACCCGACGATCGTCTGGGAAACCAGCAATAAGGATATCGTGAAGATCGTTAACGGACAGCTGGCTTACACCGGTAAGACCGGCAAGGTAAAGGTAACGCCCACGTTCAAGGCTGGCAATACTACCTACCGTGGCAACACCCTGACCCTGAATATTATCAAACCCGTGGAAGAGATTGAGGTCACGAAGAAGTACGCTAATCAGGAGCTGTACTCCGGCAAGTCCCTGCTCATGTACGCGATTGTGGATGAGAACGCCACCACCAGACGTGTGACCTGGTCTCTTGGCGACGGCGACGAAGCGGTTGCCTCCATCAACCCCACCACCGGCCTGATCCGGGCCAAGAAGGGCCTGACTGAGCAGGAAACGATCACAGTTCGGGCTACAGCTGTTGATGGATCTGGGGAGTACGATGAGATGGGTGTGACCATCTACCCGCTGACTACCAGAGTTGCAATTGAGGGTGCTCCTACCGGCGCAATTGAGAAGGGTGATACGGAGAAACTGACTGCTGTCCTCTTCGTTGGTGCAGAGGATGATCAGGCAAATCAGGATGCAGTGAAGTGGACCTCCAGCCGTTCCAGCGTTGTCTCCGTCGATAAGGAAGGCAATATCACCGCAAAGCGCAGAGGCACCGCAACCATCAAGGCAAAGGCCACCGATGGTTCCGGCAAGTACGCGACGATCAAGGTGACCGTCAAGTAAGCTGCTGATTGCGAGGAAAGAGGAATGCGGAACCCCCGGGGCTAAATGCCCCGGGGGTTCTTGCGTCATCCATGTCATCCTGAGCGAGCAAAGCGAGTCGAAGGATCTTCCTGCCCATATCGGTAAGTAAACGACTTGCTTTACTCGTTCAGAATACAAAACAGGAGCGCCCTGCAAAGGACGCTCCTGTTATGATCTTCTTATACGATTTCTTGAAAGATATAATAATATCAAGAAATAGTATCAAAAAGACTGCTGGGTGCCCCGGATGAAGACCCGGGTTTTTTCACTTTTGGGATTGCCGAAGACGTCTTCCGGCGTACCGATTTCCTCAATCACACCGTCTGCCATGTAGATCACCACATCGGCTACGCTCCGGGCGAAATCCATTTCGTGGGTGACCACGATCATGGTGTTGTCCTTGTCCTTAAGGCCCCGGATGACCCGCAGGACTTCTCCCGTCAGCTCCGGGTCGAGAGCGGAGGTAGGCTCATCAAAGCACAGCACCTGAGGGCTTAATGCCAGCGCCCGGGCGATGGCTACCCGCTGCTGCTGACCGCCGGAGAGCTGGTAGGGATAGCTGTCCTGCTTTTGCAGCAGCCCCACCTGATCCAGCAGTTTCAGAGCTTTTTCCCGAATGGCGGCAGGCTCTGCCTGCTTGAGGAGCTTGGGAGCCAGGGTGATGTTTTCCAGCACGGTATATTGGGGGAACAGGTTAAAATTCTGGAACACCAGACCGAAATGCAGCCGGTTCTGGCGGATCTGCTCGTCGGTGAGCTGGCCGCCGTTGAGGAGCTGCCCATTCACAAAAATCTCACCTTCATCAGGGGTTTCCAAAAAGTTCAGGCACCGCAGCAGGGTGGTCTTGCCGCTGCCGGAGGAACCGATGATAGCCAGCACCTGACCCTTTTCCAGAGAAAAGCTGACGCCCTTGAGGACGTCCGTAGAGCCGAAGCCCTTTTTAATATTCTTTACTTCCAAAATCGCCATGGCTCAACCTCTGAAATAGTCAAGTTTTTCTTCCAGCTTGCCGAACAGAATCGTCAGCAGGCCGTTGAAGACAAGGTAGAACGCGCCGGTGTAGAACAGCGGCCAGATCAGGCCCTTCTTAATGAAGGCCTCGCCGGCCCAGATGATTTCGTAAACGCTGATGATTCGCGCCAGAGAGGTGTCCTTGACCAGGGTAATGATCTCGTTGCTCATGGGGGCGAGAATCCGTTTGACGACCTGCAGCAGAACCACCTTGAAAAAAATCTGGGATTTGGTCATGCCCAGCACCTGCCCGGCCTCGTACTGGCCCCGGGGGATGGACTCGATGCCGCCCCGGTAGATTTCGGAGAAATAGCAGGCGTAGTTGATGGCGAAGGCCACAATGGTGGCGGTGAACCGGGGCATGGCGGACAGGCCGAACATCAGGCCCGGGCCGTAGAAAATGATGATCAGCTGGAGCATCAGCGGCGTGCCGCGGATAATCCAGACGAAGCACCGGGTCAGCTTCTTCAGGGGGGAGAATTTGCTCATGGAGCCGAAGCAGATCACAAGGCCCAGAGGAAGGGCAAACAGCAGAGTCAGCAGGAAAATCTTCAACGATTCGCCGAAGCCTGCCAGCAGCTGTAGGGTTACCGGGAGGAACATGGCTTTACCTCTCTTTTTCTAAGTGTGGGGAATGATGAAACACCTCTTCCGTCAGCCCGTTGGGCTGCCACCTTCCCCAAAGGGGAAGGCAAGGCGGAAGGGAGGGCAGAAGCCCTCCCTGATGATTTGGGGTTTTCTCAGGCCAGCGTCAGGCTGTACTTGTCAGCCAGCGCCTGCAGGGTGCCGTCGGCCTTGTACTTGGCCAGCAGCTCGTTTACCTTGGCGGTGACGTCGGAGTCCTTGCGGAAGCCGATGCCGTATTCCTCGCTGGACAGGCTGATGCCGGGGGCCAGATCGGCGTAGCTGGTGCCCTCGCCGGTCATAGCGTTGGCCATGGTGATATCGATGACGCAGGCGTCAGAGGTGCCGGCGGCGACTTCCATCAGCGCGGCGGCCTGATCCTGCACGGCGATGATCTGGCTGTCGGGGACGCCCAGAGCCACGACCTCGTCCTGTCCGGCAGAGCCGTTCTCCACGGCGAAGGTCAGCCCCTGCAGCAGCTCAACGGCATCATACTGGCCCACAACGTCAGCCTTCATAACCAGAACCTGGGCGTTGATGACATAGGGGTCGGAGCAGTTGGTGTTCAGCTTGACCTCGTCGGTGATGGTCATGCCGTTCCAGATGCAGTCGATGTTCTTGGTTTCCAGCTCGTAGAACTTCTTGCCCCAGTCAGCCAGCACGAAGAACTCGCACTTGACGCCCAGCTCCTTACAGACCATTTCCGCCAGCTCGGCATCGAAGCCGGTCCAGTTGCCGTTTTCGTCCTTGAAGTCCATGGGGGCGTAGTCGGTGATGCCAACGATCATGGTGCCCTTCTTCTGGATGTACTTGAGGTCAGAGTCAGAGGAGGCGCCGCAGGCGGTCAGGCAGCTCAGCGCCAAAATCAGCGCCAGAACCAATGCAAATACCTTTTTCATATCATTTTCTTCCTTTCTTTTCCCGTTGGGAATTTCGACTGTCCGCATTATACTTTATCGCTTTAGAGAAGTAAAGTGCTATTTTGAAATTCTGTGAATTTTTGGCATAGTGCACAAAACAGAAGGGGATTCTAATGCCGGATATGGACAAATGAAGGGGGCGGGCTGCTGACCCGCCCCCATATGGGCTGTTCTGTTACAGGGAAACCTCTACCAAGACCTTTGCCTTGCCGGTCAGGGGAACGATGCAGCCTTCCACGTTTGCGCCGTCCACGGTCATGCCGGGCGTGCCGGTGCGCTTGACATGGACAACATACTCGGTGCCCCGGAAGCGCCGGGTGACGGTATATTCGTCCCAGTCGTCGGGAATGCAGGGCTGAATCCGAAGGCCGTTATAGTCGGGATAGATACCCAAAATGGCCTGAGAAATGGACAGGAAGGTCCAGCTGGCGGTGCCGGTGAGCCAGCTGTTCTTGGCGTGACCGGGGTTGCCGGAGGCACGGCCCGTGACCATCTGGGAGTAGCAGTAAGGCTCCGTCTCGTGAATTTCGCTCTTGTCCTCTAAGTAGGCGGGGCAGATGCGGCGGTAAATGTCGAAGGCCTCGTTGCCCCGGCCCAGCGTAGCTTCGGCGCAGACGATCCAGGGGTTGTTGTGGCAGAACACCGCGCCGTTCTCCTTGAATCCGGGAGGATAGGAGGAAATTTCGCCCAGCTCCACATGGTACTCCGTGTAGCAGGGATCCAGCAGCTCCACGCCGTACTCGCCCAGCAGGCGCTTCCGGGTGGATTCCATGGCTTTCAGGCCCTCGCCGCTGTCCTTGCCGATGCCCGCCAGGGTGCAGAAGCCCTGGGGCTCGATGAAAATCTGACCTTCCTTGCATTCGTGGCTGCCGACTTTATCGCCGTTTGCGTCATAGGCCCGGAGGAACCACTGGCCGTCCCAGCCATCCTTGAGGACGGCTTTTTCCATGTCGGCCACGGCCTTGCGGATGGTTTCTGCCTCGTCAGTCAGACCCAGCTGGTCACACAGAGCCGCATACTCGCCGCCGTATTTGACGAACATACCCGCGATGAACACGGACTCCGCCACGGGGCCTTCGCTGGGGCCGAAGGTCTGGAAGCTCTCCCCCGGCTCCTCGGAGAAGCAGTTCAGGTTCAGGCAGTCGTTCCAGTCCGCACGTCCAATCAGGGGCAGCTTGTGGGGGCCGAGGTTATTGAGGGTGAAGTTTACGCTGCGGCGGACGTGCTCCAGCAGAGGCACCTCGGTGCCGGGGACATTATCAAAGGGAGTGGGGTGATCGAGGATGGTGAAGTCGCCGGTTTCCTTGATATAGGCGCACACCGCGCCCACCAGCCACAGGGGATCGTCGTTGAAGCCGCCGCCGATGTCGTTGTTGCCCCGCTTGGTCAGGGGCTGATACTGGTGGTAGGTGGAACCGTCGGCGAACTGGATGGAAGCGATGTCAATGATCCGCTCCCGGGCACGGTCGGGGATGATGTGCATGAAGCCGTACAGATCCTGACAGGAATCCCGGAAGCCCATGCCCCGGCCGGTGCCGGTTTCATAGTAGGAGGCGGAGCGGCTCATGTTGAAGGTGACCATGCACTGATACTGGTGCCAGATGTTCACCATGCGGTTCAGTTTTTCATTGCCGGAGGTCAGCTGGTAGTTGCCCAGCAGCTTATCCCAGTAGGCAGCCAGTTCGGCAAGGGCAGCATCCACGGCCTCGGCTGTGGCAAATTTCGCCATGACCCGTTTCGCGGTGTCCTTGCGGATGACGCCGGGGGCGACAAATTTCTGATCTCTGGGGTTCTTGCCGTAGCCCAGCACGAAGGTGGCCCGCCAGCTCTGGCCGGGGGCGAGGGTGATTTCCATGTGCTGGCAGCCAATGGGATACCAGCCTACAATTTTCGAGAAGGCGCTGCGCTCCTCCCGCACCAGCTGGGGATCAGACCAATCGCCCATATGGCCCAGGAAGGTGTTGCGGTCGGTGTCCCAGCCGGCAGCGGGAGCATTCACTCCGTAATAGGCATAGTGATCCCGGCGCTCCCGGTACTCGGTCTTGTGGTAGATCACGCCGTCCTCCACCTCGGACTCGGCGATGTTCAGGTTGCGCTGATAGTTGGTGCTGTCGTCCACCGCGTTCCACAGGCACCATTCCATGACGCCCCAGACGTGGACGGTCTTGGCTTCCTTGCTTTCGTTGGTCAGCACCAGATCATGCAGCTCACAGTTTTCGCCCACGGGGACGAAGAAGGTCATCTTCGCGTTCAGGCCGTCCTTGGCGCTGTCGAAGGTGGTGTAGCCCATGCCGTGACGGCATTCATAATGGTCAAGCTCCGTTCTGGTGGGCAGGAAGCCGGGGTTCCAAGCGGGCTTGCCCGCTTCCTTGATGTAGTAGAACCGGCCGCCGTTGTCGCCGGGGACGGCGTTGTAGCGGTAGCGCAGAAGCCGCTGGAGTTTCGCGTCCCGGTAGAAGCAGTAGCCGCCGCCTGTATTGGAAATCATGCCTAAGAAATCCTCACTGCCGAGGTAGTTGATCCAGGGCAGGGGAGTAGCGGGTGTGGTAATCACATATTCCCGCCGGGCGTCATCGAAATGACCGAATTTCATAAGTGTGCACGCTCCTTACTTATCCGTTTGAATGAACGATAACGATTAAGCAACCGTACATTCCGTATTTACTCTCTTAGCATAGCGGATTTGTGTGAAAATTGCAAGGTTTTTTTTAGAAATTCAAAAAAATTTACAGGATCATCCCACAGCGTAGGCAGGCGACCACAGAGACTTTGGGAATATGTACAAATATGTACTGAAAAAAGTGTAAACAATAAACAAAAAACGTTTAATAGGACACAAATGTAAAATAGCCCTTGCGTTTTTAAGGAAAATACGATATATTTATGGTGCGAAAACGTTACAGAAAGTGGGAAGATTGGGGGAACGCGCATGGTTTCCATGAAGGATATTGCCCGTGCCTGCGGGGTCTCCGTGGCGACGGTGAGCAAAGCGCTGAACGGTCAGCCGGATATTGGAGAGGAGACTCGTACCAGGGTCTGCGAGGCGGCTCAAAAAATGGGCTATATGACCAATTCCGCGGCAAGAGCGCTGAAAACCAACCGCACATATCATATCGGCGTGCTGTTTGTGGATGAGCGTCAGAGCGGTCTGGCCCATGAGTATTTCTCCACCATGCTGGAGAGCTTCAAAGCAGAGGCGGAAGCCCACGGATATGACATTACCTTCATCAACCACAATGTGGGCGGCAAGCCTACCTCCTATCTTCAGCACTGCCGCTATCGGGGCGTGGATGGCGTGGTCATTGCCTGCGTGGATTTTACGGATCCCCGGGTTCGGGAACTGGCGGAAAGCGACCTGCCGCTGGTGACGGTGGATCATGTGTTCAATAACCGTCTGGCGGTGGTTTCCGATAACGTTCAAGGAATGGAAACGCTGGTGCGTTATGCCTACGGGAAGGGACACCGGAAGATCGCCTTCCTTCACGGCGAAAAGACCTCCGTCACCCAGAACCGGCTGGTGGGCTTCTTCCGGGCCTGTGAGGAATTGGGGCTGGAGATCCCGGAGGAATATGTTCGGGAAAGTGCGTTCCACAATCCGGATCGCTGCGCCCAGGATACTCTGGCGTTGATGAATCTGCCGGAGCGTCCCACCTGCATCCTGTTTCCTGACGACTACTCCTATGTAGGGGGCATGAACGCATTGCGGCAGATGGGCATTCGGGTGCCGGAGGATGTGTCCGTCATGGGGTATGACGGCATCCATCTGGCAAGGGTCATCGGCCTGACCACCTATTGGCAGGACAACCGGGAAATCGGCAGGATTGCCGCGGAACGGCTCATCAGCCTCATTGAGCACCCAAAGACTACGCTGGTTGATCGGATCATGGTGTCCGGCAGACTGCTGGAGGGAACCACGGTGAAAGAGCTGTGAATGATTTCATTTGCCCGAAGCGGCTTCGCTTCGGGCCATTTTTTGTAATTTGTGCACAAATTTCTGGACATTAAAAGGCGAATATGTTATAGTAAAATAACATAGTTTCGAGATTGGCAGGTTTTTGTTATGAACGAAATGACTTTCAGGGAAGCGGGCCGGGAAACGGAACAGCGGGAACCTGCTGACACAGCGCGGATCATTCAGGCAATGAGCAAAATATACACCTCAGCATATTATATTGACCTGAAAACCGGGCTGTTCACCGAGCTTTCCTCTCTGGACGTGGTGAAGGCGGAGATCGGCACCGAAGGGGATGCGCAGGACCGGCTGAACTACTTCTGCCGCAACATGATGGTGCCGGCCTTTACCCAGGAGATGCTGGAGTTTACGAATCTAACGACACTGGAGGAACGGCTGGGAGACGGCAGGATTATTTCCCGGCAGTATCTGAGTACGGTGGAGCTTGGCCCGGAGCAGGGCGGGGAGCCATACTGGACCCAGTGCTCCTTCATCGAATGCGACCGGGATTCAGACGGACATCTGCGCCATGTGCTGTTCACTACCCAGACGATCCACGACGCGAAGATCAAAGAGCTGGAGGCCCGGCGTAAGGAGCGGGAAGCCAATCAGGAGCTGACGGCGCTGCTGGAATCCGAGCGGCGGCACACGGCGATTATTGGCTCCCTGAGCAGTATTTTCTATGGGCTTTACTATGTGGATCTGGTGAAAAACGCCGTGCAGGAGGTTATCTGTCTGGACAGCGCCCACCATATCTACCGTGACGGCGGTGACGCCCGGCAGTTCCTGCGGCGGTTGACGGAGCTGCTGGCAACGCCGGAGCACCTGCCTTCCTTGGCGCTGTTTCTGGACTATGACACCATGGGCGCCCGGCTGGGCAGCAGCAGGATCATCACCCGGGAGTTTATGGCCAGAAGCGGCGGCTGGACCCGGTGCAGCATCATTCCCGTGGAGCGGGGCAATTCAGGCCTCAACCGTTCGGTGATCGTGGGTATGCGTCAGGTTACGGCGGAACGGGAGCGGCAGGAAACCCAGAACAACCTGATTCTGGCCCTGTCCATGGCCTATGACAACGTTTATTCCGTGAATTTGGACACCGACGCGGTAACCTGCTACCGAATGAGCAGCGCCATGTTGAAGCGCTACGGCAGACGCTTCGCTGAGGGAAGCTATACCCGGAATATGGAGGAATATCTCCAGAACGAAGTCCACCCCGATGACCGGCAGCTGTTCGGGATAATCGCAACCGCCCAACGGTTGGAGGAGCTGACCAAGGAGCGGCAGAGCTATTCCTTCCAGTTCCGGGTTCGCCGGGACGGCCGCGTCCAGTACTTCCAGTGTCACGTCGCCCGGCCCAGCCGGGAGCGGCGGGAAATCGCCGTGGCCTTCAAGAATGTGGACGAGGAAAAGCGGCAGGAGCTGGCGCAGCAGAGAATGCTGCAGGACGCCCTGACGAAGGTGGAGAAGGCCAATTCCGCGCTTCAGGAGGAAATGACCATCGTTGACGCTCTGAGCCGGGAGTACCACAGCCTGTTCAAGATCGATGCGGAAAAGGGCACCATTTCCCTTTACCGCACCGACGGCATCGGCATGGATCGGGGGCTTTTGAGTGGACTCATGAAGCCCGGCGACTATGAAAAGGTGCTGAACCGATACATAGACGCTTATGTTATCCCGGAGGATCAGCCGCGCATCCGGGAGGCCACCAGCCTCCAGAGCCTGCTGCGGCGGGTGCCGGAGGTGGGCCTGTACAAGACCGGCTACCGGCGGGATATGGACGGAATGGTCGCTTTTTTTGAGATGAACGTGGTGAAAACCGTCAATGACGACGGAACAATCACCTTTATTCTGGGCATCCGGGACGTGGACGAGGAGACCCGTCGCCAGCTGAGGCAGGCCCGGGAGATGGAGACCCAGCGGGAGATCATCGACGGCCTGGCATCGGAGTACTATTCCGTGCTGCTGGTGGATCTGCTCGGAGATACGGTCAGGGCATACCGGGCGGAAGACGAGGACGGCCGGGCCATCGAGGAGCACTTCCGCAGGCACAACGGCTGCTGGTCCAAGGGACTGTACAGCTACGCCCAGGAGTGGATTTCGGAGGAGGGCAGAGCGGACTTCCTGAGCATGCTGTCTCTGGAGAGGCTTCGGGGCGGCGGAGCGGATTACTCCTTTACCTATGAAAAGCGGACGGCGGAGGGAATCATGTATCTTCAGGCACGGGTGTCCTTTGTGCCGGACAAGGACGGGGGGATTGCCGCGGTGGTGGGTACCCGCAACGTGGATGACCTCATCAAAAAGGAACGTCTGCAGGAGCAGGCGCTGAAGGAGGCCTACGACGCGGCGGAAGCCGCCAACCGGGCCAAGACCGAGTTCCTGTCCAATATGTCCCACGACATCCGCACCCCCATGAACGGCATCATCGGCATGACCGCCATTGCCGCCGCCCACATTGACGATAAGACCCGGGTGCGGGACAGCCTGCAGAAGATCACCCTTGCCAGCAAGCACCTGCTGAGCCTCATTAACGAGGTGCTGGACATGAGCAAGATCGAGTCCGGCAAGGTGCAGCTGGTGGAGGAGGCGTTTAACCTTTCTGACCTCATCGACAATCTGATCTCCATGACCAGCGCACAGATCAGAGATCACAATCACAGCCTGAGTGTCAACATCACAGACGTTCAGCACGAAGCGGTGGTGGGCGACAGCCTGCGGATTCAAAAGGTGTTCACGAACCTTCTGGGCAACGCGGTGAAGTTCACCCCCGACGGCGGCAAAATCCGCATTTCCGTGACGGAAAAGCCCTGCAATCAGAAGAAGCTGGGGTGCTATGAGTTCGCCTTTGAGGACAACGGCTTCGGCATGAGCGAGAAATTCATCCACCGGGTCTTTGAGCCCTTCGCCCGAGAGACGGACGGCCCCGCCGGACAGATTCAGGGCACGGGCCTTGGCATGCCCATCAGCCGCAACATCGTGCGCATGATGGGCGGCGATATCGAGGTGGAAAGTAAACAGGGCGTGGGCTCCAGATTCACGGTGACCATGTACCTGAAGCTGCAGGATGCCGGGGAGGTTCAGCCGGACAACTGGGTGGATCTGCCGGTGCTGGTGGCGGACGATGACCCCTATTCGCTGGAATCCTGTGTCAGCATTCTGACGGATTTCGGCATGAAAGCCGAGGGCGTTTCTTCCGGCCGGGAGGCGGTGGAGCGTGTTTCCCGGCGGCATGAGCAGAAAGAAGACTATTATGCCTGCATTCTGGACTGGAAAATGCCGGACATGGATGGCATCTCCACCGCGCGGGCCATTCGTTCGGCGGTGGGAAAGGAAGTTCCCATCATCATTCTTTCCGCCTACGACTGGTCGGATATCGAGCGGGAGGCACGGGCGGCGGGAGTCAACGCCTTCATCAGTAAGCCGCTGTTCCGCTCCCGGCTGGCCAAGACCTTCCATACCCTGATGGATCAGCAGAGTGCCAAGCCCCCGATGGATCCCATGACCGAGCTGGAGCAGATGGACTTCTCCGGCCGTCGGGCCATGCTGGTGGAGGACAACGCCCTCAACGCGGAGATTGCCGAGGAATTCCTGACCATGACCGGCCTGACGGTGGAGCACGCCTGGGACGGTATGGAGGCGGTGGACAAGGTGAGCGAGGCCCCGGACGGACACTATGATATTATTTTCATGGATATTCAGATGCCCCGGATGAACGGCTACGACGCTACCCGGGCCATCCGGGCCATGGATCGGGACTACTGCCGACAGGTGCCCATTGTGGCCATGACCGCCAATGCCTTCGCCGAGGACGTGCAGGCGGCCAAGACCGTGGGCATGAACGAGCACATCGCAAAGCCCTTGGAGCTGAGTGTGCTGGCAAAGGCCCTGCGCAGGTGGGTGAAGTAAACAGGAAGGGGATTTCTCACTAAGGAACTGTTACGTCAAATCGCACAAAGGAAAAGAAATAACTGTCATTCCGAGCCAGTGCGCACACTGGCGTGGGAATCCGTTCTCCTGATAAATGCCAGTAATCTGAACATTTTACAGGGGATGCGGATTGCCACACCAGTGACGTCGGTCACTGGTTCGCAATGACAGTTCTTCTGTTTGTGCACTTTTACTTTAGTGAGAAAGTCTCTTAACTGTTAAATTCTTGCCACGCCGGACTTTCTGGCGGCATCTGCCACAGCCTTGGCCACGGCGGGGCCGACCCGGGGGTCAAAGGCGGCGGGGATGATGTAGTCCTCGTTCAGCTCCTCGTCGGTGATGAGACCTGCCAGCGCGTTGGCGGCGGCGACCTTCATCGCCTCATTGATATCGCTGGCCCGGACATCGAAAGCACCCCGGAAGATGCCGGGGAAGGCCAGAACGTTGTTGATCTGGTTGGGGTAGTCGCTGCGGCCGGTGGAGACCACCTTGGCGCCGCCGGCCTTGGCCTCGTCCGGGAAAATCTCGGGGGTGGGGTTGGCGCAGGCGAAGATGATGGCATCCTTATTCATGGTGGCGACCATTTCCTTCGTCACCATGCCGGGGGCGGAAACGCCGATGAACACATCCGCGCCCACCAGCATGTCGGCAAGAGAACCGGCCTTTTTGTCAAGATTTGTGACCTGGGCCATTTCTTCCTTGATCCAGTTGAGCCCATCCCGGCCCGCGTAAATGGCACCCTTCCGATCGCACATGGTGATGTTTTTGAAGCCCGCGCTCAGCAGCAGCTTCACAATGGCGATGGCGGCAGCACCGGCGCCGGAGGTGACGATCTTCACATCCTCCTTGCGCTTGCCGACAACCTTCAGCGCGTTGGTCAGGCCCGCCAGGGTGATGACGGCGGTGCCGTGCTGGTCGTCGTGGAAGATGGGAATATCGCACTTTTCCTTCAATTTCCGCTCGATTTCAAAGCACCGGGGGGCGGAAATGTCCTCCAGATTGATGCCGCCGAAGGAGCCGGAGATCAGGTACACGGCGTTCACAAATTCGTCCACGTCCTTGGACTTCACGCACAGGGGGAAGGCGTCCACATCGCCGAAGGCCTTGAACAGGGCACACTTGCCCTCCATGACGGGCATACCGGCCTCGGGGCCAATGTCGCCCAGACCCAGCACGGCGGTGCCGTCGGTGATCACGGCGCACAGGTTGTGCCGCCGGGTCAGCTCGTAGGATTTATTCACGTCCTTCTGAATCTCCAGACAGGGCTGAGCCACGCCGGGGGTGTAGGCAAGACTTAGGTCATCCTTGGTAGACACGGGAACTGTCGTCACCACTTCGATTTTGCCCTTCCACTCGCCGTGGAGCCGAAGGGATTCTTTTGCGTAATCCATTGTAAACGCGCCTCCTTTATTGATAGGGACAATGTACACCATTTTGGGGCGCTTGAAAAGTCTTTTGTTAAGAAAATCCGTAAGTTCTTGCATTCTGCATAAAGCTGTGGTATTCTACAGAAAACTTCGTGCACAAATTGGCACATGGGGAGGAATGGGAATGGAGCTTCGCGAATCCGGGGAAATGTATCTGGAAGCCATTCTGGTGCTGGGGCAGAAAAGCAGCTTTGTCCGCAGTGTGGATGTCAGCGAATACTTAGGCTACTCCAAGCCCAGCGTATCCCGGGCCATGGGCATTCTGCGCTCCGGCGGCTTCGTGCTGATGGACCCGGACGGCGGCCTGAGCCTGACGGATACCGGGCGGGAGATTGCGGAGAAGATTTTCGAGCGGCACACCCTGCTGAGCCAGCTGCTCATGGCGCTGGGGGTGCCGGAGGGCATCGCCATTGCCGATGCCTGCAAGATGGAACACACTATCTCCGACGAGTCCTTTCAGGCGCTGAAGCGGCATATGGCCCAGCTGAAGGAAAAACCGGTGTGAAGCAGTCACGCCGGTTATTTTCACGGAAGCGGCAGATACTAACCGGGATGTTTGACATACGGGGACGCGTTTGGTATACTTCGCTAAAGGGGAACTTATCTGATTTAGGATGTCATTGCGAGGAGCGAAGCGACGTGGCAATCCGTTCCCCTTTTCACGCTCTAATAACGTACCCGTTACAATATGGAGTACGGATTGCCACGCCAGTGTGCGCACTGGCTCGCAATGACAGGCTCCTTAGTCATATAAAGAACAACAACCACGCTTTCAAATGGAGGAGGAATATCTATGGCTTCTTGCAGCGGTCACTGCGGCGGCTGCTCCGGCTGTGCCCGGGAGCTTACGCTGAGTGAAGGGGAAATCATCTTTCTGCGCCGGCTCGGAGAGGTGGCGTTTCTGCCGGTGGCCCGGCAGCTTGGAGATCTGACGCCCATCTTCCCGGAGACAGACGGCGTGGAAAACATGAGCCTGATTTTGCAGGTTCTGGAAAAGAAGGGCCTGATTTCTCTGGACTACGACAAGCCCCTTTCGGGCTATGCCGGCTACGGGGATTATCCCATACAGGGCAGCATGGCGCTGACCCAGCGGGGCCAGCAGGTGCTGGAGCTGATGGAATATCAGGGCGTTCATTAAGATACAGAAGGATGACATACATGATGAGTTTTCGGGAATATCGGATGGGGGTCAGCCGGGGACTGCCGGTGGGCATGGGCTACTTCTCCGTCAGCTTTGGATTTGGGGCCATGGCGGTGAGCCAGGGGTTGTCCGCGTGGGATGCCACGCTGATCTCCCTGACCAACGTGACCAGCGCGGGACAGTTCGCGGGGCTGACCGTCATCGTGGCGGCGGCAACCCTGTGGGAGATGATTCTGACCCAGCTGATTATCAACAGCCGCTATGCCCTTATGAGTTTGGCCCTCAGCCAGCGGATGGGGGAGCGGATCGGATTTCTGCCCCGGCTGCTGATTGCCTTTTTCAATACGGATGAGATTTTCGCGCTGGCCATGGCGAGGGTGGAGCCGCTGACGGTGCCCTTTATGCTGGGCCTTGGCACCCTGCCTATCGTTGGCTGGACGCTGGGAACACTCTGCGGCGGCCTTGCCGGGTCGGTGCTGCCGGCTTCCATTCAGGCGGCGCTGGGGGTCATGCTCTACGGTATGTTCATCGCCATCGTGGTGCCCCCGGCGAAAACCGATCGGAAGATTCTGGCGGCGGTGATACTGGCGCTGATTTGCAGCAGCGCGTTCACTTGGGTGCCGGTGCTGAAAACCGTGTCCGCGGGCATTTCCATCGTCATCTGCACCGTGGCGGCGGCAGGTATCTGCGCAGCGTTGCTGCCCACCCCGGAAGAAGCGGAGGCGGCGGTATGAGTATTTATGTGTACATCTTCACCATGGCGCTGACAACATACCTCATCCGTGTGCTGCCGCTGACCATTTTTCGCAAGCCCATCCGCAGCCGCTTTCTGCGCTCGTTCCTGCATTATGTGCCCTACGCCTGCTTGACCGCCATGACCTTCCCGGCGATTTTAAGCAGCACGGCCTCCATCTTAAGCGGCGCGGCAGCCCTGATCGTAGCAATCCTCCTTGCCTACCGGGGCAAGAGCCTGATTGTGGTGGCGGTGAGCAGCAGCGCGGCGGTGCTGCTGGTGGAGTGCATTCTGAAACTCATGGGGGTGCTGGCGTGATTCGCAAGGCGTTGGAAGCGGATATTCCCGCTGTGACAGCAATTTACGATAGGCTCCACACCGAGGAAGAAAACGGAAGGGCTACCATCGGCTGGATTCGGGGTGTCTATCCCACAGAAGATACCGCCCGGCAGGCCCTTGACCGGGACGACCTGTTCGTTCAGGAGGACGGCGGTCACATTGTGGGCGCCGCCATCATTAACCAGACCCAGGTGGATGCCTACGAGGGTGGGCAATGGCAGTATGAAGCGGAAGCAGCCGAGGTCATGGTGCTGCACACCCTGGTCATCGACCCGGACACCGCCGGACGGGGCTTCGGCAAGCAGTTTGTCGCGTTCTATGAGGACTACGCAAGGAAGAACGGCTGCAAGGTTCTTCGGATGGATACCAACAGCCGCAACGCCCGGGCCAGAGCCATGTACGGTAGACTTGGCTACCGGGAAGCGGGCATCGTGCCCTGCGTGTTCAACGGCATCCAGGGTGTGGAATTGGTATTGTTGGAAAAATCTCTCTAGAATTGTAAAATAACTATGTCTTCTCCCGGTTTGCCTTGACAAACCGGGAGCCATTTGTTATAATTTCCGCCAGAAGAGGGAGTAGTCGGCGCGCACGGACGCGGGACAGAATCGACATACTGGGTATACGCATGGAACCCCGGTTCTGCCTGAAATGACGAGACTTGGTAGCCGGCTCAGTCTCTTATGCAAGAACCTGCGTGCCGGTGAGAATCAGTACGGAGGTCTTTTTTATGGGAATCGGAGAGTTACTGCTGCTGGCTGTGGGCCTGAGCATGGACGCGTTTGCCGTGTCCGTGTGCAAGGGACTGGCTCTGCGGCGGGCCACGTTCCAGGCGGAGATCACCTGCGGGGTGTGGTTCGGCGGCTTTCAGGCCCTGATGCCCCTGATCGGCTTTTTCCTGGGCACCCTGTTCGCCGTGGCAATTCAAGCGGTGGATCACTGGATCGCCTTCGGCTTGCTTGCCATCATCGGTGTGAATATGCTCAAGGAGGCTTTGTCCCACGAGGAAGAATGCGGCTGCGAAAACAGTGCTGACCTGTCGGTGAAAACCATGCTCGTCATGGCGGTAGCCACCTCCATTGACGCGCTGGCGGTGGGCATTTCCCTGGCCATGGTGGGAAATGTGAACATTTTCTTTGCCGTGACCTTAATCGGCATCTGCACCTGCATCCTGTCCATGCTGGGGGTGAAGATCGGCAACGTGTTTGGCAGCCGGTTTGAAGCCAAAGCGGAAATTGCCGGGGGTGTGATCCTGATTCTGCTGGGCCTGAAAATCCTGCTGGAGCATCTGGGGGTGCTGGCGTGATTCGGACGAAAAACAGAATGCGTCTGTGCGTGACACTGCTGGTGTGCTGTCTGACGTTCATCTGGGGCAATTCGCTGCTGCCGGGGTCAGTTTCCGGGGCCATCAGTGATTTTGTCAAGAATATTCTGGCAGCCCTGTTTGAGCAGGGGGAGCCGGAGCCGGAAAGCAGCGGCTTCCTGCTGCGAAAATTGGCCCACTTCACGGAATTTACGGCGCTGGGCCTGTGCCTTTGCTGGCTGTTTGGCATGCTGCAAAAAGCGAAGCTTGCGCCCTTCCTTTGCGGCGGACTGGCAGCCTGCGTGGATGAAACCATCCAGCTGTTTGTCCCGGATCGCGGCCCCAGCCTGCGGGACGTGTGCATTGATTCCGGCGGCGTGCTGCTGGGAGTGATTTTGCTCACTTTGGGGCATCATTATCTATGTAAAAAGCGACTATTGGAGGAAACCTGAAATGAAAAAACTGATTTGCGCCCTTCTGGCGCTGAGCCTGGCGCTTGCCATGACCGCCTGCGGCGGCAAGCAGCCCACCGAAACCACCGCCCCCGCTGCCAATATCGAGGGCACCATGGAGGAGCTTCTGAACAAAGTTATTGAGCAGCGGCCCGTGGAGTTTGCCGGCGGTGTGTTCCCCATTGACCTGACCGACACCAGCGAAGATGGAATGTGGAGCATCAAGAGCTTCACCGGCCTGGAGGACGTTTCCATGTTGACGGAAGCAGCCGCCTATGAGCCGATGATGGGTTCTCTGGCCTTCTCCATGGTTATGGTGCGCACCGCTGCCGGGGCGGATCCCAAAGCGGTTGCCGAGGCCATGAAGTCCGGCGTTGACCCCCGGAAGTGGATCTGCGTGGAGGCCGACGACATGAAGGTGGCAGGTGTTGGCGACGTGGTCATGCTGATCATGGTGTCCACCACCGGCGACATGACTGCCCAGTCCTTTGTGGATGCCTTCCAGACCGTGGCGGGCAGAAATTGTGATTTTGTGATCTGATAAACAATAAGCTTTCTTCGTAGGGCGGGGTTATGACCCCGCCGACCATGTAACCAATTTGCTGAGGCTGTAGTTGAATGGGAAGCGATGGGTTTTGATTCCGATCCTTTTTCCTGCCTTACATCATCGAAAACGGGTCGGCGGAGTCATGACTCCGCCCTACGATTTTTCCGATTCGTGGAGGAAGTCATGATCTTTTCCAGCATTCCCTTTCTATACTATTTCCTCCCGGTGGTGCTGGCGGTGTATTTCCTCACCCCCCGGCGGGGGAAGAACGCTGTGCTGCTTCTAGCAAGTCTCTTTTTCTACGGCTGGGGGGAGCCGAAGCTGCTTTCCTTGATGGTGTTCACCATCGGCGTGTTCTATCTCTGCGGCCTTGCCATCGGGCGAAGCGAAACCCATAAAAAAGCCTGGCTGGCAGTATCCGTTGTCATCGGCGTGGGGCTGCTGGGACTTTTTAAGTATGCTGACTTTTTTATCACCAGCGTCAACGCGGCTACGGGATTATCAATTCCGCTTTTGAAGCTGGCGCTGCCCGTGGGCATCAGCTTCTATACCTTCCAATGTATCAGCTACACCGTGGACGTGTACCGGGGCACGGTGCCGCCCCAGAAAAATCCCATTTCCTTCGGCGCCTACGTCGCCCTGTTTCCCCAGCTCATTGCCGGGCCTATCGTCCGCTATCGGGATGTGGCGAGGGAGCTGGACAGCCGGGCGCACAGCTGGGAAACTATGGGGCTGGGCCTGCGGCGGTTTATCGTTGGCCTTTCGAAAAAGGTCATTCTGGCAGACAATCTGGCGATGCTTGTAAAGCTCTATCGGGAAAGCGCTGAGCCTTCTGTGGCCTTCGCCTGGCTGTATGCCATCGCCTTTACTCTAAAC
This sequence comes from Clostridiales bacterium, assembly GCA_022786995.1. GTDB lineage: Bacteria > Bacillota > Clostridia > Oscillospirales > Oscillospiraceae > Faecousia. Next base: position 37,639 of record JALFUW010000096.1, read on the forward strand.
ATCTACTTCGACTTTTCCGGGTATTCCGATATGGCCATCGGACTGGGGCGGATGTTCGGCTTTCATTTCCCGGAGAACTTTGACTACCCCTATCTATCCAAAAGCGTCACGGAATTCTGGCGGCGGTGGCATATTTCCCTTGGCAGCTGGTTCCGGGACTATGTGTATATCCCCCTTGGAGGCAACCGGGTAAGCCGGGGCAGGTGGGTGCGCAACATCCTTGTGGTGTGGCTGCTCACGGGTCTGTGGCACGGGGCGGCCTGGAATTTCGTGCTGTGGGGACTGTTGTTTGCCGCCCTGTTGCTGATGGAAAAAGCCCTGCCGGGACTGAGGAAACTGCCAGAATTCGCGCGGCACGGCTATGTGCTGCTGGCGGTGATTCTGAGCTTTGTCCTGTTCAACGCCGATACCCTCTCTCAGGCGGGAAAGGATTTCGCGGCCCTCTTTGGCTGCGCCGGACTGCCTCTCATCACGAAGGAAACTGGGTACTATCTGCGAAGCTACGCCCCCTTACTGATCGCCGCCTGGGTGGGCGCTACGCCGCTGGTGAAAACGGTGGCCCAAAAGCTGGGGGAAAACCGGCTGGTTCAGATTCTGGAGCCGATAGTCTGGCTGGGGCTGCTGCTCATCTGCACCGCCTATCTGGTGGATGGCTCTTTCAGCCCCTTCCTGTATTTCCGTTTCTGAGGTGGCGTGATGAAAAAATATCAGACTATTTTAGTGCTGGCCCTCTGGGGCGCGCTGGCGCTATGGGCATGGACGATCCCAAGCAAGCAGATTTCGGAAGCGGAACGCCGTCCGCTGGCACAAAAACCGGCGCTTTCCGAGAAATTCCAGACGGAATTTGAAGCCTACAGCTTAGATCAGTTTCCCCTGCGGGACAATTTCCGAAGGCTAAAATCCCTGTTTCACACCGGGGTGCTGGGGCAGCGGGATAACAACGGCATTTACCTGACAAATGGCACTGCTGTGAAGCAGGAATACCCCCTGAACCCGGATTCCGTGAAGCACGCCATCGGGCGGTTTCAGCGAATTTACGAAAAATACCTGACAGAAAACCCCTGCTATTACGCCATTATCCCGGATAAAGGCTACTATCTGGGAAAAGACAGCGGTCATCTGACCATGGACTACGATGCCCTCTATGCCCAGCTGGCGCAGGGCCTGACCTGGGCACAGGAGATCGACCTGCGTCCGACTTTGACGGGGCAGGACTACTACCGCACCGACACCCACTGGCGGCAGGAAAATCTGATTCCCGCCGCGTCGGCGCTGTGTGAGGGGTTGGGTGTCACACCGCCCAAGGCGGAGCAATTTGCCGCAACACCCTTGGAACGGCCTTTTTACGGCGTATACTACGGTCAGGCGGCGCTGCCCATGGAGCCGGACACTATGTACCTGATGGAAAGTGACATGCTGTCCGCGTGCACCGTTTTTGACTATGAAACGGGCAAAACGGGCAGGGTGTACGACATGACCAAGCTGGACAGCCGGGATTTGTATGATGTGTACCTGTCCGGGGCCAGGGCGCTGCTGACCATCGAGAACCCCAACGCCGGGACAGACCGGGAGCTGATCGTGTTCCGGGACTCCTTCGGCAGTTCGATGGTACCGCTGCTTCTGTCGGATTATGGGAGGGTAACGCTGGTGGATATCCGCTATATCCAGCCGGATCTTCTGGGGCAGTTTCTGGACTTCCACGGGCAGGATGTGCTGTTCCTCTATAGCACCCTGGTGCTCAACAGCAGCGGGGCGCTGAAATAAAAATGGGCCTGCCGCAGCAGACCCCCAGGGTGTCAATAACGCCCACAATTTGAAATCGCGGCCCCTCATGGCTTCGCGGCAATCACCGACCCGGCGCATGATTTTCGGCCCTTCGCAGCATTTCGCGAAGGGCCGAAAAATTATACCACCTGAAAAATATAGAATTTCAGGTAATCCGTTTCCGGCACATTCCAGAGGATGGGGTGGTCGGGGGCCTGCTGGCGGGCTTCGATCTGGCGCAGCTCCACCCCCGCGTCCAGGGCGGCTGAGCGGAGCATCTTTACAAACAGCTCCGAGGGCATGAAGTGGCTGCACGACGCCGTGGCGAAATAGCCGCCCCGGGGCAGCAGCTTCAGCGCCCGGAGGTTAATCTCTTTGTAGCCCCGCTGGGCGCTTCCCACCGTTTTCCGAGACTTGGTAAAGGCCGGAGGGTCCAGAATGATGAAGTCGTAGGGGGCCTTGCCCTTGGCGGCCAGCTCCGGCAGCAGGTCGAATACATCCGCCGTCACAAAATCCATTTTGTCCATCAGGCCGTTACGCTGGGCGTTGGCCTTCGCCATTTCGATGGCGGATTCGGAAATATCCACCGCCGTCACATGCTCCGCCCCGCCCTTGGCGGCGTTCAAAGCAAAGGAGCCGGTGTGAGTAAAGCAGTCTAAGACATGCTTCCCCTTCGCCAGCCGGGCCACCGCCAGGCGGTTGTACTTCTGATCCAGGAAAAATCCGGTTTTCTGCCCGTTTTCCACATCCACCCGGTAAAAAATCCCGTTTTCGCAGATTTCCGTGACAGTCT
>JALFUW010000094.1 GCA_022786995.1 Clostridiales bacterium
CGTCTGGGCGCCGCCGGAAAGCTGTACGATGTGATCCGTCTGGATCATTTCCGGGGCTTTGAGGCCTACTGGTCTGTGCCCTTCGGCGATAAGACTGCCAAAAACGGCAAGTGGGTGAAGGGCCCCGGCATGAAGTTTGTCCGGGCTTTGCAGCAGGGTCTGCCTCAGGTGGACTTTATTGCAGAGGATCTGGGCTTCCTGACCCAGGAGGTTCTGGATCTGCGGGATGACAGCGGCTATCCCGGCATGAAGGTGCTGGAATTCGCCTTCGACTCCAAGGAGCCCTCCGACTACCTGCCCCATACCTATCTGCCCAACACCGTGTGCTATACCGGCACCCACGATAATATGACCATGCAGCAGTGGTTCGACACCGCATCCCCGGAGGCTGTGGAGTACGCCGTGGCATATATGAACCTGAACAAGCGGGAGGGCTATGTCTGGGGCACCATCCGGACGGCCTTTGCCTCTGTTTCTCAGCTCTGTGTGATTCAGATGCAGGATCTTCTGGATCTGGGAGCTGAGGCCCGGATGAATTTCCCCGGCACCCTGACCGATGCCAACTGGACATGGCGCATGGAGGACGGCGCCATTACCCCCAAGCTGACAAAGAAACTGCGTAAGCTCACGGAGCTGTATGCCCGGCTGGGCAGCCAGAAGAAGCCTGACCCCAAAACTGAAGTGAGAACGGAGAATGAAGATGAAGTATAATTGTGAAAATATCCTGAAGTGGACGGAAGCTCAGCTGAAATACACCTACGATGTCGCCCTGCAGGAGGCCACCCCGCAGGAGCTCCATGAGGCTCTGGGCACTGCCGTGATGATGGCCATTTCCGACAACTGGAGCAGCGCCAAGCACAAGCGCCTGCACCAGCGGAAGGCTTTCTACTTCTCCGCCGAATACCTCATCGGCCGTCTGGTGTACAGCAACCTGTTCAACCTGGGGATTCTGGACGAGATGAAGAAGCTGTTTGCCCAGCATGGCGTGGATCTGGCCATTCTGGAGGACATCGAGGACGATGCTCTGGGCAACGGCGGTCTGGGCCGTCTGTCCGCCTGCTTCCTGGACTCCGCCGCCAGCACCAATCTGCCCCTCAGCGGCTACGGCCTGCGCTACCGCTTCGGCCTGTTCAAGCAGAGCTTCGATGCCAACGGCAGTCAGGTGGAGAAGGCCGACGACTGGACGAAATACGGCGATCCCTGGTCCTACCGCCGCTACAACCACACCGTAAAGATCAAGTTCCCTGACCATACCGTTCTGGCGGTTCCCTATGACGTGCCCATCATCGGCTACGATACCAAGAACGTGGGCACCCTGCGCCTGTGGCAGTGCGAGGCGGAGGAGGAGCTGAACTTTGATGCCTTCAACTCTCAGGACTACCTGCGGGCGCTGGATGCCAAGAACAAAGCTGAGGATATCACCCGTGTTCTGTATCCCAACGACTCCACCTGGGACGGCAAGCGCCTGCGTATCAAGCAGCAGTATGTCCTGTCCTCGGCGTCCCTGCAGGATATGATCCGCACCTTCAAGATTGCCCATGGCAATGACCTGAGCCGCTTCGGCGAGTTCTACGCCGTGCAGCTGAACGATACCCACCCCGCCATGTCCATCCCCGAGCTGATCCGGCTGCTGAAGCTGGAGGGTATGAGCTTCGACGATGCCTTCAAGGTCGCCCAGAAGACCTTCTCCTATACCAACCACACCGTCATGGGTGAGGCGCTGGAGAAGTGGCCTCTGGATCTGATGCGCAGCGTGGTGCCCGAGATCGTGGACATCATCTGCCAGATTGATGCCAAGCTCAAGAGCGAGCATCCCAACCTGTTCATCGTCAAGGACAACGTGGCCCACATGGCCAACCTGTCCGTCTACGTCGGCAGCTACGTCAACGGCGTTGCCGAGATCCATTCCCAGATTCTGAAGGACGACTGCTTCAAGGATTGGTACTATGCCTATCCCGAGCGGTTCCAGAACAAGACCAACGGCATCACGCCCCGCCGCTGGGTGGGCCTGTGCAACCCCGAGCTGACGGAAATGGTTCGCGCCAAGGTGGGCGGAGACTTCCTGAAGGATCTGGAGCTGATCGGCGGCCTGAAGGACAAGATCGACGACGACACTGTGGCTCAGTTCAATGCCATCAAGCGTCAGAAGAAGGAGCAGCTGTGCACCGTCATCGCCAAGCACGAGGGTGTCATGCTGAACCCCGACTTCATGTTCGATGTACAGGTCAAGCGTCTGCACCTGTATAAGCGTCAGCTGATGAACATTTTGTCCATTGTGGATATCTACTTCCGCCTGAAGGAGGGACGTCTGCCCGACTTCCAGCCCACTGCCTATATCTTCGGCGCCAAGTCCGCTCCCGGCTATGTGGATGCCAAGTCCGTCATCCGCTACATCAACCGTGTGGCCCGGATGATCAACAACGATCCTGCCGTCGCCGACAAGATTAAGGTGGTCTTCGTTCAGAACTACAACTGCTCCTATGCCGAGCACATCATCCCCGCCGCCGACGTTTCCGAGCAGATTTCTCCCGCGGGCACCGAGGCTTCCGGCACCGGCAACATGAAGCTGATGCTCAACGGCGCTGTGACCCTGGGTACTCTGGACGGCGCCAACGTGGAGATCGCCCAGGAGGCGGGTGCTGAGAACGAGTATATCTTCGGTCACACCGTGGAACAGATCAACGCCGGCCGCGGTTCCTACTATCCCCGCGGCATCTACGACAGCAACGCCGATCTGCGCCGTGCCATCAACACTCTGGTGGACGGCACTGTTCCCACCGATGACGGCCTGCGCAACCTCTTCCACTCTCTGCTGGACTGGGGCGAGAACTCCGACCAGTACCGTCTGCTTCTGGACTATGAATCCTATCTGGATGCCAAGCTGCGGGCCAACCGTGACTATGCCGACCGCATGGCCTTCGGCCGTAAGTGCCTGATGAACGTGGCTTCCGCTGCCAAGTTCTCCTCCGACCGTACCATTCGTCAGTACGCTGAGGAAATCTGGCACATCAAGCCCCTGGAATATTGATTCAATACCTGCTTCTCCCCGGATTCCAATGGGAATCCGGGGATTTTTTGCGCTTCTACAGCACATAGTTTCCCAATCATCGGAAATACTACCTTCTGAAAAGGCGGTGGTATTGATTGGAGGAATTCTCCTGTAAGACTAGAATTCTGTCAGGGCCGGGAGCCTGCGGCGCATTGTCGGGAATGGGCGCGAAGCGACTGTTTCTGGTGACGGATCCGTATTTTTCGAAGAATGGCACGGCAAAACGGATCATCGAACTGGCAAATTGTCAGCAATCAGAGATTTTTGACGAAATACAACCAGACCCAACGGTGGAACTGGCAGCGGAAGGGACAGCCCGACTCCGGGCCTTTGAACCCGACCTGCTGGTAGCGCTGGGCGGCGGCAGCGCCATGGACTGCGCCAAGGCTATGGCGTTTTTCGCAAAAGGCAATTACAAAGTGGTGGCGATTCCCACCACCTCCGGCTCCGGCTCTGAGGTGACGGATTTCGCGATTCTCACCCATGACCGGGTGAAGCACCCTTTGGTTGATAAGCGCCTGCGCCCGGATGTGGCAATCCTGGACAGCGACCTGCTGACAGAGCTGCCCAAGGGACTGATCGCCGAGACAGGCTTTGACGTGCTGACCCACGCGTCGGAGAGCTATGTGGCCCGGAATGCCGGGACCATCACGGATCTGTACGCGAGGGATGCTTTTTCCAGTGCTTTCGCGGCCCTTCCGGCTTCCTATGCGGGAAACACATCGGTTCGGCTGAAGGTGCATCTGGCGGCGACGATGGCGGGTATGGCGTTTACGCAGTCTGGACTGGGACTGTGCCACGCCATGTCTCACAGCCTGGGCGGGATGTTTCATGTTCCCCACGGGCGGCTGAACGCAATTATTCTTCCCGCGGTCATCGGCTGCAATGCCCACGTCGCGTCAAAAAAGTACGCGGAGCTGGCCCGGGCGGCAGGCATGGGCGGCAGCGTGGATACCATAGCGGTGCGCAACCTGAAAAACGGTCTGATCCGATTGCGCAGAGAGCTGAATTTGCCCGAGACGCTGGTGCAGGCAGGTGTGGATCCCAGAAGTGTCTGGCGCAACGCGGATGAAATTGTAAAAGCAACCCTCGCCGACCCCTGTTGTGAGAGCAATCCCATGAGCGTGGAGGATTTTCTGGTGCGGCGGATTCTGGAAGAGGTGACGGGCCGTGTCTGACAGTCTTCTTAGCGTGGGTTTGGACGTGGGCACAACCTCCACCCAGCTGGTGGTTTCCCGGTTGACGGTGGAAAACCGGGCATCCTCCTTTGCCGTGCCGGACATGGATATTACGGAGCGAACCGTTCTCTATAAAAGCCCGGTCTATTTTACCCCGCTGTTGGGGGAGAACCTTGTTGATGGGTCGGCCATTCGGGAAATTGTTCAGAAAGAGTACCAGAATGCGGGCATTCACCGGGAAGACGTGGACACCGGGGCCATCATCATCACCGGGGAGACCAGCCGGAAGGAGAACGCCCGGGCGGTGCTGGACGCGCTGTCGGATTATGCCGGGGATTTCGTGGTTGCCACCGCCGGGCCGGATCTGGAGAGCGTTCTGGCGGCGAAAGGCGCTGGTGCGACAGAGCTGTCACGAACCACCGGCAAACCCGTGCTGCATATGGACATCGGCGGCGGCACCAGCAATCTGGCGCTCATTGAGGATGGGAAAATTGTCCGAACCGGGTGCCTGAATGTGGGCGGACGGCTGATAAAATTTCTGAAAAATGGGGAAATTACCTATGTTTCCCCTGCTCTGTCCGGGATATTTGAGAGAAAACCGGGAGAAATCGTGACAATAACGGAACTATACGAGCTGGCGGAAATCCTGACGCAGGCACTGGAAATGGCGGCGGGCTTATTGGAACCGACCGAATTGATGAAGCAGCTGCTGACCCGGGAAACAGAACGGAGCTGGAATCCGCCGAACGGGGAAGTGGTGCTGTCCTTTTCCGGCGGAGTGGCGGACTGCATCGGGTCGGAACTGCCATGGCTGCAATTCGGTGATCTCGGGCCGATTCTGGGGCAGACCATTCGGAAAAGCCGCTTGTGCCAAGGGCAGTACGCCTTGGGCAGGGAGACCATCCGGGCTACGGTCATCGGCGCGGGCAGCTACTCGACGCAGCTGTCCGGCAGTACGGTTTACTGCCAGAATGTTCGGTTTCCTCTTAAAAATTTGCCTGTTGTGGAAAACAGCAGCAAAATCCACGAGGGTTCCGTGGTGCTGTCCGTGCCCGGAATCCCGTCCCCGACCTATTCACAGGTGCGGGAAATCGCCGGAGAACTGGCCAAAAATCAGCCGCCGGAGCTATATATCTGTCTGGAAGCGGACATGGCCAAGGCGCTGGGACAAGCGCTGGCGGCACGGCTGCCCCAGCAGACCCGGATTCTCTGCATCGACCGTGTCCGGGTGGGGGAAGATAGCTATCTGGACATCGGCGAGCCTGTAGGCGGCGCCTTCCCGGTGGTCGTCAAGACGCTGGTTTTGGAAAGGAGAAAGCATGAATAAACAGGAATTAGCTGCCATGGTGGCGCAGATACTCAGCACCATGGATTCCCCGCCCATGGTCAAGGCCGGGGAATACCATCCCACCGCGCCCCAGCCGGAAGCGAAGGACACCCATTATCATGACGGCGATTTTGTGCCGGACGTAACGGCGCTGGATCTGCGGAAGCTCTATTTGACGGAGAACCCGGAAAATAAGGAAAAATTCCGGCAAATGAAGGAACGCACCCCCGCCCGGCTGGGCAGCGGCAAGGCAGGACCCCGGTACAAGACCCTGACCATGCTGCGGTTTCGTGCCGACCACGCGGCGGCGCAGGATGCTGTATTTTCTCAGGTGCCGGAGGATTTTGCCGCGAAAAATGGCATGGCAGAGGTGCAGACCAGGTGCCAAAGCAAGGACGAGTACCTGACCCGCCCGGATTATGGCCGGTGCTTTGACGAGGAAAACCAGAAAAAAATCCGCGCCGCCATCCCAGGCACGCCACGGGTGCAGATTGTGGTGGGGGACGGGTTGTCCTCCGCCGCCATCACCGCCAACGCCATGGACTGTCTGGAAGCGATTCGGGAGGGCCTGAAACTGAAAGGCATTGACCCCGGCACGCCGATTTTTGTCCGCTATTGCCGGGTGGGCGCGGGAGATGCCATCGGCGACGTCACGGGCTGCGAGCTGGTGTGTATGCTGGTGGGGGAGCGTCCGGGCCTCGTGACGGATAAGAGCATGTCCGCTTATATCACCTACAAGCCCCGCACCGGCGTGTCGGAATCTGCCCGGACGGTGGTTTCCAACATCCACGCCCAGGGCACTCCCGCGGTGGAAGCGGGAGCACACATTGCGGGCCTGATTGAGACGATTCTGCGCAAGGGTGTCTCCGGCGTGGGCCTGCATGTGGAGGCGGGAGTATGATTCCCGTTCAGGTTCTGGCGGTGCGCTATCTCGCCAACGCCAGCCCCTCCCTGTGCGAGGCGCTGGGGGCGCCGAAGGGATATCCGGCGCTGGGGCTTCTGACCACAGACTGCGACGATGCCACCTATATCGCCCTGGACGCGGCCACAAAAGCCGCCGAGGTGGAGGTGGCCTACGGCCGCAGCTTCTACGCCGGAGCCGCCAACGCCTCCACCCCCAACGCCGGGGAGGTCATCGGCATTCTGGCCGCCCGAACCCCGGGGGATGCCCGCAGCGGCATGGAGGCGGCGCTCCGGGCACTGGAGCGCCTGGGCTTCCGGGAGGCGAATAATGTGCCGTATCTTGCGCATACTGTCTCCAGCGCAGGCTCCTTCCTGGCAAGCGAAGCGGGGGTGAAGCCGGGCACGGCTCTGGCTTACCTGATTGCACCGCCCCTGGAAGGCATGTATGCCATGGACTTTGCGCTGAAAGCGGCGGATGTTACGCTTCAAAAGCTCTACGCGCCCCCCAGCGAAACCAACTTCGGCGGCGGACTGCTCAGCGGCACCCAAAGCGCCTGCGAGGCGGCATGTTCGGCATTTGCCTCGGCGGTGGAGGAGGTAGCCCGGTGCCCCGGAAAACTGCAATAGGAAAGGAAACGAATATCGAATATGGATACAAACGCATTGGGAATGATCGAGACCAAGGGCCTGGTCGGGGCCATTGAAGCGGCGGATGCCATGGTCAAGTCCGCCAACGTCCAGCTCATCGGCAAGGAGCAGGTGGGCGGCGGCCTGGTGACGGTAATGGTGCGGGGGGACGTAGGCGCCGTGAAGGCGGCCACCGATGCCGGTGCCGCCGCCGCGGAGAAGGTGGGCGAGCTGATTTCCGTCCATGTCATCGCCCGGCC
>JALFUW010000009.1 GCA_022786995.1 Clostridiales bacterium
GTAGTTCTCCATCTCCCCGGACAGTACCAGACTGGCGTATTCCATTGGCGCATTGTAAAGCAGCCAATCGAGGTCTGCCATCTGTCCGTTGGTAACATCATAGTGGTTCTCCACTTCCTCGCAATCAATCGTAAGGACGGAGCCGTCGCTAAAGGTAACTTCTACAGAATTGGAATCCATGTTGTAGAAACAATGCAGCAGCTTTATCATATTGTGGTCCCCCTTGATTTGAGTTTTAGAATTGCCGTATATGCGAAATGCGCTCCTTTCCCACAAAACCGCAATTCAAATCACCACAAATGAGCCGCAGTCATGTGTATTTTGTGAAGGGGGTAAAACCTTCCTTTACAAAATACACCCTGGTTCGCAATGACATACTTCTTATTCCGCACCTTTCCCGGTATTTCGCCTATACTGGTGATAGGAGGTGCGATATGGATTCCTTTGTGTTCATGGCCTTCGTTGCCACGCTGGGCACCTGGTTTGTTACGGCCCTTGGCGCGGCAACGGTGGTTTTCTTTACATCCCCCCGGGTGAAGGTGCTGAACCTGATGCTGGGCTTTTCGGCGGGGGTTATGATCGCGGCCAGCTTCTGGTCGCTGCTGGAGCCTGCCATTGCCCGGGCGGAGCAGATGCCGGGGCTGCCCGCCTGGTTAATTGCCACTGCGGGCTTTCTCACGGGGGCGCTGTTCCTGTGGGCTTCCGATAAGCTGGTGTCCCGGGCGCTGGGCAGAGTGGAGCGGGACGGCGTGAGACGGATTATCCTGCTGGTGATGTCCATAACCATTCACAATATCCCGGAGGGGCTGGCGGTGGGGGTGGCCTTCGGGGCGCTGCAGCAGGGCTGCTCTACGGAAAGCCTGATGGGCGCCGTATCCGTGGCGGTGGGCATCGGCTTGCAGAACTTCCCGGAGGGGGCGGCGGTGTCCGTACCCCTGCGGCGGGAGGGCTGGAGCCGAGGGAGGAGCTTCCTTGTGGGGCAGGCTTCGGCGCTGGTGGAGCCGGTGGCGGGGGTGCTGGGGGCATGGCTGGTATTGTATGTTCAGACGCTGCTTCCCTACGCCCTGTCCTTCGCGGCGGGGGCAATGATATTGGTTGCGGTACATGAGCTGATCCCGGAGTGCCAGAAACACCAGTCTGACCAACCCTATTTTGCCACCATGGGCATCGTGCTGGGCTTTGCCGCCATGATGCTGCTGGACGTGATGCTGGGTTGACTTTCGGGGCTTTCCGGGCTATACTGGTACGCAAGAGGTGATTGCAATGAAAAAACAGAACCTTTCCGCGTTCCTGTCCCGGTATGCAACTCCGATTGTACTGATTCTGCTGGGACTGGTGCTGATTTTCTGCCCGGATACGGCTTCCGCGCTGATTTCCAAAGCGGCGGGCTGGGGCCTGATGATGGCGGGGATCATCGTGGCGGTGGCCATGGTGGTGGACAGCAACTGGTCGGTATCGAAAATTCTGACGGTTCTTGTCCTCGCGGGTCTGGGCAGGTGGCTTATGACCCATCCGCTGGCATGGGCTGCCTGGGGAGGCCGGATTGTTGGCCTGCTCCTGCTGCTGCGGGGCATCCGGGACTTTACCCAGTCCGTGTTTACCCAGGGCAGGGCGCTGTCTGTATTGACGGCGGTGCTGGGTGTGGTGCTGATTCTGATGCCCATGACGGCCTCCCGGATGGTGTTCTCCTTGTGCGGCGTGGTGATCCTGGCCGTAGGCGGCGGTATGCTGGCGGAGCGGATCTGGGAGAAAAAGAACGGGGAGGGCGATGATCCCAACATCATCGACGCCCTGTGAAACTGGCATCCTGCACCCTCAAAGGGCGCACCGGGCATGAGGCCGGGCGGGCCTTGCTGGAAGCGCTCTACAGGGAAGAAACGGGTCTGCCTTTGCCAGCCATAGCGGCCGGAGAATGGGGAAAGCCCGGTTTTGTGGACAGTGACTGGCACTTTTCCATCAGCCACACAAAAATGCACGCCTTTTGTGTGCTGGCCAGGGAAAATGTGGCCATTGACGCGGAGGAATTGAGCCGCCATATGAATCTGAAGCTGGCGGAAAAGATTCTCTCCCCGATGGAGAAGGCCCAGTTTGACGCCGCTGCCGACAAAACCAAAGCGCTGCTGACCTTCTGGGTTCTGAAGGAAGCGGCGGCGAAGCTCAGCGGACGAGGACTGCACGGCTATCCCAATAACACGGCCTTTTCTCTGGACGACACCCGTGTCCGGGAAATGGACGGGTGCGTCGTCGCAATATTGACAGAAGGAGAAACCTATGCTGTTTGACACCCATGCCCATATGGACGACCGGGCCTTTGACGCGGATCGGGAAGAACTGCTGGCCCGCCTGCCGGAGCAGGGCATCGGACTGCTCATGAATCCGGGCTGCTCGCTGGAATCTTCCCGGAACGCGGTGGCGCTGGCTGAGCGGTACGACTATATCTACGCCGCCGTCGGCTCCCACCCGGACGCCGCCGACGAGGTTACGCCAGAGGTTCTGGATGCGTATAGAATGTTATGTAAACAAAGCAAAAAAATTCTCGCCATTGGCGAGATTGGCTTGGATTACCACTATGAGGACATCCCCAGGCAGCGCCAGCAGGAGGCTTTCCGTGCCCAGATGGCGCTGGCGGCAGAGCTTGACCTGCCGGTGATCGTCCATGAGCGGGAGGCCCACGAGGACGGAATGCGCATTGTGGAGGAATTTCCCGCAGTGAAGGGCGTGTTTCACTGCTATTCCGGCTCCACCGAGATGGCGAAATGGTTAGTCGGACGGGGTTGGTACATTGGCTTCACCGGGGTTCTGACCTTCAAAAACGCCCGAAAAGCCGTGGAGACTGCCGCCGCGATTCCCCTTGACCGAATCGTGTTGGAAACCGACTGCCCCTATATGTCCCCGGAACCCTTCCGGGGCAGGCGCAACGATCCCGGCAGACTCTACCGCATGGCGGAAAAACTGGCGGAAATCCGGGGCCTGTCTGTGGAGGAAATCCACGCAATCACCACGGAAAACGGGAAAAAGCTATATCGAATGTAAAAATATGCTGCCATTGGAGCCGGTGACGTGGATCACTGGTTCGCAATGGCAACATTTTCGTTATTCTATGGTTTTCTAAAGAACGCGGCGGCGATGGCGCCGGGGCCGGCATGGGTGCCCACCACACTGCCGATGCTGGTGTAGCGCAGGGAATCCACACCGTTTTCCCACAGGGGAGCGCTGTCGGCGATGTACTTTTTCAGCAGCGCGTCAGACAGGCCGGAGTAGCCCAGCAGAATGGGCATGGTGAAGTCGATTCCGCCGGCCTTGCCAATCTCCTGCACCAGCAGGTTGTTGCCCTGCTTGGAGCCCCGGGCCTTGCCCAGCATGTGAATGACGCCGCCCTTGACGTTGATGACGGGCTTGATGTTCAGCAGTCCTCCGGCAAAGGCCACGGCGGAGGAGATGCGGCCGCCCTTTTTCAGGTATTCCAGAGTACCCAGCAAAGCGATGAGGCAGATGTCTTCCTTTTTCTTTTCCAGAAGCTCCGCAATCTGGGCGGCCTCCATGCCGGAGCAGGCGCACCGCAGGGCGTATTCCGTCAGAATGCCGGCGCCCATGGTGACGCTGCCGCTGTCCACCACATAGATGTTGTCATAGTCCTCGGCGGCGATGCGGGCGCTCTGGCAGGTGCCGGAGAACTGGGAGGCCAGCGTGATGACCACGGCACTGTCGCCGGCAGCGGCAACTTCTTCAAAGAATGGCACGAATGCGGCGGGGGTGGCCTGACTGGTGGTAGGCAGCACGTCGCTCTCAATCAGCTTGTTGTAAAATTCCTCATGGGTGATGGTGACGCCGTCGATGTATTCCTCGGTGCCGAAGTTCACGGTCAGGGGAACGATCTCCACCTGCCCCCTCAGCTCCGGGGCCAGGTCGGTGGTAGAGTCAATAATAATTCTGGTACGCATACCTATTTCTCCTTTTTCAGATAGTGGCAGACGCCCCTTCGGCGCAAACCTGATCGTAGAATCCCTCCAATTCCTCCCGGGTCATCAGACGGGGCACGGGGTACAGCGGGTTGGCCTCCTGCTCGGCGTGAGCCGCCATGACGGAGTAGGCAACGCCGCACTGGTCAAGGGCAGCTTCCAGCTGACCGGCGATGCCGCTGCGGACGATGCCCTCGTCGGTGACAATGAGCACCCGCTGGATGTGTTTTTTCGTGAATACACTGCCCAGTTCGGCGCAGCTGCGGAAGATCTCAGGCTCGCGATAGGGAAGTATCGGCAGGGCGGCCCGCCGCACCGCCTGCACCGTGCGGCAATAGATGGCTTTGATGGGATTCATTGCAGTCCCGCCTGAGAAATTCTGCGAAGATTTTTGGTGATGGTATCCAGAGATTCGTAAAAAATGGCCCGGTGTTCTTCCGTCAGCCCGGCTCCGGCCAGCTCCACGGCACGCTCTGCCCGGTGGGACAGCTCCTTTGCCACAGCCTGTCCTTCGGGGGTCAGGCGCAGACAGCCCCGATAGCGGTTAGAACCGATGCCGTCCTTGGTGACCAGTTTTTTCGCTTCCAGAATGGAAAGCATCCGGGAGACATCCGCCTTGTCCCGACCGCACAGCTCCGCCAGTTTGGGAGCGGTCAGGCCCTCGGGATTGCGGTAGAGGGTCAGAAGATAGGTGCCGTGGGAGGTTTTCAGGGAATATTTGGAAAGCTCCTCTCCGGCGAGCTTGTGCCAGCAGCGGTTGATCTCCGCAATGGCAAGGGAGAATTTTTCAAAACGGTCAAGCATGGAGTAACTCCTTTCGGGGTGGCGCAGAATGCACAAGTTGACAACTCAACTTTTGGCAGTATACCACAAAGAAGTTGAATTGTCAACATCGTTCAAAAAAGGAACCCGCCCTGCTTTCACAGGGCGGGAAGTGATTGCGTTGGTTGGGTATTAACCCTGCTCAGCCATTTCCTTCAGGGCGTCCTTGCGGCTGAAGTTGGCGCGGCCCTTCTCATCGAAGCCCATGAACTTGACCCAGGTCATGTCGCCCAGGTTCAGAACATCCTCCACCTTCTCTACCCGGCGGTTCTCCAGCTTGGAGATGTGCACCATGCCGTCGTGGCCGGGGGCAATCTCCACAAAGGCGCCGATGGGCAGGATGCGGACCACCTTGCCGTAGTACAGCTTGCCCACCTCGGGAACAAAGCAGATGTCGTCCACCATCTTCTTGGCGGCGTAGGCGGCGGCGGAGTCCACAGCGGAGATGAAGACGGAGCCGTCGTCATCAATGTCCACCTTGGCACCGGTGTCGGCGCAGAT
The DNA here is from genome assembly GCA_022786995.1 of Clostridiales bacterium. GTDB lineage: Bacteria > Bacillota > Clostridia > Oscillospirales > Oscillospiraceae > Faecousia. Next base: position 5,283 of record JALFUW010000009.1, read on the forward strand.
TTTCTGGATGGTCTTTCCGCCGGAGCCGATGACCTCCCGAATCTTGTCCACGGGAATCTTCAGGCTGAGCATCTTGGGAGCGAACTCGGACACCTCGGCCCGGGGCTCGGCGATGCAGGGCAGCATGATCTCACTGAGAATCTCCAGCCGGGCCTTGCGGCAGCGCTCCAGGGCGTCGGCGATGATTTCCATGGTCAGGCCCTTGTTCTTCAGGTCCATCTGGATGGCGGTGATGCCCTCGGTGGTACCGGCCACCTTGAAGTCCATCTCACCGTGGAAGTCCTCCACGCCCTGAATGTCGGTAAAGGTTCTCCACTCGCCGGTCTCCTGGTCGGAGATCAGGCCGCAGGAGATACCTGCCACAGGCCGCTTGATGGGCACACCGGCATCCATCAGCGCCAGGGTGGAGCCGCAGATG
>JALFUW010000054.1 GCA_022786995.1 Clostridiales bacterium
GGCATGACCACGTCTGGCTATCTGGTGTTGTGCTACTCTGACGACAACCTCGCCAAGAAAGACGGCGACATGGGCGTTGGCTACATCTTCGCGCGTGTCGAAGCCGAATAATTCCCCTCGAAATACAAAAGAGCCATCCAATGCGGGTGGCTCTTTTGCAAATTCGCAATTCGACAGGAACTTTCCGCATACACCTTGCAATCGGCGCGAAAATCTGCTATAATTGCACGGATAACCCGAAACGACAGGAGGGCTGAACGTGCGAGTGCTGCTCAAGGACGGTTCTGTCTTGGAACAGGGCAAGTGGAAGCAAACCGATGTGGCAATTGAAAACGGCGTCATTGTCGCCCGTGGGGAACAACTTTCCTTTCCGGCAGAGAAAGTGTTTGATTGCCGTGGATTTGCCCTTTTTCCCGGCTTTGTGGATGTGCATGTGCATCTGCGTGAGCCGGGATTTTCTTATAAGGAGACCATCGCCACGGGAAGCCGGGCTTCCGCCAAAGGCGGCTACACGGCGGTGTGTACCATGCCCAATCTGAACCCGGTGCCGGACAGCGTGGAAGCCTTGAATATGCAATTGGAAAAAATCCGGGATACCGCCTGCATCCACGTCTATCCCTATGGCGCCATTACCGTGGGCGAAAAAGGGGAAATGCTGGCAGATCTTAAGGGCATGGCTCCCTTTGTGCCAGGCTTTTCCGATGACGGGCGGGGCGTTCAGTCTTCGGATATGATGAAAGCTGCCATGCTGGCAGCCAAGGCGCTGGGAAAGCCCATCGTGGCCCACTGTGAGGACAATACCCTTCTTCACGGCGGCTACATCCACGACGGTGTCTACGCCAAAGCCCACGGTCACCGGGGCATCTGCTCCGAAAGCGAGTGGGGGCAGATCAAGCGGGATCTGGAACTGGTTCGGCAGACAGGATGCAGCTACCACGTCTGCCACATTTCCACGAAGGAAAGCGTTGATCTGATCCGCAAGGCGAAAGCCGAGGGTCTGGACGTGACCTGCGAGACCGGCCCCCATTATCTGGTCATGGACGATACCATGCTGGGGGAGGACGGACGCTTCAAGATGAATCCCCCGCTGCGCAGTCCCGAGGATCGGGAAGCGCTGGTGCAGGGTGTTTTGGACGGCACCATCGACATGATCGCCACCGACCACGCGCCCCACAGCGCCGAGGAAAAAGCAAAAGGATTGGAAAAGAGCGCCTTCGGCGTGGTGGGCATTGAAACTGCCTTCCAGATCCTGTATACCTATCTGGTGAAGCCCGGGATTCTCTCCATGGAAAAACTGGTGGAAGTTCTCTGCGACAATCCCCGGAAGCGTTTCCATCTGCCCCTCGGCTGCGATTATTCCATATGGGATTTGGAAGCGGAGGAAACCGTCGATCCCGAAACCTTCCTGTCCATGGGTAAGGCAACACCCTTTGAAGGCTGGAAGGTAAACGGTAAGTGCATGGCAACAGTCTGCGGCGGAAAAATTGTCTACAGAGTGTAGGGGACGGCCTCTGGACGTCCCGCCGATTCCGTAAACGGGGCGTCGGGGACGCCGCCCCCTACGAAAAAGCAAAACCCTCAGATTCATTCTGATTACAATATTTTGGAGGATATGAAAAATGGCAAAGAGAACAGACGTCAAGAAGATTCTGATCATCGGTTCAGGCCCCATCGTCATTGGTCAGGCGGCGGAGTTTGACTACGCGGGCACTCAGGCCTGCCTTGCTCTGAAAGAGGAGGGCTACGAGGTTGTCTTGTGCAACTCGAACCCCGCTACCATCATGACGGACACCATCATCGCCGACAAGGTGTACATGGAGCCTCTGACCCTGGAATATATCGCGAAAATCATCCGCTATGAGCGGCCCGACGCCATCATCCCCGGCATCGGCGGTCAGACCGGCCTGAATCTGGCCATGCAGCTGGAGCAGAAGGGCATTCTCAAGGAATGCCGGGTAAAGCTGCTGGGCACCCCCAGCTCCTCCATCGAACGGGCAGAGGACCGGGAGCTGTTCAAGGAGATGTGCCTGTCCATCGGCGAGCCGGTCATCCCCTCCGAGATCACCTACTCCATCGAGGAAGCCAAGGCCGCAGCCGGGCGCATCGGCTACCCCGTGGTTCTGCGCCCTGCCTTCACCCTGGGCGGCACCGGCGGCGGCTTTGCCTACAATGAGGAAGAACTGGTGGAGATCGGCCTGAACGCCTTCTCCCTGTCTCCTGTCCATCAGGTTCTGGTTGAAAAGTCCGTCAAGGGCTATAAGGAGATCGAGTTCGAGGTCATGCGGGATTCCAACGACCATGCCATCACCATCTGCGGCATGGAGAACATTGACCCCGTGGGCGTCCACACCGGCGACTCTCTGGTGGTGGCTCCCATCATGACGTTGAGCAAAGAAGACGAAAAGATGCTCAACGACTCCGCCATCAAGATCATCAAGGAGCTGAAAATCGAGGGCGGCTGCAACGTCCAGTTCGCCCTGAACCCCAATTCCTCCGAGTACTACCTCATCGAGGTCAACCCCCGGGTCTCCCGCTCCTCCGCCCTGGCTTCCAAGGCTTCCGGCTATCCCATCGCCCGGGTCACCGCGAAAATCGCCGTGGGCATGGCCCTGGAGGACATCAAGATCGCCAACACCAACGCTGCATTTGAGCCGAGCCTGGACTATGTCATCGCCAAGCTGCCCCGGTTCCCCTTCGACAAGTTTGCCTCCGCTTCCAACGAGCTGGGCACCCAGATGAAGGCCACCGGCGAGGTCATGGGCATCGGCGCCAATCTGGAGGAAGCGCTCCTCAAGGGCATCCGCTCTCTGGAAAGCGGCGAGAACCACATCTACCATCCCAAGTTCAACGATATGACCGTGGACGAGATGCTGGAGTACATCAGCAAGTTCCGTTCCGACAATATCTTCGCCATTGCCGAGCTGTTCTATCACGGTGTCAGCGTTGAGAAAATCTACGAGCTGACTCAGATCACCCCCTACTTCCTGAACGCCATCAAGAACATCGTGGACATGGAGGAAACCCTGAAGCTCCATGTGGGTGATGCCGAATGGCTGAAAAAGGCCAAGGTCATGGGCTTTAGCGACAAGTACATCGCCCGGCTGTGGAAGCAGACCGAACTGGAAGTGTTTAACCTCCGTAAGGCAAACAACATCTTCCCTGCCTTCCGCATGGTGGACACCTGCCACACCGGTGCCTACATCCCCTACTTCTACTCCTCCTACACCGGCACCAACGATTCCCGCCTGACGGAAAAGAAGAAGATCGTGGTGCTGGGCGCGGGCCCCATCCGCATCGGTCAGGGCGTGGAGTTCGACTACTCCACCGTCCACGCCGTCATGACCATCCGCAAGGCGGGTTACGAGGCCATCATCATCAACAACAACCCCGAGACGGTTTCCACCGACTACACCACCGCCGACAAGCTGTACTTTGAGCCTCTGACCCCCGAGGATGTGATGAACATCATCGAGTTCGAGAAGCCCGAGGGCGTGATTGCCTCCCTGGGCGGTCAGACCGCCATCAATCTGGCCCAGCCCCTCCACGATCGGGGCGTGAAGATCATCGGCACCGACTGCGCCGCCATTGACCGGGCCGAGGATCGCAACGAGTTTGAGCAGCTCCTGAACGAGCTGAACATCCCCCGGGCCAAGGGCCGTGCTGTGACCAAGATCGAGGACGGCATCGCCGCCGCCGCGGAGATCGGCTACCCCGTGCTGGTGCGCCCCAGCTTCGTGCTGGGCGGCCGGGCCATGCAGATCGTGGCCAACGAGCGGCAGCTGCGCCACTACCTCAAGAGCGCCGTCCAGATCGACGAGGACAAGCCTGTTCTGGTTGATAAGTACATTCAGGGCCGTGAGGTGGAAATTGACGCCATCTGCGACGGACGGGATGTGTTCGTCCCCGGCATCATGGAGCTGGTGGAGCGCACCGGCGTTCACTCCGGCGACTCCATCTCCGTGTATCCTCCCTTCTCCATCTCCAACAAGGTCAAAGGCATTATTCTCCAATACGCCAAGAAGCTGGGTCTGGGCATCGGCATTGTGGGCCTGTTCAACATCCAGTTCATCGTGGACAAGGATGACAACGTCTACATCATCGAGGTCAACCCCCGTTCCTCCCGTACCGTTCCCTTCCTCTCGAAAGCCACCGGCTACAGCCTCGCAGACATCGCCACCGAGGTCATTCTGGGCAAATCTCTGAAAGAGCAGGGTTTCTTCGACATCTACCCTGACGAGAAGGAGCGGTGGTACGTCAAGGCCCCCGTGTTCTCCTTCAACAAGATTCGCGGCCTGGACGCCTACCTGTCTCCCGAGATGAAGTCCACCGGCGAGGCCATCGGCTACGACAAGACCATGACCCGCGCCCTGTACAAGGCCCTGCAGGCCTCCGGCATGAAGCTGCAGAACTACGGCACCGTGCTTTGCACCATCGCCGACAAGGACAAGGAGGAGGCTCTGCCTCTGATCCGCCGGTTCTACCAGCTGGGCTTCAACATTGAGGCAACCTCCGGCACCGCTGCCTTCCTGAAGCAGAATGGCATCCGCACTCACGCCCTCGCCAAGATCAGCGACGGCAGCGACGAAATCCCCAACGCCCTGCGGCAGGGTCACATCGCCTACGTCATCAACACCCGGGACCCCGGCGCCAACGAGAACGACGGCATCCGAATCCGCCAGATCGCCACGGAGCACAACGTGACATTGTTCACCGCCCTTGACACCATCAAGGTTCTGCTGGACGTGCTGGAGGAGACCACCCTCACGATTTCTACCATTGACGCTTAAGCGGGCAGCGCCCGCGGGCAATGCGTTACGCACCGGGTCTGTCAACCGACACCAATGGGTACCGCTCGGTATCGTTACCTTGCATTCGTAGGGCGGGGTTATGACCCCGCCATCTGCGAAGCAGACATTTATCGATCCCCCAAAAAGGAGGAACCATGAAACAAAGCATTTTCACCATCCTCAGCAACACCCCGCTGACGGACAGTGTTTATAAAATGGTGCTGTCCGGCGATACCTCCGCCATCACCGCCCCGGGGCAGTTTGTGAATATCCAGCTTGATGGCTTGTTCCTGCGCCGTCCCATTTCCGTCTGCGACTACGACGGAGAGAGCCTGACCATTATCTATAAGGTGGTGGGCAAGGGTACGGAAGTGATGAGCGCCATGACTCCCGGCGAATGCCTGGATATCCTCACCGGCCTAGGCAACGGCTACGACCTGTCCATCACAGGGGAACACCCCGTACTCTTAGGCGGCGGTGTGGGCGTGCCCCCTATGTATAATCTGGCGAAAAAGCTGCTGGAGCAGGGCAAAAAAGTGTCCGTCATTCTGGGTTTCAACACCAAAAGTGAGATTTTCTATGAGGACGAATTCAAAGCGCTGGGCTGTGACGTGACCGTCACCACCGTGGATGGAAGCTACGGCGTGAAGGGCTTCGTCACCGACGCCCTGCCGGAAGACTACACCCACTTCTGCTGCTGCGGCCCGGAACCCATGCTGAAAGCCGTGTACCGTGCAACCACCACCTCCGGCCAGATGAGCTTTGAGGAGCGGATGGGCTGCGGCTTCGGCGCCTGCATGGGCTGCTCCTGCAAGACCCTTACCGGAAACAAGCGCATCTGCAAGGAGGGCCCCGTGATGCGGAAGGAGGAAATTCTATGGGATTGAATGTAAACCTTTGCGGCATTGAACTGGAAAACCCCGTGATTCCCGCCTCCGGCACCTTCGGCTACGGCTATGAATTCGCGGATCTCTATGACATCAATGTTTTAGGTACCTTCTCCTTTAAGGGCACCACAAAGGATCCCCGGTTCGGCAACCCCACCCCCCGGATCGCCGAGTGCCCCGGCGGCATGATCAACGCCGTGGGCCTTCAGAATCCCGGTGTGGAGGCGGTCATCGCCAGGGAGCTGCCCAAGCTCAAGGATGTTTTCCACAAGCCGGTGATGGCCAACGTCTCCGGCTTTTCCGTGGCGGACTATGCCTACACCTGCCAAAGGCTGGATAAGGAAGAACAGGTGGGCTGGCTGGAGGTAAACGTCAGCTGTCCCAATGTCCACGGCGGCGGTATGAGCTTCGGCACCTGCCCGGAGGCCGCAGCGGAGGTTACCCGGGCGGTCAAGGCCGTGACCACCAAGCCCGTGATCATCAAGCTCTCCCCCAACGTGACGGACATCGTGTCCATCGCCAAAGCCTGCGAGGACGCGGGGGCCGACGGCATCAGCCTCATCAATACCATGCTGGGTATGCGCATTGACCTGCGGCGCAGAAAGCCCGTCATCGCCAACACCATGGGCGGCTACTCCGGCCCCGGCATCTTCCCGGTGGCGGTGCGGATGGTCTACCAGGTGGCGAAGGCGGTGAAGATCCCCGTCATCGGCATGGGCGGCGTGGGAAGCGCCGAGGATGTGGTGGAAATGATGCTGGCCGGTGCCACCGCGGTGGAGGTGGGCGCCGCCAATCTGGTGGACCCCTGGGCCTGCAAAACCATCATTGAAGACCTGCCCCGGGTCATGAAGGAATACAAAATTGAAAATCTCAGTGATATAATAGGAGGCGTACAGTAATGGGAAAAGACGTAATCGTAGCCTGTGATTTTTCCAGCAAGGAGCAGGCCTTCGCGTTCCTGGATCAGTTCACCGGGAGGAAGCCCTTCGTCAAAATCGGCATGGAGCTCTACTACGCGGAGGGCCCGGAAATCGTCCGGCAGCTGAAG
>JALFUW010000059.1 GCA_022786995.1 Clostridiales bacterium
ACCAGCCAGAATCTGGACTCCATCAGCTCCTACGAGTTCATTGACCAGATGGTGGAGTGGGGCGCGCGGTTCGTGTGGTACTTCCACTATATGCCCGTGGGCAACGATGCCGCGCCGGAGCTGCTGCCCAATCCCGAACAGCGGGAATTCATGTATCACCGCATCCGGGACATCCGTGCTACCAAGCCCATCTTCGCCATGGACTTCCAGAATGACGGCGAATATGTCGGCGGCTGCATTGCCGGTGGACGGCGGTATCTACATATCAATGCCAACGGCGACTGCGACCCCTGCGTGTTTATCCACTATTCCAACGCCAACATCCGGGACATGAGCTTGCTGGATGTGATGCGCAGTCCCATCTTCATGGCCTATCACGACGGTCAGCCTTTCAATGACAATCATCTGCGTCCCTGCCCCATGTTGGAGAACCCGGAAAAGCTCCGGGAAATCGTGAAGGCCACTGGTGCCCATTCTACTGACCTCCAGTCTCCCGAGACGGTTGACCACCTGTGCGATAAGTGCGAAGCCTACGCCAAAAACTGGAAACCCACCGCCGATACCCTGTGGCAGTGCAGCTGCTGTAAAAAGCAGGAGGCAGCAACAAAATGACTACCTTCTTTACTTCTGAAAGCGTAACGGAAGGGCATCCGGACAAGGTCTGCGACCAGATTGCCGATGCAATTCTGGATGCCCTGCTGGAAAAGGATCCTCATTCCCATGTGGCCTGTGAGGTCACAGCCATCACCGATGAAGTCCATATTTTCGGCGAGATCACCTCTGCCGCCCGGGTGGATTATGAAGCCATTGCCCGGCAGGTGATTCGGGAGATCGGCTATACCAAGCCGGGACACGGCTTCGATGCGGATTCCTGTCGGATCACTGTGGATGTTCACCAGCAGTCTCCCGACATCAACATGGGTGTGGAACGGTCAGACACCATGGAAAACGGTGCGGGCGATCAGGGCATGATGTTCGGCTATGCCTGCCGGGAAACAGACAGCCTGATGCCCCTGCCCATCGAGCTTGCCCATAAGCTGACAAAGCGTCTGGCCTATGTGCGCCGGGAAGGGATCCTGCCCTATCTCCTGCCGGACGGAAAAGCTCAGGTCACGGTGGAATACCGGGAGGGCATCCCTGTACGGGTGGACACGGTGGTGGTTTCCTCCCAGCACGAAGCGGATGTATTCATGGATACACTCCGGGAAGATGTCCTTCTTCATGTCATCCGCCCGGTTATCCCGGAAGCCATGCTGGATGCCGACACCAAATATTTTATCAATCCCACAGGCCGTTTCTGCATCGGCGGCCCCGCCGGAGACAGCGGCCTCACCGGCAGAAAGCTGATTGTGGACACCTACGGCGGCTATGCCCGTCACGGCGGCGGGGCGTTTTCCGGCAAGGACCCCTCCAAGGTGGACCGGAGCGGCGCGTACATGGCCCGGTATCTGGCGAAAAATGTGGTGGCGGCGGGTCTGGCGGATCGGTGCGAAATTCAGATCAGCTACGCCATTGGTGTCGCCCAGCCGGTATCTCTGCTGGTGGATACCTTTGGCACAGGTGTGACTTCGGATGAATGCATTCAGAAGTTGATTCGGGATACCGTTGACCTGCGTCCTTCCGCAATTATCGATAAGCTTAACCTGCGGACGCCGTTTTACCGGCACACCGCAAGCTACGGACACTTTGGCTCCAACACGGTGGATTTGCCCTGGGAGCAAACAGATTTATTAGCCCTACGGCAAGCATAACAAGGCTATGTCATAGAGACACGAATCAGCCGGATTGCTTCTTTACAGGAAGGTAGGCAATCCGGCTGATCAGACTATAAGAATTGGAGGGAGTACGGACATTGGAGACGATACTACAGATTGTATTTTGGCTTCTCGCAGTAGTTGCTGTGGCAGTCTTGGCAATCCTACCCTCATTTCGTGAGAGCGCAATTCTCTCTGAACCAACCTTCGACATTACGGATGCCGACTATACTTGCGTATAGAATCGCATCTTCGATATATTCCAATAATTGGGAGGCATATGCTATGTATTGGAACAAACGGATTCAAACCGCAAAAATTGGATACTTAATCATCTCAACATTGCTATGCGCGCTGGGGATACTCCTGGTTGCTCTCCCAGATTTTTCAGCCGAATTGTTTTGCAGGATTTCGGGAATCATCATGCTTCTGTTTGGGATCATCAAGATGGTCGGCTATTTCTCAAAGGACTTGTATCGGCTGGCATTTCAGTTCGATCTGGCATCCGGTATTTTACTGATGGCCCTCGGCATCATCATGATGCTTCGTGCAAATGTGATGATCAGCATTATTTGTATGATTCTGGGGATCTATGTTCTGGCAGACGCCCTGCTGAAAGTACAAATTGCCATTGATGCAAAAGCCTTTGGAATTGCAAAATGGTGGCTGATTCTCGCAGCAGCAATTCTAACGGGGGTTTTGGGCTTTCTTCTGGTGCTTCGTCCCTCAGAAAGCGCCCGAATGATGATGGTATTGCTCGGACTGACGCTCATCACCGAGGGAGTATTGAACTTTGTCACCATTCTTACTGCGGTAAAAATCATGCGCCACCAGCTGCCGGAAATCATCGACGCAGGATAATCATGGTTCATTGCTGATTAAGATGAAACGGACAGGATGAGCATGCGGGGTGACCCCGGACAGATAAAGGAGACAAATATGGACGAAAAGATTGCGGTCTTGACAGATACAAACAGTGGGATTACCCCAGAACAGGCGGCCCGGTATGGTATCTATCTGGTGGCAATGCCGGTGATCATTGATGATGAAACCTATTTCGAGAATGAATCCATTTTTCAGGAGGATTTCTTTCAGCGCCTGCGCGAGGGCGCGCGGGTCAGCACCTCTCAACCGGCCCCGGGTATCCTGATGGACTGCTGGGACAGTCTTCTGGAGCATTATGACCATATCATTTACCTCCCTATGTCCAGCGGCCTTTCCGGCGGCTGCCATACGGCTGCCATGCTGGCAGAGGAATACGATGGACGCATCCATGTGGTGGATAACCGCAGAATATCGGTTACTCTGAGGCAGTCGGTTCTGGAAGCAAAGTATCTGGTTTGCCGGGGAAAAAATCCCCAGGAAATCGTGGCCCGTCTGGAGCAGGAGGGATTGGAGTCCAGCATTTATGTTGCGGTCAACACGCTGGAGTATCTGAAGAAAAGCGGCCGGGTTACGGCTGCGGGTGCCGCCGTTGGGACCATTCTGAACATCAAACCTGTTCTTCAAATCCAGGGCGGCAAGCTGGATGCCTACAAAAGAGCGCGTGGTATGCATCAGGCCATGCAGATGATGATTGATGGGCTGAAATATGATCAGGCTCATCGCTTTGCCGGAAAGAAAATGGTCATTCGCGCAGCTTATTCTGGAGATGCGGAAGCCGGTGCGATCTGGCAGGCAGAATTGCAGACGGCATTTCCGGGAATGTCCATCGGGCTGGATCCCCTGCCAATCAGCATATCCTGCCACACAGGTGATGGTGCTCTTGGCGTCGGTATGATGAAAGAAATCATTTAAGCTCGGCGTACATTTGCACGCTTCTGACTGCATTGCTTTCCAAATACAGGAGTTTGATTCATCGTGAAGGAAACAAAAAACAAACGGGGCCATGCTTGGGCCAAAACAGAGAGGGATGCTTTCGGAGAATGGACGCTTCGCACACAGACAGGCGTAATCGTGGCGATAGTGGGTGCTGTAGTAATCCTGCTTTCACACTATCCCTATGTTCTGAATGCCGTTGCTGCGGTGCTGGGTATTTTGGGAATATACGAACTGCTTCATGCGCTGAATCAATGCACGACTCCTAAAATGTTCATTCTCTCTTTGACCGCCTTATTGATCTGCTTTGGGACAATACCCTATTATCCAATTAGCCTGACAGTTGTCTGGTTGATTGCTCTGATTCTGTTTCTCAGCGCAATGCGGCATACTGGACAAGTCTGCTTTTCTAAGCCTATGTGCGTTGCTTTCTGCTCCCTGATGATGCCCTTTTTTTACCGCAGCATCGTGGAAATCAGGCAGATAGAACAAGGGTTCCTATACCTGATTTTTGTCGTGCTCGGATGTGCTGTTAATGATGTCGCTGCGTTTATGATCGGAAAAACATTTGGAGCACGCAAACTGGCACCACAGATTAGTCCAGGAAAAACGGTAGAGGGTGGACTCGGCGGATTGATTCTCTCCACAATGATCCTTGAAATTTTTGCAGCTATTCTCACACAACATACGGGCGTACAGGTGAAGTACGGATTGCTGACGCTATTTTTGATTTTCTCCTCCATAATCGGACAATTCGGAGATCTGGCAATGTCCGTAATCAAACGGTCAGCAGGAATCAAGGATTTCGGAAATCTCCTGCCGGGGCACGGCGGTATACTGGATCGCTTTGACAGCCTTCTGTTTGCTGCTCCATTTGCTATGATATTCTTCTTGATTACCAAAGGCTTTTTATCATAAAAAGGAAAGGAACACTCCCTATGAAAAACGAAACAAGAAAAGCAATGAAATTGTCGGGAATTGCGATTGCTGCAACGGCAGCAGCATCTGCCACCGCCTATCTGACAACACGGCTTCTGACCAGAGAGGCTTTGGATCGGGAAGAACCCAGAGTGTTTCAAAAAGCTGGCAATCTGATCTCCGGCACCCAATCCGGGAATGCCTTTCAGGAGGAATTGCGAAATGCGGCCGAAAAGCTGGCGCAGAAAGAAAATGAAACGGTGGAAATCACCGGCCATGATGGGGTGACTCTGGTAGGGCACTGGATTCCCTGTGAGAATGCAAAGCGGGTCATCATTGCCATGCACGGCTGGCGCTCTGCATGGTACAAAGACTTTGGAATGGTTTCCGATTGTTGGGAGAGGAATGGATGCAGCGTCCTGTATGCAGAGCAGCGGGGTCAGGGAAACAGCGGCGGTGATTTCATTGGCTTCGGCCCAATCGAACGCTATGACTGTCTGGACTGGATCCACTGGGTTAGTGAGCGATGCGGCACGGAACTCCCCATTTACCTTTGCGGTGTATCCATGGGCGCTACCACGGTTTTGATGGCGGCAGGGCTGGATCTGCCCGAAAATGTCCACGGAATTATGGCGGACTGCGGCTTTACTTCGCCCCACGCCATTTGGAAGCATGTTGCCAATAACAATCTGCACATTCCCTTCCGGCTTCGCGGCATTCTGGCGGATACGCTGTATGAACGGAAAACCCAGTCGGATGCTGCATACGACTCTACCGTTGACGCGCTGCGTCACTGCCGGGTTCCCGTGATGCTGATTCACGGGGCCGATGACCATTTCGTTCCATTGGAAATGACTTATGAGAATTACACTGCCTGCGCATCCCCCAAGAAGCTGTTTATTGTACCTGGCGCGGATCATGGTATGAGCTACTTTGTGGACAGGGAAGGCTATGAAGCTGCCGGACTGGATTTCTGGCGGCAGTATGACTGATATTGCCCTATGAAGAAAGAGAAAGTTGCTGTGCAGCAAATGAATCGGGAAGCCGCTCAGCGCTATCTGGCGGATATTTCCAGAGGACTGTCTCAGGAACAGGTACAGGAGCGGAAGGACGGCGGTTGGACAAACAAAATGGTAACGGCAGAGTCGAAAACCGTGGGACAGATTGTAAAAGGTAACCTTCTAACCTACTTCAACTTGATTTTTGCTATACTCGCAATTCTGGTTATTGCGGCAGGCTCTTTTCGCAGTCTGACCTTCCTGCCGGTAGTCGTCGCCAACCTGTTTATCGGAATCCTTCAGGAAATCCGTGCGAAGAAAACTTTGGATCAGCTTACCATGCTGAACGCACCCAAAGCAGAAGTCGTTCGGAATGGTCAAATCTCAGAAATCCCGGCAGAGGAACTGGTGCTGGACGATATTGTGATTTTCCGGGGAGGCGACCAGATTTGTGCCGATGCGATTGTATTGGAAGGGAGTGTTTTGGTCAACGAGGCTCTGCTGACCGGTGAATCGGACGAGCTGCGAAAGGAACTGGGGGATTTTTTGATGTCTGGCAGCTTTGTTGTCTCCGGCGAGTGCTATGCCCGACTGGAGCGGGTAGGCGCGGATTCCTATATCTCCGAATTAACGCTGGAAGCCAAGGCACAGGATCAGAAGAAGCACTCCGAGATGCTCCGGGTGCTGGACAGACTGGTGGGCATTGTGGGTATTCTAATTATCCCCATAGGTGTTTTCCTGTTTGTGCAGCAGTATGTGTTCTCCGGCGCATCCTTCCAGAGCAGCATTCTTTCCATGGTAGCTGCCGTGGTTGGAATGATCCCAGAGGGATTGTATCTGCTGGCAAGCGTTGCGCTGGTGGTCAGCGTGATCCGCCTGGCATCCCAAAAGGTACTGGTTCACGATATGAAGTGTATCGAAGCCCTTGCCAGAGTGGATGTGCTGTGCGTGGACAAAACCGGAACAATCACGGAAAATGAGATGCAGGTCAGCAGCGTCATTCCCATGGAGGGCTTTGATCCAACCCAGGGTGTTGGCCTGAAAGCGCAGATCAGTACGCTGATTGCTGCCATGCCCGAGGGAAATCTGACCATGCAGGCGCTGAAGCGTTACTTCAAAACACCGCTCAAAAAGGATGCTGAAGCGGTGTTTCCCTTCTCCTCTACATACAAGTATTGCGCTGCTGTTTTCCCAGATGGTGCCTATATCCTCGGCGCGCCGGAGTTTGTCCTGCGTAGTGATTATGAGAAGTACCGTCCGCTGATTGAAAGTTATAGTGCGGACGGTTTTCGGACGGTTCTGTTCGGCAGATACGAAGGAGTACCGGACGGACAGGCATTGACGGAACCCGTGATTCCCATGGGACTGATTCTGCTGACCAATCCCATCCGCCGGGATGCGCCGGAGACTTTCCGTTACTTTGCCCAGCAGGGCGTTGCCATCAAGGTCATCTCCGGGGATAACCCCCTGACCGTTTCGCAGATTGCCGCGGAAGCGGGCATCCCTGGCGCGGAGAACTATGTGGACGCCTCCACACTGGAAACGGAGGAGGCTCTGCGGACTGGGGCAGAGCAGTATACCGTATTTGGGCGTGTCACGCCTGAGCAGAAGCGGCTGCTTGTCCGGGCATTGCAGAGTGCGGGACATACTGTGGGCATGACGGGAGACGGTGTCAATGATGTACTTGCTCTGAAGGAAGCGGACTGTTCCGTTGCCATGGCATCGGGCTGTGACGCGGCGGCACAGGTCTCCCAGTTGGTTTTGCTGGAATCCGATTTCTTCGCCATGCCATCGGTGGTTGCGGAAGGGCGGCGGGTGGTCAACAATATCCAGCGGTCTGCCAGTCTGTTTCTGGTGAAGAACATTTTTTCTTTCCTGATGGCGGTCTTCTCTGCCTGCTTCATGCTGAACTATCCTCTGGAACCTGCGCAAATTTCTCTCATCAGTATGTTCACCATCGGAATCCCCGGCTTCTTCCTTGCCCTGCAGCCAAATACAGAAGCCATTCACGGACGGTTCCTGTCCAATGTTCTGATCAAAGCTCTGCCTGCGGGATTGACAGATTTCCTTGTGGTAGGCGCGCTGGTAATTTTCGGCAGTGTCTTTGGTGTCGATGAGATGGACATTTCCACTGCCTGTACCATGCTCCTTGCCATTGTGGGATTTATGATTCTGTATCATATCAGCAAGCCGCTGAATCTGCTTCGCTGGATTGTCTGGATAGGCAGTGGTGTGGGACTGCTGGTTTGCAGCATCTATCTGGGTGATATTTTTGGTATCACGCATATGTCCATGGAGTGCGTCATGCTGTTCGTGGTATTTGCCATTGTCACCGAGCCTGTTCTTCGCTACAGTACAATGTTCATAGAGCGAATCGGTGCAGTGGTTGCAAGCCGGAGGCGCAAAAGGGCTGTGAAATAGATTCTTTGCTCAGCGGTCTGTGATATTTCAGTACGAAATATCCCCGGAACATCATCTTCTTACCGGATGATGTTCTGGGGATTTTTGCGTTTTGAAGGGAGTGTCCACGAACCATTTTCCAATGGTGGGAATCGTGAAGCAGGTTCACGGTTTTATGGGGTTTTCCGCTGTTCCCCCCAAATCTCACGGAACTGTGAAAACGGCGACCCCATCGGCTCATCAATCCTGCTGCCAGCCCACGCCCCGCCGGAGTACGCAGACAGGGAAACATTTTGGAACGCCGTGAAGGAGCGGGGGAGTATCCTTGCTTCCCGGGTTCAGGCTCGCTTTTCGGGTTTTCGTATTTTCTCCGTGACCAGAGGAACCACGCAGAAAACCAGGGCGATCCCGGAACCCACCACCAGTTCGTCAACCCGCTTTTTCCCCGCCACAGGATCCGTGTTCAGGGTACTGTCCGAGGGCTTGGCGGAATTGTAGGTAACGGTGACCTCAGAGCCGACCTTTCTGGGGGAGCCCCCGGTCTCCTTGCAGGTGTAGGTAACGCCGTCCACCTGATACTCCGCCTTGATCTGAAATACCAGCATGAATCCGCCGTTTTCCCGCGTAGCTCTCGTTCTGTCGGTTTTATCCACGCAGGACACCACCACCCCCTGGGTCTGGCGGTCAAAGCGCTCCGGGTTCTGATCCAACAAATTAGAAAACATGCCGATCACAAACATACAGATTGCAGGGAAGATCAGATAGAGACTGATGGTACGGTAGGTTTTCCAGAATTTATCCATGTCGATTTCTCCTTTCAGCTTCCACTGCCGGTGATAACCGTTTCCCCGTTTTCCAAAGCCCTTTCGTGCAGGGAATCACACACTGCGCTGATTCGGTTTTCTCCCAGCTCGTAGTCCTGCCCGTTGTAACAGAAATAGCTGTGGGGCAGGAAGCCAAAGGTGAAGGTTTCCTTACCAAATACAAAGCAGTATTCTTCGTACCGATACTGGGCCATATCCACCTGACAGCCCACCTTGGAAACCTGCGCGTTCAGAATCATATCCAGTACCTTCTTCGCTTCCGTGGGATCGTCGATGGTAATGTGGAAGGTGTCGGGCGAACCGATGGACTCGGTAAAAATCAGCTTGTCCGGCGTCTTATCCGCCAGCGCCGAAAACTCCGGGCGGAACTGACCGATGGTGGTTACATTCCGGGGCAGGTCTGCCTTTTCCGCATACTTGGGAAAGGTAAGTACCAGAATCGCCAGGGAAATGAGCATCCCAATGAAGCAGCGTTTCCGGGTGCGCTTCCAGGATTCCATGGTTTTGCGCATGGTGGGGTCATCCGAGATGATGACCCGCTCCGGCTTTTCGGGGTCATAACAGATGGGCACCTTGGAGCCGACACGCGTTGTGTAGGTGATGGCCTCCACATTTGCCCGATGTACACTTACCTTGTAGGCAACACCGTCAACGGTATAGGCAATCTCAAAATGCAAATCCTCATCCCTGCCCCGGCGTTTCACCTCCCCAAGAAAGGTCGCCTCACCCTTTTTGTAGTGATCCCGTTTTTCGTTGCCAAAGGTGGCAAAAAAGCTGGTAAAGAAAAAGATTACGCAAATAAAGAACCTCCTGTCGTCTATTTCCGTTTCAATTCCGTCCACTCAAGCTTCACCGCCACCTCCGGGTCAACGGCGCTGCCGGAGACACCTATGGTGTCACCATAGCGGTTCTGGTACACATGGTCTGCCGTCATACTGCACTCCACGGTTCTGCCAGAGGGGGCTTCGTAGGTATTGACACCCCGGACAGCCTCGGAATAATTCGCGCTCATCCGGCTTTCTGAGGCACTGCGCTTTTTCCAGGAATCCATGATACCGGCGGAGATTTCGGCGCTGTCCCGGGCGATCTGCCGGGATACCTCCATCTGCCGCTGCATGGCCTGCATGCGCATCTGCTGGGCCTGGGCGGCATAGCCCCGGGCTTCCATCACCCGGGTCTGGAACATCTGCTCCACCAGCGCGCTTTCCTGCTTGGTCAGCGCCGGTTCCGGGGTCAGGCTTCCCACAAACCGCAGGAAGATTTCCGTGGCTTCCTGCTCTTTTTCCACAGGGGCCAGCATCAGATACCGCCGCTTGCTGCCCCACTGGATGACATCCACATGTTTCCCATATTCTTTGGCATGGCCCAGAGGAATGGGGCCGGAAGACTGTTTGCGCTGCTGGGGCTGGGCCTGCTGCGCCTGCTGGGCAGCGGCTCTGCGTTTGCGCTGCATTTGTCCCACCAGACCGCCCTGCATGAACCACTGGCCGAAATTTTTGGGTTCCTGCCCGCCGCCGGAGAAAGCGTTGGAGAAAGGGTTGGAGAAGGGATTCATGACGGCGGCAAAGCCCCGGTTGGCGTCAAAGTATTCCACCCCCTGCCAGTCCGCCCCTGCCAGCACCACCACATTCCGATTGCCCAGCCGGGCGGAGAATTTCATCAGGATGGCATCACAGACCAGATTGGCCACTTCAATACGGACATTGATATTGATGCAGTGGGACTGGAAGTAAGACAGCGACGCATTCCGCTCTCCGGGCAGGTTCTTTCCGAACAGGCTGGGAAGGGTCGCCCTGGCAACCGGGGTAAGGGGGGTTTACAGCACCTGCTGGGCATACTGCTGTAAATAAGCTTCCGGCTCCATAAAGTCCCGGAAGCCGGTCTTAATCGCCCCCGGCATGGAGGCAATCATCCGCTTCTGCATGGGATTCAGGTAGTCCTCGAAGACCTCCCGGGAGGAGGACATCAGCACCGTGGAATGATCCGGGCTGACCGCCTGCACGGTGGCGGTAAAGGGAACCAAATCGCTTTGCCACTGGGTACGCAGGGTGCCTTTCAGGGTGTAATCCGGGGGAACCACGGCGCTGGCCAGAGGCACCCCGGTATCCGAGGCCGTGAACTGCCGCAGATCGGGATTTTTCGGCGCGGCTTCCCCCTCATAGGAAATATGGATTTTGCACCCGCAATGGGGGCAGAAGGTAAAGGTCGTGTCGTAGTTCACATCCAGCGGCGCGCCGCAGGATGGGCAGGTATAGGCTTTGATCTTCATGGTTCCTCTCTCCTTTCTTCTGTCAGCGGTTCGATCACAGGCAGCACCATATGTTCAATGGCGGCGCACATTTTGGGATGCCGAATGACGAAATGAATCGCCGGGGATTTGTTCTTGGTGACAATGACCCTGCTGCCCTCCAGAATGGTAATCTGGATGTTTCGGAAGGGTGCGTCCTTGTCACGGCGGCAGCTATAGCCGGGATGGGCCGCCGCAAAGGCATCACACTGGTTCAGATATTCCAGATACTCCGGGTAGGTCAGACGGATGTCGCCGGGATAAAACATCCCCGCCAGAGAAAGCCCCATGGGGTAGCGGCTGAATTCCTCCTCTGAAATGGCTGGCAGGACATCGGAAACGGTACTGTGTTCCAGAATGCGCTGGAGTCTCTGATGCTCGGCGTGAACATAGTCCACAATCGCTGCCTGTTCCGAAATCCCGCACCGGCATAGAATCCGCTTTGCCAGATCGTCGCTGAGGGTGTAGATTGGAAGGGAGGACAGAAGGGAGCGGCGTGGACCGATTTCTGAACTGTCCGCCTGTAAAAAGCGGTCAAATGCCTCTTTCCTGTCCGGCCCGTAAATCTCCATCAGGGGGCAGGCCCGCTTCAGAAGCTGCCCGGCCTGCTTCTGGTAGTGGGCAACGTCGCTTTTTCGGTTCGTCAGGTACATTCTGCCGTCACCGATATGTCCGGCAATACAGTCGCCCTGCAGGGCGGCGGCGCCCGATACCCACAGCATATGGCGGAAGGCGCTGGTCTGCATCCCGGAAAGATAGTAGGGAGCAATCTGCCCGGTCATGTACATGGGGATAAAGCTCTCCAAACCCAGCATCATCTCATGGAAGGGGCGATCCACATTGTGGATCATGTTCAGCCGCAGTCCCTTTTTCAGCATCATGGCCATGCCGAACATCCACTTTTTCGGGAATTGGGAATCCTTCGACATTTCCGTCATGGGAAGATCGCTGTACATGGTAACGGGGCTGGCGCTGCGGGAGAGCACCGTGGCTTTGAGAAAGTCCAGCTGGGCATCCATCAGCTCCGGCAGCCCGGTATAGAACCGGGCGGTGGGAAGCTGAATGGGAGACGTGGGGGCTTTCATCTCATCAAAATGGATGACCCGGATGTATTCATCCAAATCAAATTCGTCCATTTTTTGCAGGAAGCGATCCATATTTCCGGCACTCTCCGGGGAACTGCCTGCGCACAGATACTGCGCTGCGGCGCGGGCATATTCCTCATTTCCCGCGTCGGCAGGCAGGCTGGCACCGATCAGCGCCGTCAGTCGCTCCCGATCACCGGCGCTCTGGCAGCGCCGGGCAACAAACCGTCCCACGCTCAAAGCAAAGGCGGCGGCATCCCGGGGCGTTCTTTGCCCGGAACGGATGCGGGAGAGGAAGGAAGCGTCGTAGCTCAGATACCGGGCAAGCTCCGTATTGCCGATGGAAAAGGCGTCCAGCAGCTCGTTGAGGTTGCGGCAAAAGTGTTCTTTATCGAAGGCTTCCCTGGCGGTCAAAGCATCCCGGAAAGCAGTTTCCACCGCCCCCTGGGTGATTTCTGCCAGACCCCGCTCCTGTGCCAGGGCAGCGATCCCGGCAGCCAGCTTCCGCCATTGCTCCCCATCCGGCTCCGGGCTTTGAGTCCCCCGGCGATACCGGCTGATGACCGGCGCGGAAATGCCGCTGGCAGCAGATAACTCTCTGGCCGTACAGTCCAGCTGTGTCAGATAGTCATTGATGCATTCCTGAAATGTCACGCTACTTCCCCCCCGGTTTTCCGTCTTTCCTCTACGTTGAATATACCATAAACGGGATACTTTTGCAAAAAATTACAAATCAGTCATTGACAATTTCAGAAATTTTTATTTCTTTCGGCCGCCATTGGTATTTCGGCAGAAAAAGCAAGTGAATCGAGACCTTTGGAAAAATCACAGCTCTTTCAACGGAAGATGAAATGCCGGTGTATCGCAATTTCACGATACACCGGCATTCTGCTCTAATCTTCTATTCCGTGGCGTGCAGGGCCTTTCAGATAGTTCTCCGTCTCCCCGGGCAGTACCAAACTGGCATATTCATCGGCGCATGATATAGCAGCCGGTCGAGGTCATCTTCTCTTCCGCAAAACCGCAATTCAAATCACCACAAATGAGCCGCAGTCATGGGTATTTTGTGAAGGCCTTCCTTTACAAAATGCACACTGCCTCGGAATGACCGTTATTGCTTTGTCAGCCCATTTTGCTTGCTTCAACGGCCATCACCGGGAGCTTGCCGCGGCACCCGCGGCCTACTTGGAAGCAATCGCCTCGATCTCGCACAGAACGCCCTTGGGCAGGGTCTTCACAGCCACGCAGCTGCGGGCGGGCTTGGAAACAAAGAATTTGGCGTAAACCTCATTGAAGGCGGCAAAATCCTCCATATTCTGAAGGAAGCAGGTGGTTTTGAACACCTTGTCCATGCCGGTACCGGCGGCTTCCAGAATGGCGGCAACATTGCGGCAGCTGCGCTCGCACTGCGCGGCAATGCCCTCGGGGATCTCGCCGGTGGCGGGGTCAATGGGAATCTGGCCGGAAGTAAAGACCAGTCCGTTTACCTCATAGCCCTGGCTGTAGGGGCCGATGGCTGCGGGAGCGCTGACAGTGTGGATGATATTCATGGGAAAAACCTCCTATTATCTTTTTGAATACTGTAACATGGAAACCGGGAAAGGTCAAGGCTGGATTTATCTGCGATTTCGACACATTCTCCTGAAAAAAGTGACTGTTGCTATTTGCAAAAGATTGCTATAATGGAAGCAGAAAAAGGAGGGGATGGATCGGATGAAAATTGTGATGATCCACGGGCAGAACCACGAGGGCAGTACCTGCCAGGCAGCCCGTCAGCTTGCGAACAAGGTCGGCGGCGAGATTCGGGAGTTTTTTCTGCCCCGGGATTTTGACAAGCCCTGCCGGGGCTGCTACACCTGCTTTCAGACGGAACTGCGCAAATGCCCCCACTACCGGGAGCTGGCACCGCTGGAACAGGCAATCCTGGAAGCGGATCTGCTGATTTTCGACAGCCCGGTGTACGTCTACCACGCCACCGGGCAGATGATGAGCCTGCTTGACCACTTCGGAACCTGGTGGGTGGTGCACCGGCCCCGGCGGGAAATGAGCCGGAAGCAGGCCGTCGCCATCTCCACCGCCGCCGGCGGCGGAATGAAGAGTGCTTGCCGGGACATGGCGGACTCTCTGGAAATGTGGGGTGTCCATAAGGTTTACAAGCTGGGTGTGGGCGTGCAGGCTACGAAGCCCTCGGAGATTCCGGCCCGCATTCGGAAGAATATGGAGAAAAAAACGGACGCGCTGGCCCGGAAAATCCGCGAAAACGCCGGAAAACAGGGATACAACCTCCGGGCGAAGCTGTGGTTTGCCCTGATGCGGACAGCCCACAAGCACTTCCCGCCCGCCGAGCCGGATTATGGCTATTGGGAAGCCAACGGCTGGCATGGAAAGGGAAGACCCTGGAAGAATGGATGAAAGCCGATATGCGCAAAATGAATTCCCGGCAGCCTGGGGATTGCTGCCGGGAATCATTATTTTCTGTTACCTCTGACGGCGGTCGTGGGTTTTGTAGTATTCCGCCTTGTTTTTCAGCATCTTGGCATCGGCCTGGTTGACCATATCCTCCAGATCAAAGTCGTGGAGCCGGTGCTCAATGCCATAGGCGATGGTATAGCCGGCGGATTCGATGGTTTGAATCAGATCCTCCATCCAGGCTTTGATCTCGCCCTCTGTACCCACGGAGCAGGCAATCAGAAACTCGTCGCCGCCCAGACGGAACACGTCCGCCTCGGGGAAACGTTCCACGCAGGCATTGGCAACAAAGCGGAGCATCTCGTCACCCGCCGCATGGCCCAGACGGTTGTTCAGCTCGTGCAGGCCGTTCACGTCAATGTAAATCACGGTCAGACGGATGAAGTCCCTTTCCGGCGCGGTCTGGGTGAAGTGGGTAAAGGCGGTGCGGTTTTTCAGGCCCGTTGCCGCGTCATAGAAGCTGGCCGCGTGGGCCTGCTCCTGCGCCAGAATCAGATTGCTTCGAACCCGGATCATCTGGACGGAGCAGTAGACGGCGAAAATATAGTCAACGGTATAGAAGAGGGGAAAGCGCAGCCGCATCACGTCGGAGTAATGATACCGAAGCAGGAAATCCAGCGGGCCGTAGAAGACCAGAAACAGCAGAAGCAAAAAGTAGGTGCTCAGAGCGATACCCTTTTTCGCGTCAATCATCAGCGTAAACAGGATGGGGATAAAGACAATCCAGAGGATGGCAAACCCATCGTTGCCGCCAACAATCGTGTAGTATGTACATACCGCGCCGAAGACCGCCACATATGTCCATTCTAAGTACTTTGTCTCATGATCAGCCCAGCTGTCATATAAAAAATAGCTTAGAACCAGGGCGCTGACCGCAGTGGTGGCGAGCATGACATAGGCGTGCTGGAAAATATTGACAACGCTCATGAGCAGAAAGGCGCCAATACAGATCAGGGTGATATCCCGCAGCTGATGCCACTGCTCATCGCGCCGATAATCTTTAATTCTCTTTTCTGCCTCAAGCAGAGGCAGAATAAATCGCTTGTACATGGCTATCACATTCCTTCTGATGGAGTGAAATTTACAACCCGACTTTATTATAAACCAGTTTTGTGATGATTGCCATAGAAAAAAGTACGGGGTTGCATATTTTGTAAAAAATGTCAAAAAGAAACGAAATTTTTGTTACATCTGACACATTCCGAGGCCTGAGCAGAGTTCAATCCGAGATGAATGCCGCAACTGGGGTAAGGATGTCACAGAACGGCCTTTCCAATGAGCCACAGCACCAGAATCCACACGCCGACGACGGGAAGCGCGAAGGGCCATGTTTGTGGTTTTCTGTTTTGCCACATACCCTCTGCCCGACCACGGCAGTCCTCAAGAATCTCCGCGGGGATCAGCCTCACTGTCAGCGCGATCAGAGCGGGAAGAAGGAGCACATCGTCCAGATACCCCAGTACCGGGATGAAATCCGGGATCAGATCAATGGGGGACAGGGCCAGCACCACGGTAATGAACGCCAGAAGCTTGGCGGTGACAGGCGTCTGCGTCGATTTCAGCGCCAGGTATATGGCGGGGATATCCCGCTTCAGGGAGAACGCACGCTCTTTCAGGTTCATGATCGGTTCCTTCCATGCTGTTTATTACAGTATAGCACAAGCGAAAGAAAAAAGCGACAGTTCGGAAATATTTTTTCGTAATTTTTCGAAGCGGCGAAAATGAACAGTTTTCCTTCCCGGGCTTCGGCACAATCCGGGCACAGTGTACAAACTTTCGCCTTTGCGTCGCGGACACTTGACAGCCGAAAAACAACGTGCTACTATACAGAAAATTGAATCGCTTAGATAGAGGCGCGGTTCGCATCAGTACCTTTTGACATTAGGCTGGGTAGCCGTCGGAGGGGAAAGGGCTCGCCGCCGAAGCGGAAAACGATCACCCTGTCGTTTTCGCTGGGCCGTCAGAGAAGATCTGCCGGACTGTCACAAGACTTTGTGAAGCGCTATCAATGGCTGTTCGGCGTAGGATTGCAAACGATGCCGTATTACCATGGACCGCTTACCAAAGCGGTCCAGTTTTTATTCCATTGGAGGATGACTACTCCAAAAATTCAAGAAAAAGAGGTTGAGCAACATGAAAAAGATTCTTTCACTGATCATGGTTCTGGCCATGGTGCTGGCGCTGGCTGCCTGCGGCTCCAAAACCAAGAGCGGCGTAGAAGACGGCGTGCTGACCATCGCCATGGAGTGCGCTTACGCTCCCTACAACTGGACTCAAAGCGACGACTCCAACGGCGCTGTTCCCATTGCCAACGTCCCCGGCTCCTACGCCAACGGCTATGATGTGATGATCGGCAAGAAAATCGCCGAGGCCAACGGCTGGCAGCTGGAGGTCATCCAGTCCGACTGGGATTCTCTGGTGCCCGGCGTTCAGACCGGCACCTTTGATGCCGTCATCGCTGGTCAGTCCATGACCGCTGAGCGCTCCGAGCAGGTTGACTTCGCCGGCCCCTACTTCTACGCCACCATCGTGTGCGTGACCAAGGCTGACGGCAAGTTCGCGAACGCCACCTCCATCGCCGATTTGGCTGGCGGCTCCTGCACCGCTCAGATCGCCACCATCTGGTACGACCAGTGCCTGCCTCAGATCGAGGGCGCCAACATCCAGACCGCCGCTGAGACCGCTCCCGCCATGCTGATGGCTCTGGAAACCGACACCGTTGACTTCATCTGCACCGATATGCCCACCGCCCAGGGCGCTGTGGCTGCCTACCCCGACATGAAGATTCTGGACTTCTCCGGCACCGACGGCGACTTCCAGTTCTCTGACGAGGTTCGTGCCGAGAACGTCAACATCGGCGTGTCCGTCATGAAGGGCAACACAGCGCTGAAGGACAAGATCGATGCGGTGCTGTCCACCATGACTGCCGACGACTTTAACGATCTGATGGCCTACGCCATCTCTGTTCAGCCCCTCAGCGAGTAAACAGGAAGTTTCAGCCAAGGCGAGAGGCATTGCCCTCTCGCCTTGCGGCACATTATAGAAGGAGAAAGCACCATGGAGAAAATCACCCAACTGAGTGCCGATATCGTCAAGCTGTGGTCGAAATACGGCGGCTCCTACCTCACCGGCATGCGCAACACGCTGATACTGGCGCTGGTTGCTACGGTCATCGGCTGCGTCATTGGCTTTATCTGCGGCATTCTGAACACCATTCCCTGCACCGACCGGGATCCGCTGCCCAAGCGTGTTCTACTGCGGCTCGTCCGAATCATTGTCCGGGTGTACGTCGAGGTATTCCGGGGCACCCCCATGGTGCTGCAGGCGGTATTCGTCTACTACGGCCTTCCCTATTTTACCGATAACGCCGTGAAGTTCACCAATATCTGGGTCGCCGCCATTCTGGTGGTGTCCATCAACACCGGCGCCTACATGGCAGAATCCGTCCGGGGCGGCATCATTTCCATCGACCCTGGCCAGACCGAGGGCGCGAAAGCCATCGGCATGACCCATGTGCAGACCATGCTCCACGTGATTCTGCCCCAGGCCCTGCGGAACATCATGCCCCAGATCGGCAACAACTTCATCATCAACGTGAAGGATACCTCCGTCATGTTCATCATCGGCTTCCCGGATTTCTTCGCAGCTCACCGTGCCGCCGTTGGCGCCAGCTATCTGTATTTCCCCTCTGCCACCGTGGAAATGGCTGGGTATCTGTGCATGACCCTGATTGCCTCCTTCTTGCTGCGGTGGGTGGAGAAGAAGATGGACGGGTCAAGCAACTATGAGCTGGTGCAGGAAGACCAGCTGACCATGACCGCCGGAACCTACAACCACCCGGACAAGGGCACGCCCTTTGACGAGCGCAGCAGGGAGTATCAGACCGAACGCAGAAAACGCAGCAGAAAGGGAGTGCGCTGATATGGAAAACATGATTTTACAGGTCAACCACCTGTCCAAGTCCTTCGGCTCCCACGAGGTTCTGCGGGACATCGACTTCACCGTGAAAAAGGGCGACGTGACCTCCATCATCGGCGCCTCCGGCTCCGGCAAGTCCACCCTGCTTCGCTGCATTAACCTGTTGGAAATTCCTACCTCCGGCGAAATTCTCTACCACGGCAAAAATGTGGTTGCCAAGGGTGTCAATGCCCCGGCCTACCGCTCCCATGTGGGCATGGTGTTCCAGTCTTTTAACCTGTTCAACAACATGACGGTGCTGGAAAACTGCATCGTCGGTCAGGTGAAGGTTCTGAGGCGCAGCCGGGAGGAAGCCAAGGCCCACGCTTTGCAGTACCTCGAGAAGGTGGGCATGACCCCCTACATCAACGCCAAGCCCCGGCAGATTTCCGGCGGTCAGAAGCAGCGTGTGGCAATCGCCCGGGCGCTGGCCATGGACCCGGAGGTGCTGCTGTTTGACGAGCCGACTTCCGCCCTTGACCCGGAAATGGTGGGCGAGGTACTTTCCGTCATGCGCTCTCTTGCCCAGGAGGGCATGACCATGCTGGTGGTCACCCACGAGATGGCCTTTGCCCGGGATGTCAGCAACCATGTGGTCTACATGAACGGGGGCGTCATCTGCGAGGAGGGTACCCCCGACGAGCTGTTTGGCAATCCCCAGAAGCAGGAAACAAAGGATTTCCTCTCCCGCTTCCGCAATAACTAAAAAAGCTGCCGGATTTTCGATGAATCCGGCAGCTTTTCTATATGTTGAGAAGCACCAGCGAAAGCAGAATCATGCCCATGGCTATCCACTGGCGCTTTTCAAGCCTTTCCCGGAACAGGACAACGCCCGCGAAGGTCACAGCCAGCAGCGTTGCTACGCTGTACACCGGGTAGACGATGACGGCAGGCAGATGAACCAGAGAAGCCAGCAGAAATTTGGCGGCAAAATAGTTGGGGATGCCTACGATCAATCCGAAAATCCACTCGTATTTTCCCGGCAGCCCCTGCCGATTCGAAACCATCAGGATGACGCACAGCCCTAGCGCCGTGAGGAAGGTGTACAGCAGGAAATGGCCAGACAGGACGGCGCTTCCATAGACCTCATATACCTTGCTCATGGCATCGCAGCCGCCGCAGGACAGCAGGAGCAGCAGAAGTCCCGCCATGCTCCCGGCTTTTTCCCCGCCGGGGCGGTAGTTCATCAGCACGATGGCAGCCAGCGCCATCCCAAAGGCGAACCAGTGCCACAGGCCAGGCCGCTCCCCAAAGCAGATAACCGACACCAGCATGGACACCAGCAGCCCCAGCTTCTGAAAGGTGGCGGACAGCACCACGCCGTTGCGGCGGATGCTCCATTGCAGCAGAACAAAACCGGCAAGGAACAGAAAACCGTTGACAAGCCCCAGACCGATTGCCGCTGACAGTCCCGGCCCGCCGGGGAACAGAACGGCAAAGCCCGTATCCCCCCAGGAAAGCAGGGAGCAGATCAGATAATTGACCGCCAGCAGGGCGGTTTCTTTTTTTCCATGGGTTTTACTCAGCCGCATGGCGACGGACACCAGCGCGCTGCTGAAAACCGCGGCGAATAAATTCAGCATGAATTACCTCCAAAGAAGCTGCCGCTATTGTATCAGATTTTCGGGAAACAGGCAAGGGAATCCATGGAAAAAACCGGCATCCGACGGGATTCGACAAATTATTCGGAAAATAGAGTTATAATGAAAATAATCTTTCCTAATTCGACAGATTTCCCTTGTATCGGACTTCACGACAGTGTTATGCTACGCAAACCGAAGCGCGTATTTCGGCGAATAAACAGGAAAAGAGATGAGATATCAATGAAACAATCAACGATCGGCATGGTTCCGGGGACAATCAGAAAAGGCATGAGGAAAATCGGTTTCGCTCTGATTCTGGCGGTTACGCTTGTTGGCGCCGGCTGCGGCGGATTTGCTTCCGGGCAGACAGAGCCGATTACGGTCTATCTATGGAGCAGCGAGCTGTACAATGGGTACGCTCAGTACATACAGTCCCAGCTGCCGGACGTGGATATCCAGTTTGTCATGGGCAATAATGATCTGGATTTTTATGGATTTCTCGCTGAAAACGGCGCACTGCCCGATATCATCACCAGCCGCCGGTTTTCTTTGAATGACGCTGCCCGGTGGAAGGACTGCCTGATGGATTTGTCCATCACAGAGGAAGCCGGCGCGATTTATGAAACCTATCTGTCCAGCTTTACGGACAGCGATGGAAAAATCAGCTGGCTGCCGGTGTGCGGCATGGTGGATGGGATCGTTGCCAACCGGGCGCTGTTCGCACAGCACGGCATCGAGCTGCCGACAGATTATGAGAGCTTTGTGGCTGCCTGTCAGGCCTTCGAAGCGGCGGGCATCCGGGGCTACGCGGCGGACTATGTCTATGACTATACGTGTCTGGAACTGCTGCAGGGCTGGTCCATCCCGGAGCTGAACTCACTGGAAGGGCAGTCCTGGCGGCTCAGCTATGAGGATCCTCAGGATGAGATGACAGGACTGGATCAGCAGATATGGCCGGAGGTTTTCCGGCGCATGGAGCAGTTTTTGCGGGATACGAAGGCCCGGCCGGAGGACACCCAGACCGACTACGGCCCCTTTCAGGAGCTGTTTATGACGGGGCAGACCGCGATGATCCGCAATACCGGCGCTTCTGTGGTGAACTACAACAGCGCCGGAATGGATACGGTGCTGCTGCCCTATTTCGGAACAGACGGAGAATCCTGGCTGATGACCTATCCATCCTTCCATGTGGCCCTGAGCGGTGAATTACAGCAGGATAAGCAGCGCCAGGCGCAGGCTCTGCGGGTGCTGAAGGTCATGCTTTCCGAGGGCGGGCAGAACGCGCTGGCTACGGGAGATGATGTGATCTCCTACAGCCAGACCGTGAATCTGATGCTGGATCCCGCGCTGGAAAATCTGGGGCCCTGCATCCAGCAGAACCATCTTTATATCCGTCTGGCTTCCAATTCCTTCTTCTCTGTTTCCAAAGACGTGGTGACAAAAATGATTCAGGGAGAGTACGACGCCCAGCAGGCCTACGAGGCCTTTGATTCCCAGCTGCGGCAAAACAGGGCCACGAAGACGGAAATTCTTCTTTCCCCGGAACAGGGATATTCCAGTGCCTTCCGCCCCGCAGGCGGCTCCCAGGCCGCGTCCGTCATGGCCAATACCCTGCGAAGAATCTGCGGCACGGAGGTGCTGATTGCTCCGGCCTACAGCTTTACCGGGGACATTCTGATGGCAGACTACACGGAAAGGCGGGTGGGAGATATGATTATGCCCAATCCCTTGGAATTCTACCAGTGCGAAATGACCGGCGCGGAGCTGAAAGCGTGCCTTCGATGCTGTGTCGAAGGGGTGGAAGGCGGCTTTACGCCCTTCAATCCCGGCTCGCTGCCTGCTGTCAGCGGCATTTCCATCGAAGTCAAGGACGGTGACGCCGGGTACATACTGACGAATGTTCGCAGGGATGGGGAAGAAATCTCCGATAGGGATTCCTTCCGTGTAACCCTGCTGAATACCGCATACTTCATGAAGCCGCTGCTGGAGCAGTTGACGATGCCCTTTGAACAGGGAGAACGGCGGGTAGAGCTGATCTGGACGGATTACATCAAAAACGGCGGCAGCCTTGCCGCGCCGGGGGAATACATCCGCCTGAAATAGAGGATTGAGAAATGAGAAAAAGAATGATTGCGCTGGTGCTTGCAATGGCGGCGGTACTGGGCAGTACCGGCTGCGCTGCCAGACAGCAGGAGCCGGAAAAGGTGTCACTCACCATGTACCTGTGGGATAAGACCATGACCAAAGCGCTGTCGCTCTGGCTGAAGGATACCTTCCCGGAGATTGATTTCACCTTTGTGGTGGGGTACAATACGGTGGATTTTTACGCGGATCTGAATGACAGGGGTGCCTTGCCGGACATCATTACCTGCCGCCGCTTTTCTCTGAACGACGCAGCGGGCCTATCGGATTCCCTGCTGGATCTGAGCCAGACGGAGGTGGTGGGCACCTTCTATGACCGATACCTGGAAAACAACCGGGAGCCGGGCGGTGCTGTCCGCTGGCTGCCTATGTGCGCAGAGGTAGACGGCTACATTGCCAATCTGGATCTGTTCCGGGAATATGGCATTGCGCTGCCGACCAACTACGCGGAGTTTGCGGAGGCCTGCCGCTGCTTTGAGGAACAGGGTATCAACGGCTATGTCAATGACTACGATGAGGACTATTCCTGCCTGGAAGCGCTGCAGGGCTGCGCGATTCCCGAGCTGATGACCATGGAGGGCAGCCTCTGGCGGATGCGGTACGAAAGCGAGTCCCCGGATGCGCCGGAGGGACTGGACGATGAGGTCTGGCCACGGGTGTTTGACAGGTTTCGGCAGTATCTGCTGGACACACGGGCGGAAGCCGGGGATGCCGATATGGACTACGACCCCATGGCCCCGGACTTCTTTGCCGGGAAGATCGCCATCATTCGCGGCACCGCCACGGATTGTGAGATGTTCCGCAGAAATGAGGGAGTGAACTGTGCCATGCTGCCGTATTTTGGGGAAACGCCTGAGGACAGCTGGCTGCTGACCTATCCCCACTGCCAGGTGGCGGTAAACCGGCAGGTGGGGAATTCTCCCGAAAAGTACGAGGCGGTTCAGCGGGTGCTGAGCGCCATGTTCAGTCAGGAGGGCCAGAGCCGCCTGGAGCCCAGCAGTGCCCTGCTCAGCTACAACAAAAATGTGCAGACGAAACTGGGCAAGGCCCTGTCGCTGGTGGAGGACTGCGTCAATCGCAATCACCTGTATATGCGGCTGGCGTCCACGGAATTTTTCAGCATTTCGGCGGATGTGGTTCGGAAAATGATTCGCGGGGAGTATGGCGCGGCGGAGGCGTATGCGGACTTCAACGCCCAGCTGACAGTCCATCCGGCCCCCACAGAACCTGAGGTAATTACCACCCAGAAAACCGCATACGAGCTTGCCATGGGCGAGCATGGCAGCCCCGCGGCCTCGGCCGTGATCAACACGGCCCGGGAACAGTGGGGCGCGGATGTGGCCATCGGCTATTCCAGCGTTGTTGCCGCCCCGGTGTTTGCCGGGGACTATACGAGCCAGCAGCTGCACTGGCTCACCGCCAATCGCCTGCGCCTCCGGCATGGCAGCTTAACCGGCGCAGAGCTGGAGACGCTGCTGGCATGGCTGGTGAACGGAAAAGAAGACGGTGCCAGTCCCGTTCGGGGCGGACTGCTGCCGGTGACCAGTGGATTGGAGTATACAGTCTTTACGGACAACACGGATGCGTATACGCTGACGAGAGTCACACGGGACGGCAAAAATCTGGATAAGGATGCCGTCTATTCCGTACTTCTTCTGGGGGATCTCAACTATATTGAGGCTTCCTACTACTGCGGCTGTCCCATGCCCGACAGTCTGTCGGACAAGCTGACGGCGGAGCCTGACGATATGTTTGGGTATACGCTGCTGGTTTCCGCGCTGGATGGCGGCAATCAGCTGGAAAGACCGACAGATTACGTTGCGATTCGCAGCAGACAGTGAAAACAACGCGCAATGGAGGGGATTTTGTGCGCAAACGCCTGACAGCGGTACTTGCCGCCATCATTCTATGCCTGGGATTGGCCACGGTGGGCATTCAGTATTGCCGCTTTGTGGCTAAGACGATCTATTCGGAAAGCACGGCGCATCTGCGGGAGATTTACCATCAGGCAAACCAGTCGCTGTATTGCCTTGTGGGAAGGAACTGGAGCGCTATGCATATGTGGATCCCCTACCTGAGCGGTGCTGTCAGTGATCAGCAGATTGAAACCTTTGCGGCAAAGGCAAAGAAGGAAACCGGCGCAACAGACTTCTACTTTATTTCCCGGGACGGAAGCTATCGCACGGTGGACGGCGGCAGCGGGTATCTGGATATGAAGGAGGAACTGCCTGCTCTGATTCTGGATCGCAGGGACATCGTGGTGAACGCCGTGGTGCCC
This sequence comes from Clostridiales bacterium, assembly GCA_022786995.1. GTDB lineage: Bacteria > Bacillota > Clostridia > Oscillospirales > Oscillospiraceae > Faecousia. The sequence continues at coordinate 24,514 of JALFUW010000059.1, forward strand.
GGACAGCCACAGATCATGGTGTTTGCGGTTCCGGCGGATCCGGGTACCTATCAGGGCTTTGCCTACGAAGCCATCGCCATCAGCTTCAACAACACGGATCTGGTCAAAACCCTGGAAATTTCCGCCTTTGACGGGCAGTCCCACAGCTATGTGGTTCGGCCAGATGGCCGGGTGGTTGTGGACGGCTCTGCCGATCAGAGCCGGAAAACCTATAATGTGCTGGCTATGCTCCGGGAAGCGTCGGATTTGGAAGAAAAAACCATCGACGCTATCAGTGAGGATTTCCACAACGGCAGACCCGGCGCGGCGGTATTCAGGGCGGATGGAATCATCTATTATCTGACTTACGAATCCGCCCAGTTTCAGGACTGGGTTGTTCTTGGCATTGTACCCGCGGCTGTGGTGAATGCCAGCATGAGCAGGCTCCAGTCCACAACGCTGATTTTGGTGACGGTGCTGGCTGTGGGCATTGCGGCGGCGCTGATGAGCTATGTGATGCACAGAAACCACCTGAGTCTGCGAAGAAAGGACACGCAGCTGCGTTACCGGGACGCACTGTTTTCCACCCTGTCGCATACTGTGGACGACGTGTTCATGATGCTGGATGCGGAAAACCTCCGGGTGGACTACCTCAGCCCCAACATTGAAAAGCTGGTGGGCGTTCCGCTGGAGGAAGCCCGGGAGGATATCCGGGTGATAGACGCGCTGGCGGAGAATCGGGAAATCCCGCTGATATTTGACCAGCTTCTGGCGATTCAGCCGGGGCAGCAGATGGAGTGGAACCGGGAATATTTTCACCGAAAATCCGGCGAAAGCCGATGGTTCCACGGGACAGCCCTCTGCCGGGAGATTCTCGGACGCAGAAAGTACATTCTTGTTTTGTCTGATCGTACGAAGGACAGGCGAACCAATCAGGCCCTCGAGAAGGCGGTCAGCGCGGCGCAGGACGCAAGCAGGGCCAAGAGCGCCTTTCTGAGTAACATGTCCCACGATATCCGCACCCCCTTGAATGCCATTCTGGGCTTTACCACCCAGGCGCTGGCCAATGCCGGCAGCGAGGAACGTGTTCGGGACTACCTGAATAAGATCCAGTCCTCCAGCGGCCATCTGCTTGGGCTAATCAACGACGTGCTGGACATGAGCCGCATCGAAAGCGGCAAAATCCATATTGAAGAGCAGCCGTCCAATCTGGCGGAAATTTTTCACGACCTGAAGGATATCATCGCAGGACAGATGGACGCGAAGCAGCTTACCCTGCGGATGGACATTGTAAACGTGGTGGACGAGGATGTGTATTGCGACAGAACAAGACTCAGTCAGGTGCTTTTGAACCTGCTGTCGAACGCCGTCAAATTTACGCCCGCCGGCGGCACCGTATCCGTAGGGCTCAGCCAGCTGCCCGGCGCCCCGGTGGGGGAGGGCCTGTACGAGATCCGGGTGCGGGATACGGGCATCGGCATGAGTGAAGAATTCGCGGCCCATATTTTTGAGCCCTTTGAGCGGGAACGTAACGTTACAGTCAGCCGCACCCAGGGAACCGGGCTGGGTATGGCCATCACAAAGAATATCATCGAAATGATGGGCGGCGATATCACAGTATCCACCCGGAAGGACAAGGGCACCGAATTTGTCATCCGCCTGGGCCTTCGGCTACAGGCCTCCAGTGAAAACGCGGAGAAGATTCGGGAACTGGTAGGACTGCGGGCGCTGGTGGTGGACAAAGACTTTGGCACCTGCGACAGTGTCACGAGAATGCTGATAAAGCTTGGAATGCGGGCTGAGTGGACCCTGTCCGGCCAGGAGGCCATTCTCCGGGCGCGGCAGTCCATGGAGCTGCATGATCCGTTCCGGGTCTACATCATCGCAGATCGGCTTGCGGATCTGGAGGGAGCCGAGATGACCCGACAGATCCGTGAACAGGGAGACGATACTTCTATCGTCATTGCCACCGCCAGCGAAGCCGAGGCGGAAGCCAGAGCGGCAGGGGTGTCCGGCTTCTGCGCGAAGCCTGTATTTCTGTCCGACCTGCGGGACAGCCTGCAGACAGCGCTGGGGCGGAGGAAGAAAACCCAGGAGGAGGCGCTGCCCACGGTGGAGGAAGCCGTGCAATTCCGGGGCAGGCACCTTCTTTTGACGGAGGACAACGAACTGAACCGGGAGATTGCGCTGGAAATCCTGGGGGAGTACGGCTTTGTGGTGGATACGGCGGAAAATGGCGCGGTAGCGGTGCGGAAGATTTCTTCCGCGGCCCCCGGTGTCTATGATCTGGTGCTGATGGACATTCAGATGCCGGTGATGGACGGTTTCGAAGCCACCCGCCGCATCCGTGCCCTATCGGAACCGGCGCTTTCCCACATTCCCATCATTGCCATGACCGCCAACGCCTTTGACGAGGATCGCCGGGCGGCGGCCCGCTGCGGTATGAACGGCTTTATCTCCAAGCCCATTGATACGGAGGAACTGCTGCGAACCCTGCATCAGATTTTCGGCTAACAATCACGCCCCTCTTTCGCCTGGAAAGAGGGGCGTGCTACGTTTATGAGGAAACGGTTTCTCCCGGCCAGCTCAGGATGCCGCCGAACTCCACGATATTGGTGTAGCCCTGTTCGGCGAGCTTCTGAGCGGCCTGCTTGCTGCGGTTGCCGCTGCGGCAATAGACCAGAATCAGCTGGTCTTTGTCGGGCAAGGCGGGGATTTCTTCCGTGCCGATGGTTTCGTTGGGGATGCAGACGGCGCCGGGAATGTGGCCTTGGTCGTATTCCGCCTGGGTGCGGACATCCAGAAGTATATAATCCGATGCGGATTCCATCAGGGCGGCAGCGTCCGTGGCGCTGACCTGACGGTAGACGGCCTTGGGCTGGTCTGCCCCGCCTGTGGCTGTATTCCGGCCGCAGCCTGTGAGCAGAAGCAGTCCGGCGAGAATCATAGGGAACAGTTTCATAATCCTTACCTCCAATTTTTCAGGGCTTCAGTGTCCAGCCGTGGTCGCCGTGGTAGATCATGGGCCGGGTCTGTCCCCTGTCGATGCAGATATTCTCCTGATGTTTTGACCCCAACAGCATGATATTGCCTTAAGAATTGCAGCAGCCCAGGTAGCGGTCGATGAATACCTTGCTCTGCTTCAGGCTGTCAACACCCGAGGCAAGCTTTAACCGCAGGGTCGGCTCCTTGGCGCTGGCAAGGAAGGTGACCCGGGCCTTGTAATCCGGGTCGGCGCACAGGGCGCTGACGGCTTCAAAGTTGAGATTTGCCAGGGTAAACAGCACCTCGCCGGACTTCTGCTTGATGTCCTTGATGCTGACCTCCTTGGCCTTGGCCCGGAGCAGGGCGATGTCGATGAGGTTGAGAACCCCTCTGGGCGGCTCGCCGTAGCGGTCCACGATCTCATCCAGCAGATCGTCGGCATCCTCCTGGGTGCGGATGGCGGCCATCCGGCGGTACAGATCCATCCGCTCCTCGCCCCGGGACACATAGTCCTTGTCCACGTTGGCGGTGACGTTGAGATCGGCGGTGCAGTCGGGGGCCTTGGGGGCCGCGCCCTGCTCCTCCAGCACGGCCTCGTCCAGCAATTTGAGGTACATGTCATAGCCCACGCTCATCATGCGGCCGGACTGCTCCGCGCCCAAGAGGTTGCCCGCGCCGCGAATTTCCAGATCCCGCATGGCGATCTTGAAGCCGGAACCGAATTCGGCAAAATCCCGGATGGCGGACAGCCGCTTTTCGGCAATTTCCGTAAGGTTCTTGTCGGGCTTGTAGGTGAAATAGGCGTAGGCGTGGCGGGTGGAGCGGCCGACCCGGCCCCGGAGCTGGTGGAGCTGACTTAAGCCGAAGCGGTCGGCGTTCTCAATAATTAAGGTGTTGGCGTTGGGGATGTCCAGACCCGTTTCAATGATGGTGGTGCACACCAGCACCTGAATGTCGCCGTCGGTCATGGCCTGCATCACGTCACCAAGGGCGTCTTCCCCCATCTGTCCGTGAGCCACACCCACCCGCAGGCCGGGAATCCGCCGCTGGAGGGCACTGGCACACTGATCGATGGTCTCCGTGCGGTTGTGGAGGTAGTACACCTGCCCGCCCCGCTCCACCTCCCGGCGGATGGCATCGTCGATGACGGCGGTGTTGTGCTCCATGACGAAGGTCTGCACCGGGTAGCGGTCGGCGGGGGGCTCCTCAATGGTGGACATATCCCGGATGCCGGACAGGGCCATGTTCAGCGTCCGGGGGATGGGGGTGGCGGACAGGGTCAGCACATCCACGCCCTTGGACATTTCTTTTAAGCGCTCCTTGTGGCTGACGCCGAAACGCTGCTCTTCATCAATGATCAGCAGCCCCAAGTCTTTAAATTGCACGCTTTTTTGCAGCAGCTTGTGGGTGCCGATGATCACGTCCACGCTGCCTGCCGCCAGATTGCGCAATGTTTGCTGCTGCTGTTTGGGCGTGCGGAAGCGGCTGAGCACGTCAATGTTCACCGGGAAGCCCCGGAACCGGGCCATGGCGGTGGTGTAGTGCTGCTGGGCAAGGACGGTGGTGGGCACTAAGATTGCCACCTGCTTGCCGTCCATAACGGCTTTCATGACAGCCCGCAGGGCCACCTCAGTTTTGCCGAAGCCCACATCGCCGCAGAGCAGCCGATCCATGGGAGTCGGCGTCTCCATATCCCGCTTGATGTCGGCGATGCAGCGCAGCTGATCATCGGTTTCGGGGTAGGGGAAGTTGTCTTCAAATTCCCTCTGCCAGGGGGAATCTGCCGCAAAGGCAAAGCCGGGCTGCCGCTTCCGGGCGGCGTAAAGCTGAATCAGCTCCCCGGCCATATCCTTGGCGGCCTTCCGGGCCTTGGCCTTGGTTTTTTGCCATGCGTCGGAACCAATCTTATTCAGCCGCACGTTGGCGTCCTCACCACCGCCGCCGATGTACTTGCTGACGAGATCCAGCTGAGTGGCGGGGACGAACAGGGTGTCGCTGCCCTGATAGGCAATTTTGATATAGTCCTTCACGGCACCGTCCACCTTGATCTGCTCCATGCACACGAACCGGCCGATGCCGTAATTTTCGTGCACCACCAGATCACCGGGGGTCAGGTCGGTGAAGGCGTTCAGCTTCTGCCGGTTGGTGGAGCCGGTTTTCTTGGCAGCCTTCCGTTTCGGTTCGCTGCGGGCGATGAGCTGTCCCTCCGTCAGCACTGCCAGACGGCTCATGGGGTATTCCATACCATAGGGCAGGCTGCCTTCCGTCAGCAGAATCTGCCCCGGCTTGGGCAGGGTGGTGAGCGGAATGCAGATAAAAGAGGAGAGGTTTTTGGCGCTGAGCATTTCCTGCAAAATTTCCGCCCTTCTGCGGGTGCCGCAGAGTACCAGAGAGCCAAACTCCTGCTTCTGGTAGTGGGATAGGTCTGATGCGGCGGTGTCCAGATTGCCGCCGTAGCCGGGAAGCTGCTTGGCGGTCATGGGAAGCAGTACCTTGGGCGGGCAGCCTTCCGGGTATGCGGAACCGCCGAAGGTGTCAAAATACAGCACCGTCCGCCCCTTTAATCCGGCGCAGAAGTCCTCCCACTGGCACACAAAGTCGCACAGCTCTCCGGCAACCAGCCCGCCTTGCAGCATGGAATCCAGCTGCATTCCCATTTCGTCGCAGCGGGTGCGGGCAGTACGCTTCAGATTCGCCTGATCGCAGAGCACCACAATGGCGTCTTCCGGGATATAGTCCACCGCGGTGGTCAGCTCCGGGTAGATGAGGGCCATGTAGCGGTCAGAGGCGGGATTGTGGAGATCGTTTTCGTATTTTTCCAGATCCCGGCTCAGAGTGGTGATCAGAGCCTCGTTGGGATTTTTCCGCCGTTTCTGCCGGGAAATGAGACCCCCGATATCCTTGCACAACCCGGCGATGCCCTTGGGGTGCAGGCCCGGCTGGGTCTCGCCTACGGGCAGAATGGTGACGGATTCGATATTCTCGTTGCGTCGCTGGGTCTGGGGGTCAAAATAGCCCATGGTGTCCAGCTCGTCGCCGAAAAACTCCGCCCGGATGGGCTGGTCGGTGGCAGGGGAGTACACATCCAGAATACCGCCCCGCAGAGCAAACTGACCGGGGCCTTCCACCATACCGCAGCGGCTGTACCCAGCGGATACCAGACGATCCGTCAGGTCATCAAGAGGATATTCCTGCCCCACTTCCAGTGTAAAGGCGGCGCTTTTCAGCACCGACCGCGGCATGGTTCGCAGGCTCAGGGCCTCCCAGCTCATGATTTGCAGTCGCGTTCGGCCCGAGGCAAGGTCATACAGCTGACGCAGACGCTTCTGCTCCCAAGCTCTCGACACCACGGTGGCATCGTACAGCGTCAGATCCCGTCCGGGCAGGATGGGAGCAGCTTCCCCCAAAAAACATTTCAATTCTTCCTGAAGCCGCCGGGCCGCCATGTCGTCCTGACACAGCAGCACTATGGGACGGTTGGTATCGGAATACAATCCAGCCAGCAGGTGGCTGCGGTTGATCTGACCGATGCCGGTGACAGCCGCGCTCTGACCTTCCGCAACGGCGGTGAGCAACGTATTGTATTCCGGCATGGATTTCAGCATTGAGAGAAGCTTTTCCATCAAAATACCTCATTTCCTGACAACGTGGCAACGCGGAAAGAGAGGAAAACTCTCTTTCCGTGGTAAAGCGGCGAGTCGCCGCGGACAATGCGTCACGGACGCTGGGAAGTCAACCAACATCCTTTGGGCCCCTCGACCGGGAACGCTTCGTTAAATATAGGGGAAGGCATTGCTTTGCTAAAGCACAATACTCCCGCATTACGGATGCGAGCCATTGAACCGATTGGCAGCCTCGGGCACCCCGTGATCGATGATGGCAAGGGCTGCGTCGGCGGCGTTTTTCAGGGATACGCCCAGCGCCTTTTCGTCCTGTGCCGGGAAGGAGGACAGCACCCAGTCCGCCAGATCGTATTCCGGGTTTGGCTTGGCGCCCACACCGATCTTCACCCGGGGAAAGTCCTGACTGCCCAGCTCCTGAATGATGGACTTGATGCCGTTGTGCCCCCCGGCGGAGCCATTTGCCCGCACCCGCAGCCGCCCCGGCTCCAGAGAGATATCGTCAAACATCACAATGATATTCTGGGGCGGGATTTTGAAGAAGGCGGAAAGCTGCAATACCGACCGCCCGGACAGGTTCATATAGGTCTGTGGCTTCAGCAGAAACAGCTTGCAGCCGTTGTAATTCGTCTGGTTGTACAGCCCCTGAAATTTCAGCTTATCAACCTTCACGCCCAGCTTCTGGGCAAGGCAGTCCATAGCCCGAAAGCCGCAGTTGTGGCGGGAGCGCTCATATTCTTTTCCGGGATTGCCCAGGCCCACAATGAGCCAGCTTTCGGATTCGTTTTTCTGAAACACCGCAGGTGTCCTCCTGTAAGAATAAAATACATTATCTTGCCTATTATACCACGAAAAACCTGGAAAACGCAATATGAATTTGAAACAAAAAACCTTCGGAAAGGCGGGTGTCCGTAACACAGTAATTCTATGAATTATTTATTACGGCATCTGTCTTGCAGGATTGGTAACACGAAAAATAGGCGATACCTGGTTGTTTTGACCGGGTATCGCTTATTTTTTTGCCTGCATTATAAAGAATAGACATATTCTGAATTTTCGGTTACAATAGATGCGAAGTACGACAAATCTTCATCAAGAAGAATTTTTCAAAAAATTTTGTAGCGATTGGAAAAAAGCGCAATTCTGGTGCCCATATATTATGGGGGGAATCTATTGAACGAGGTGATGAATATGGAAAAATGCAACCCTTATACCTTTTATGTGGTTCTGGCGGATGGGATCATGGAAATTCCGCAGGATAGTAATTTGTCCTGGATAACGCTGTTTTACGCGCTGCCGAAGGAACTGGTTGAGAAGCGTCCGGCGTATCTGGAGCTTCCACGGAACATTCACCAACTTTTACATTCCGAGGAACATCGCAAGCTGATTGAGTCGGAAGCCTTTCTGGAACTGGTCTGGGACTGCTATGCCTGGTCAGCATGGCAATTCTTCCAGGTGCCAGGCAAGGGTGGCGTAAAACACGACATC
>JALFUW010000079.1 GCA_022786995.1 Clostridiales bacterium
AGCCGGAGGAACAGGCCTCATTCAAAAGCACGGTGTCCACTGAGTGGTTTTTCAGTTTGATGCATTTCATGTCCTGCCCGCCGATATCCAGCACGCAGTCCACCTGGGGGTCAAAGAAGGCTGCCGCTGTGCAGTGGGCGATGGTTTCCACCTCTCCCTCGTCCAGGGCAAAGGCGGATTTCAGCAGGGCCTCGCCGTAGCCGGTGGAGCAGGAGCGGGCGATATGCGTGCCTTCCGGCAGCCGGGCGCGAAGGGCCTCCACCGCTTCCATGGCGGTCTTTACCGGGTTGCCCTGATTGTTGGCGTAGAAAGACCACAGCAGCTGGCCCTCCTCACCGATCAGCGCAAGCTTGGTGGTGGTGGAGCCGGCGTCAATGCCAAGAAAGCACTCGCCTTCATAGGCTTCCAGCGCTTCCTTTTTCACCACGGCACGGCTGTGGCGGCACTGGAATTCGGCAAATTCCATTTCGTCCCGGAAAAGCGGCTCCAGCCGGGGCATCTCAAAGCTTACCGCTACCCCCTGTTCCAGCTTTTCAATCAGCCCAGTCAGGGCCACGGTTTCCCCGTCCTTTGCTTCCAGCGCCGCGCCCATGGCGGCAAACAGGTGGGAGTTTTCCGGGTCAACGGTGGTTTCGTCTGTCAATTTCAGGGTGCGGATAAAGGCGGCTTTCAGCTCCGTCAGGAAGTGGAGCGGGCCGCCCAGGAAGGCAACGGTACCCCGGATGGGCTTTCCGCAGGCAAGGCCGGAAATGGTCTGATTCACCACTGCCTGAAAAATGGAGGCGGCAAGATCGGACCGGGTGGCGCCCTCGTTGATGAGGGGCTGAATGTCGGTTTTGGCAAATACACCGCAGCGGGCGGCGATGGGGTACACCTTCTGGTAGTCCTTCGCGGCCTCGTTTAAGCCCGTGGCGTCGGTCTGCAAAAGGGCCGCCATCTGGTCAATAAAGGAGCCGGTGCCACCGGCGCAGACACCGTTCATCCGCTCCTCAAGGCCGCCCTTAAAATAGATAATCTTCGCGTCCTCACCGCCCAGCTCGATGGCAACGTCGGTTTGGGGCGCGGCGGTTTTCAGGGCCGTAGCCACCGCCACAACCTCCTGAACAAAGCCGATTTCCAGGGCTTTTCCCAGATTGATGGCGCCGGAGCCGGTGATGCGCACCCGAAGGTCACACGGCCCCAGCGTCTGCTTTGCCTCCATCAGCAGGGATTTCAGGGTCTGCTGGGTGTGGGCGTGGTGACGGCGGTACTGCCCAAAGAGGATTTCCCCTTCCTCACTGAGAATAACCAGTTTTACGGTGGTTGAGCCGATATCGATACCGGCACGATAGGTGTTCATGATAACCTCTCTTTTCATAGCACAGAAAATAGGAAATGATACAAATAGGCAGCGCCCCCAGAACATCCAGAACGGAGTGCTGCTTCAAAAACAGGGTAGAAGCGCAGATCAGAACCGTGAGCATCGTCAGCGGCAGGAGCCTTCCCGGCTTGCGCAAGCCTTCGGTGTGAGCCGCCGCTGCCAGCGCGGCAAGGGCGCCGATGACGTGCTCCGACGGGAATACATTGGTGGGCGTATCCGCCGCGTAGATCAGGCCCACCGCATAGCTTAGCAGATTCTCCCGGGGAAGCTCCGCCGGGCGCAGATCCTGACAGCTGGGGTACAGGAGAAAAACGGCGGTGGACATGGTCATGGAAACGCACAGGAACCTACTGTAGCGTCGGAAGGTATCCACATCATACAAAAGCGTATACAGGTGCATGCCCACGATGAAAAAATACCAGCACACATAAAAAACCAGAAAAAACTCGCAAAAAGGAATTTTGTCGTCCAGAACGCAGTGCATGACGTGGTAGCTCCGGGCTGGGTTACACAGCTCGATCAGGAAATACCGCAGCAAATACACCGGCCAGAACAGCAGCCACCACAGATGGCGGTACTGGGGTTCGTTCATTTTTCGCGGACGGAAATTACGAAGATCCGTTTGCGGTTTCGGAAAACTCATGGCTAACGCCTCCGTTACTTCCGGTGAATCCGGGTTTCCAGCGTCTCCTGCATCTGCCGCAGGTGCTCTTTCAGGGGCAGGTCGCTGCGGAAGGGGCGGAAGAAGTGGTATCTCAGCGCCATTTCCTCCCGGCGCTGCCGGATGTGGGCCTTCAGGGCCTCGTAGCGGACGATCACGTCATTATCCTCCGCGTAAGCCTTCAGCTTCACCACCAGCTGGGCAGAGTGGGCCACGTCAAGAAGAAATACGCCAAAAAACATGCCGATGAAGAAGGAGAAGGCCAGATTATTGGCAAGCCACTGTAGACCCTCCAGAATATGAGGGTGAATGAGAAAATAGTACATAGCCCCGAGAATGGCCCAGAAGAAGGAGAACAGCGGGCAGATGATGCCCTGCACATTGCCCCAGAGGTCAGAGTAATCCCACAGCCGCACCTTCAAAAATTTCAGGCAGAACACGCCCGCCACATACTCGATGAGGGTCATGCCCACCGCCATGGCGGCGAACAGCAGCACCTTATTCCAGAAGGGGTCGGGAACCAGACTGTATTTTTCCAGCGATGCCAGCAGGTACAGCGCGCACAGGCCGAAGCCGTAAATGGGCAACCACGGCCCGGTGCAGAAGCCGGGATTGACGATTTTCTCCGGGCGCTGGGTCAGATTTCGGAACAGCAGCTCCAGCACCCAGCCAAGCACGGAACCGATGAAGAACAGGAACGCCAGCGTCAACAGCATACTCATTGCGAATCACTCCTTTACCTCAAAAATACAACGCAATGATGAACGAAGCCGAAACTATTTTTTTCCAAATTGTGAATAATCCAAAAAGGCTCCCCTTGCAGAGGGAGCCTCAGACTGTCGAAAAACCTGTCATTGCGAGCCAGTGCGCACACTGGCATGGCAATCCGTTCTCCAAAACATTCTGTTTTTATCTAATTCTCAGGAAAATCAGCCCTTTTTTGAGGGGACGGATTCCCACGGTCGCTTCGCTCCCTCGGAATGACAAGCACTTTGGGGACACGCTGAGGCTTCCCTTGCAGGGGGAGCCTTTCTTCTATTCTTGCTTGGGCTTGCGGTACAGTTCCGGCAGCTCCCCTTCCCCGCCCATCATGGCGGTCATCTCCTCGATGCGCTCCAAGGGGAACGGGGGATTTGCCAGAGGCCGCATGGCGATGGACATGAGCTTCATAGGGTTGTCGTCCGCCAGCACCCGGTTGGAGCTGAGGTCGCCGCAGCGCTTGCAGCGGTGGATGATGGCCCACTCGCCCTTATTTCGCACCCACACCGCCACCGGCTCCATCAGCCCTCCGCAGTCGGACTCCCGGTCCCCCGGCTCGATGTCCACATGCAGCGAGTGCAGGCAGTTGGGGCAGTGGTTGCGGTGATCGCTGCCGGCCCCAAGAGGCACCACCAGCCGCCCGCAGTTTTTGCAGGTGAAGGATTCCTCACAGGCGTGGGTCTTGTAGTAGCCCTTTTCGTACTGTTTGCGCTTGTTTTCACGGTTCATAGCGGTTTTCTCCCAAAATATAGCTGTTTTTGATTTGAAATGTTTGCCGCATTGGCTGGCAGGCAGTGCGCACTTGCCTCTCCCTATGGGAGAGGTGTCCCAGTTCGCAAACTGGGGCGGAGAGGGCCCTCTCAGTCAGCTTCGCTGACAGCTCCCCCATAGGGGGAGCCAAGCATACACATTAATTATACCCATCGGGCGAAAAATGTCAAGGCTGCCGCTTCCGCGCATTGACAGAAGCAAGTTTTCGCTGTATACTTAGGTGGTGAAAAAAGGAGGCGATGGAAATGGATTTGGCGGAATATCTGCCGTTCTTTCCCAAGCTGCCGCCCCGGCAGCAGCAGCTGCTTCTGGATTCCCTGGAGCCTATGGAGGCAAAGGCCGGTACTGTCGTCCACAATGGGCATCTCGACTGCCTTGGTTTGCTCATTATCCAATCCGGGCAGCTGCGGGTATACGCCCTGTCCAGCGAGGGCCGGGAGGTCACCCTGTACCGGCTGTTTGACCGGGATATCTGCCTGTTTTCCGCCTCCTGCGTCATGCCGGACATCCAGTTTGAGGTCGTCGTCGAAGCGGAGAAGGATACGAAGCTGTGGGTCATCCCCTCGTGTCTGTTCAAGGAGCTGATGGAAGAGTCGGCAGCGGTTGCCAACTACGCAAACCAGCTGATTTCCAGCCGTTTTTCCGAGGTCATGTGGCTCATGGAGCAGATCATGTGGAAAAGCTTTGACAAGCGTCTGGCGGGCTTTTTGCTGGAGGAATGCGCTCTGGAAGGCTCTGAGAGCCTGAAACTAACCCATGAGCGCATCGCAAGCCACCTGGGCACCGCCCGGGAGGTGGTCACGAGAATGCTCCGATACTTCCAGAGCGAGGGCATGGTGCGCCTGAGCCGGGGCGAGATCACCATTACCGACGAAAAGGGCCTGCGTAAGCTGGCGGAATAAGAAATTGCGAAGCAATGCCTTCCCTTTTGGGGAAGACTTTGAAGTAAATACCGCGGCTTTGCCGCGTTGCTATTTAGACTTTCATATTTACATAAAGGAGAGCAAGTATGAAGATTACCAACGATATCCGCTATGTGGGTGTCAACGACCACCAGGTTGACCTGTTTGAGGGTCAGTATGTTGTCCCCAACGGCATGGCCTACAACTCCTACGTCATTCTCGACGAGAAGGTCGCCGTCATGGACACCGTGGATCGGAATTTCACCCACCAGTGGCTGGACAACATCCAGAACACCCTGGCCGGACGGAAGCCCGACTATCTGGTGATTCAGCACATGGAGCCGGATCACTCCGCCAACATTGCCAATTTTCTGAAGGTCTACCCCGAGACTACCGTGGTGTCCTCCGCCAAGGCCTTCACCATGATGAAGCAGTTCTTCGGTGACGACTACGCAGACCGCCGGGTGGTGGTGGGCGAGGGCGATACCCTCACCTTAGGCAAGCACACCCTGGCCTTCGTCACCGCCCCCATGGTGCACTGGCCCGAGGTCATCGTGACCTATGACGTCACCGACAAGGTTCTGTTCTCCGCCGACGGCTTCGGCAAGTTTGGCGCTCTGGACGCGGACGAGGACTGGGCCTGTGAAGCCCGCCGGTACTACATCGGCATCGTGGGCAAGTACGGCCCTCAGGTGCAGGCGCTGCTCAAGAAGGCCGCTACTCTGGATATCTCCATCATCTGCCCCCTGCATGGCCCCATCCTCACCGAGAACCTGGGCTACTACATTAACCTGTACGACATCTGGTCTTCCTATCGTGTGGAGAGCGAGGGCATTGTGGTAGCTTACACCTCCGTCTACGGTCACACCAAGGCCGCTGTGGAGCTGCTGGTGGAAAAGCTGAAGGCCAAGGGCTGCCCCAAGGTGGTTGTCCATGACCTGGCCCGCACCGATATGGCGGAAGCCGTGGAGGATGCCTTCCGTTACGGCAAGCTGGTGCTGGCGACCACGACCTACAATGCCGATATCTTCCCCTTCATGAAGGAGTTCATCCATCACCTGACCGAGCGGAACTACCAGAACCGCACCATCGCGCTGGTGGAAAACGGCACCTGGGCGCCTCTGGCTGCCAAGGTCATGAAGGGTATGTTTGACGGCTGCAAGAATCTGACCTTTACCGACACCACCGTCCGGCTGCTGTCCGCCCTGAATGACGACAGCAAGGCTCAGATTGAGTCCCTCACCGACGAGCTGTGCAAGGACTACTTAGCCCAGCACGACGACACCGCCAACAAAAATGACCTCAGCGCCCTCTTCAACATCGGCTACGGCCTGTATGTGGTCACCTCCAACGATGGACAGAAAGACAACGGCCTGATCGTGAACACCGTGTCTCAGGTCACCAACACCCCCAACCGGGTTGCCGTCACCATCAACAAGGCCAACTACTCCTACCACGTCATCAAGCAGACCGGCATTATGAACGTCAACTGCCTGGATGTGTCCGCCCCCTTCTCTGTGTTCCAGACCTACGGCTTCCAGAGCGGCCGGACTGCCGACAAGTTCGCGGGTGTGGAAGAACTGCGCTCTGACAACGGTCTGCGGTTCCTGCCCCGGTACATTAACTCCTTTATGAGCCTGAAGGTGGAGTCCTTCGTTGACCTGGACACCCACGGCATGTTCATCTGCTCCGTCACCGAGGCCCGGGTCATGTCCGACAAGGAGACCATGACCTACACCTACTACCAGAATAACGTCAAGCCCAAGCCCGCAACCGAGGGCAAGAAGGGCTTTGTGTGCAAGGTCTGCGGCTGGGTCTACGAGGGCGATACCCTGCCCGACGACATTGTGTGCCCCCTGTGCAAGCACGGCGCGGCGGACTTTGAGCCCATTGCGTAAGATCGTACATATGAAAAATCCACCGGGCAGCCGGTGGATTTTTTTACGGCCAGTGGCCGCTGACAATGCGTTACGGACACTGGCGGTCAACATACATCCTTAGGGCCCGCTCGACAGGTACCGCGCAGATAAATTGTTCTTTAGCGGGGTTGCCCCCGCGGGCAACGCGTTACGGACGCTGGCGGTCAACATACATCCTTAGGGCCTGCTCGACAGGTACCGCGCAGATAAATTGTTCTTTAGCGGGGT
>JALFUW010000004.1 GCA_022786995.1 Clostridiales bacterium
CGCCGCTTCCTGAATCCAGCCCAGCAGTTCTTCGTCGATTTCATCGGGCGTTCCTACCATCACATGATGCGTCCATCTGCCTGGGTAGGGTTCTGTTGCCACATCAATCCTCGGAGATTCCTTGCGGTAGCCCAGCCCGAATGTGACCGTCATCCAGACCGCCGGGCGGTCTTTCGCTTTCCGGCAGGGGTTGAAGGACACAAAGGCAAAGCCCCGCTTGTTGGCAAAAGTGATCTGGGTCTTGGCGACTTTGATCTTTACATCGGGAATCCGGGTCAGAACCGCATTTTCCAGCCGTTCATAGATCGGCAGTGCTTCCATATGTTCACCGAAGAAGAACAAAGTATCGTTGTCCATTTCCGCGCCCCCTCACACTTTTGTCCGAAGCCATGCATTCAGCACGGCTCCATTCCAGCATTTTCCATTCATTTGTTTGGATTATATCACACAATACGCCTGTTTGTAAAGGCCATGCGAGGATCTATGCGGAATATTATAACAGGCTCCACGGAAATTCCATGGAGCCTGTTCATTCTGCGTAACGCTCTTTACTTCTTGTCGCTCAGCTTCTTTTCCCGCTTTTCTTCGATGCTGGACACCACGATGGCGCAGGCAGCGTCGCCGGTGATATTGACCGTGGTACGGCCCATGTCGAAGATGCGATCCACACCGGCCACCAGCGCGATGCCGTCAACCGGCAGACCCACAGAGGTCAGCACCATGGCCAGCATGACCATACCCGCGCCGGGAACACCGGCAGTGCCAATGGATGCCAGGGTCGCCGTGAGCACGATGGTCAGCATCTGGGGCAGTGTCAGCTGGATGCCATAGCAGGAGGCAATGAAGATCGCGCACACGCCCTGATAGATGGCAGTGCCGTCCATGTTAATCGTAGCGCCCAAGGGCAGCACAAAGGAGGCAACCTCCTTCTTCGCGCCCAGCTTTTCGGTGCAGCTCAGGTTGATGGGCAGGGTGCCCACGGAGGAAGCGCTGGAGAAGGCGAAGATGATGGCAGGCATCATGCCCTTGAAGAACTTAACAGGGCTCATGCCGCCCATGGCCTTGACGGACAGAGAGTAGACCACCACCGCGTGGACGATGTAACAGATATAGGCCGTCAGCAGTACCATTGCCAGAGAGCCGATGATGGCCGCGCCATTGGTGGCGATGATGGGACACAGCAGGCAGAACACGCCAATGGGGGAAAGCTTCAGAATCAGCTCCATGCACTTCATGAAAATCTCGTTGAGATCATTGAAAGCGGAGACCACCTTGGCATTCTTTTCACCCACCAGAATGATGGAGAAGCCCAGCAGCACAGCCATCACGATGACCTGAAGCATATTGGCCTCCACCATGGGCTTAACAAAGTTGGAGGGGAAGATGTTTACCAGCGTGTCCATAAAGGAGGTGGAGGCGGCGGCCTCGTAGCTTAAGTCCGTGGTGGCGATGACCGGGAACATTCCCTTGAAGAGGTTGCCGCCCAGAAGGCCGATGGTCACGGCGAATGCGGTGGTGCACAGATAGAAGGCCACGGTTTTCAGGCCGATGGAACCAACCTTACGGATATCCTTCATGGAGATAATGCCGCACATGATGGAAAACAGCACGATAGGCACGACGATGAACTTTACCAGATTCAGGAAGATCGTGCCGAAGGGCTTGATAAACGTGTTGGCGAAGTCCGCCCGTCCCTGCAGCAGCAGACCCGCCGCGATTGCCAGCACCATGGCAATGAATATCTGCATAGCCAGAGATATCTTTTTCTTTTCCCGCATGAATAATCGCTCCTTTACTTTTCCGTTTGCAAAACGAAGTCCTGCATTACGACGGATTCATTATAGCATCCCAAAGCCACCGTTACAATGCATTTTATTACAGAAAAATGAATGTTTATTTTGTCAGATATGCAGATTTCTTTGTGATTTTTCATTGCTTCGCCCAGTGCCGAAGGCCAACGCGCTTTCCCTGTCAGGATTTTCCGAACAGGCGAATATCCCCTTAAGGATATTCCATCGTATCCAGATCCTGATAGGGATACAAACGCCGCCAACCCTCCGCTGTCTTCACCACGCTGCTGCGGTGCTGGGATAAGAGCCGAACGATGTCATAGACGTCGATCCAGATTTCTGAATTGCATTCCTTCTGGCTCTCGTCGAACACCAGCTCCATGCCGAAATGCAGATGCACCGTTTCAATGTTGTTGACATTCTCCCGGTCGGAGTAGCCGGTTCTGCCCATAAAGCCGATCAGATCTCCCGCCTGAACCATGTCCCCCTCCTGTAATCCCGGGGCAAAGGGGGAGTCCTTTTGCAGATGGGCGTAATAATAGTAGCGCTTACTGTCGAAGGAACGAATGCCGATCCGCCAGCCGCCGTAACGGTTCCAGCCCATGGCCTCCACCGTGCCGCCCTCCACCGCCACAATGGGGGTGCCCAGACCGCCCATCAGGTCGTTGCCCAGGTGCTTTCTGCGAAAGCCAAAGGAACGGGCCACGCCGAAATCATCGCAGTGGCTGTAGCCATAGCCTGCCGCAATGGGAGAAAAGGCTTTCAGACCGTAGGCGGGCAGCCACTGCCCGTCCTTTTCGATGGCGTAGCTGCCCACTAACCCGCCCAGGGCAGCGCAATAGGCGTTGTGGTAATAGGTATAGTATTTGTATAGGTCGCCCAGCAGCTCCTCCGGGGACTTGTCCTTTTTCAGATCGGCTGCCGCTTGTTTTACAGCGTTCAGGCCGCACTTCCCGCCGGTTCGGCAGGCCGCCAGCGCAAGGGTATCGATCCAGGAAATATGTTTTTCCTGCTGGGCCGTCAGAATATCCTGATCCAGTGCGTACTTCATGGACTCATAGGGCACGTCAAAATCCACCCATCGGATGGTCTCCCCCCGCACCGGCAGCGCCAGCACCGGGATCAGCACAAAAAGCACAAAAAACCGCTTCATACCCTCACCTCTCGGGTTAGGGTATGGAGCGGGGAGAAAAGTATACGGAATTGACAATTGACAATTGAAAGTTGGGAATTAATTTTAATGTGCTTATCGGATTAACTCAGCACGATGGTAAATTGGAATTTGGCGAGGCCTTGGCTCCCCCTTTGGGGGAGCTGTCACGGCGCAAGCCGTGACTGAGGGGGTGCTGTTTCACTGGCAGGACACTCCCTCCGTCAA
This sequence comes from Clostridiales bacterium, assembly GCA_022786995.1. GTDB lineage: Bacteria > Bacillota > Clostridia > Oscillospirales > Oscillospiraceae > Faecousia. The sequence goes on from JALFUW010000004.1 coordinate 3,169, forward strand.
AAATCAACGATTTTTGCCACCTCCCTCAAAGAGGGAGGCAAGAAAGCGCCAAATTCTCATTTGTCTGGATAGCTGAGTTACCCAGATAAGCATAATTTTAAAAATGAGGTAAATATTTTAATCCATCCCAAAGAGATACCAAAATTGTCAATTGTCCACTGTCAATTGTCAATTATTTCAAATCCCGGACTACATCCTTCGCCACCCGGTAGATATCCTCCATGGTATTCAGGGATGTGATCTGATTTTTATAGTAGCTGCTGTGGGGCACCCCCCGAAGATACCAGGCAAAGTGCTTTCTCGCCTCCAGGCAGGCGATGTGCTCCCCGTGATCCTGCTCCGACAGCCGGAACTGCTCCACAGCCACGCCGATGCGGTCGGCAAGGCAGGGGCGTCCCGGATATTCCTCCCCATTCAGGGCAGCCCGGACTTCCTCAAAAATCCACGGGTCGCCGAATACGCTGCGGCCAATCATCAGACCATCGGCCCCGGTGCGTTTCAGGCAGCGAACCGCCGCGCCGCCATCGGTAATGTCGCCGTTGGCAATTACCGGGATGGAAAGCTGCTGCTTGACCTTGTGGATCATGTCCCAATCGGCAGTGCCGGAGTAAAGCATACTGCGGGTGCGCCCGTGGACGGTCACCAGAGCCGCGCCGCAGTCCTCCATGCGTTTGGTAAAGTCCAGAACATTGACGCTGCCCTTGTCCCAGCCAAGGCGGCACTTGACGGTGACGGGTACGTTCACCGCTTTGACCACTGCTTTTACGATCTCCCCTGCCAGCTCTGGGGTGCGCATCAGACCGCAGCCGTCGCCGTTGTTCGCAACTTTTGGCATGGGACAGCCCATGTTGATGTCCAGAAAGTCACAGCCGGAGATTTCCAGCGCCAGCACAGCGCCCCTTGCCATGATTTCCGGGTCGTTGCCAAAAATCTGGGCGCCGCAGACGCTGCCCTGGTTCTTTCGCAGCAGCTTGGCGCTTTTCTTGTCCTGATACACCAGCGCCCGGGAGGACACCATTTCCGTCACCGTCACGTCCGCGCCCAATTGCGCGCAGATGGTGCGGAAGGCCCAGTCCGTAACCCCCGCCATGGGAGCCAGAAACAGCGGTTGGTTCAATTCTATGTTTCCTAATTTCATGGGTTTCTCTCTTTCTTTGCGTTGAGAAGATTATAGCACAGCCCGGCCTGCTTCGCAAGTCACAGCAGCACCGTCAGCAGCCAGATCAGCCCCGTAATCAGGGCGCCGCCGGATGCCCAAACCGCGCCGTAGAGGTAAAGATGCCGCTTTTTCCCCAGCTTTTCATCGCTGCCCCGGATGGCGCAGCGGGCCTCCCTCAGCAGGGCCTCGTCGGTAATTCCCTCGCCTACCGCGTCATCCTTCAATATAAAAATCGCCTGTTCAAACAGCTTTGGATCCGGCGCGTGAACCACAATCACCTGCCGGGAAATACCTTTTACCATGTTTTACCGCCTCCTTACGGAGGAAGTATGTCCAAAAAATGTCAGACTATTCCTGCTCCTTGGGCCGCTTATACCGTCCGTGAGGCTCCCATTCCGGCAGAGGATACCGCTGCATAGCGCCGAAAATCCGCTCTTTCAGGTCGGGATAGGTCTGACTCAGCTGAAAAATCAACTGCTTGACCTCCTCCCGCTTGGTCTGCTTATCCACAGGACAGCGGTTCTCTATCACCGGCAGCCCCCGGCGCTGGGCAAAGTTATCTACGGTTTTCTCATGGATGTACAGCATGGGGCGGATCTGAATAATGCCGGTTCTGTCCAGGTTCGTCACCGGCTGGAAGCAGCTGATGCGGCCCTCAAACAGCAGCGACATGACGAAGGTCTCCACCGCGTCGTCATAGTGGTGCCCCAGAGCCAGCTTGTTGAACCCCCGCTCCTTAATTGCCTGATTTAATGCGCCCCGGCGCATTTTGGCGCACAGAGAGCAAGGATTTTTCTCCTGCCGGTGATCGAAAATGATCGGGGCGATCTCGGTCTTTACAATATTATAAGGCACGTTCAGTTCCCGGCAGAGTTCCTCCACACCGGCATAGTCCATTCCCAAGCCCATGTCGATGGTAATGGCTTCCAGTTCAAAGGGCTTGTTGAAGTATTCCCGCAGGCCTGCCAGCAGGGTCAGCAGAACAAGAGAATCCTTTCCCCCGGAAACACCAACGGCAATTTTATCCCCTTCCTCAATCATATTGTAGTCGTCCACGCACCGGCGGACAAGGCCCATCAGCTTCTGCATTGGTCAAAATTCCTCCAAAACCGTGTAAAATCGGATGTGAGCATTTAAGAGTATTTAAGAGCTTTCGTGAGTATTTTGAAGATTACTCAGGTTTTTATGAAAATTGGAAAAATATCTGTTGACATTTGATTTGGTCTATGGTATAAAAATCAAGCGTCTGTGGGGTATTGTACCCCAACGCTCTGAAAATGTCAAAATATTTTATCCAAATTGGAGGAAATCATAATGTCCACTACTCTGCTGAAGAAGGAGACCCTGGAGCGCAAGTGGTATGTGATCGACGCCGCCGGCAAGCCTCTGGGCCGTACCGCCGTTGTCGCCGCAAACCTGCTGCGGGGCAAGCACAAGTCTGACTTCACCCCCAACGTTGACTGTGGTGACAATGTCATCATCATCAACACCGATAAGGCTATCTTAACCGGCAAGAAGCCCGAGCAGAAGAAGTACTATCGTGTGTCCGGCTGGATCGGCGGTCTGAAGGAGACCAAGGCCCGGGACATGATGGCTGCTCGCAGCGACTACGCCATGGAGCTGGCCGTCAAGGGCATGCTGCCCAAGAACACCCTGGGCAAGCACGCGCTGACCCGTCTGCACCTGTACAAGGGCGCTGAGCATCCCCACGCTGCCCAGAAGCCCGAAGCTTGGAACCAGGACTAATTTGGAGGTAACTTAAATGTACGAGAGCAAGAAGAAGTATTTTTACGGCACTGGCCGTCGTAAGTCCTCCGTGGCCCGCGTTCGCGTCTACGAGAACGGCACCGGCTCCATCATCATCAACGGCCGCGACATCGACGACTACTTCGGTCTGGAGACTCTGAAGCTGATCGTCCGTCAGCCCCTGGTCACCACCGACATGCTGGGCAAGGTTGACATCGTTGTCACCGTCGCCGGCGGCGGCGTTTCCGGCCAGGCCGGCGCTATCCGTCACGGCATCTCCCGCGCTCTGGTCACCCTGAATCCCGAGTACCGCGCTTCCCTGAAGGCTGCCGGCTTCATGACTCGTGACCCCAGAATGAAGGAAAGAAAGAAGTACGGTCTCAAAGCCGCCCGTCGCGCACCTCAGTTCTCCAAGCGCTAAATTTTGGCTTATTTCCAATATTTTTTGCTTACAAAACCCGGAAAACACTCGTTTTCCGGGTTTTTCCTATATATCTTGCTTTGATGCACTTTGCCGTTTTTTGACTGGATTTGACCCTATTTTGACAACTTTTTTTGTGTTAACCAGTGGTTAAATTGCCTCTCAGAACCCCAAATGTGTTAACCGATAGGTTAATTTTGGGGCCTTAGCCATGGGTTTTCCATGGCTCAACAGTCCTTTCAGACACCCTGTTTTTCCTGTCTCGACAACCCAAAAACAATTTCTGAACCGTCTGACTGGTTTTGACCAACTCTGATATATCGAAATATAGTTTATGTGTTTTGCACAGTTGCCCTCCTCTCCCCTATCATGTATGATACACCCAAGGAGGTGCATCTCATGTTTAAGAAAAAGCATTATTTATATTTGGACGAATCCGAATACAATGTTCTGGTCAGAAGTCTTGTCGAACTGAAAAACCGCTTAATCCGTGCAGAGCGCTTCACTGACTGCGTGGATGAGCTGATTATGAAAGTCCTCTCCGCCCCTGTGAAAAGAATCTAATACATACCACAACCGCTTACTTGTCTTCAAGTAGGCGGTTTTTCTGTTTCCAGTACATAGCCGTCTGCCATACCGCAGGCGGCTAAATCTATTTAAGGAGGAAAAACCCAAATGGCAAAAACGAAGGTCATTGCCGTTGCCAACCAGAAGGGCGGCGTGGGGAAAAGCACTACGGTGTATAACCTGGGCGCTGGACTGGCGATGCAGGGCAAGAAGGTTCTTCTGCTGGATGTTGACCCGCAGGGGGACTTAACCAAAATGCTGGGACTGCGAAAACCGAATGATTTGCCGCTGACACTGGGAAATGCCATGAACGATATCGTGGCAGGTGTCAGCGGCAATGAGCATCCCGAAATCTGCCACCATCACGAGGGCTTTGATTTCGTCCCCGGCAACCGCACCCTATCCGCCGTTGAGGTGGGGCTGGTGAATGTCATGAGCCGGGAGACGGTGCTGCGGCAGTATGTGGATCAGATCAAAAAGGACTACGATTATGTTCTGCTGGATTGCCGCCCGTCTCTCGGTATGCTGGTCATCAATGCTCTGTCTGCATCGGGTTATGTTCTGATCCCGGTTCAGGCAGAGTATTTTGCTGCCGAAAACATGACGGAGTTGGTCAATACCGTGCAGAACATTAAGAGGCAGATTAACCCTAAGCTGAAAATCGGCGGTGTGTTCATGACCATGGCAAATGAAACGAATTTTCGCAAGGATATTGTGGCATCCGTCAAAGCCGCCTACGGTAAGCATCTGCCCATTATGCAGACGGTAATCCCATCCACAGTTCGGCTGGCGGAAATCAGCACCGCAGACCACAGCATTTTCAAGCATGAGCCGAAAGGCCGCGCGGCGGAAGCCTACCGCACTCTGGTGAAGGAGGTAATGGACATTGGCGAAAAACAGCGCAGCAAATCTGCTAACATCAGTCGATAGTCTGTTCACCACCCAGGAGGAGCGAGACATTGCCAGTCAGCCGAGGGTACAGGAAATCCCTATTGACCAGATTGACGATTTCCCCAATCACCCTTTCAAAGTCCGCATGGATGACAACATGATCGAGATGGCGGAGAGTGTGAAACAGCACGGCATTCTGGTTCCTGCCATTGTGCGCCCCAAAGAGAACGGGCATTACGAAATGGTTGCCGGTCATCGCCGCAAGCTGGCGTGTACCCTGATTGCGAAACTGCAACTGCCCTGTATTGTCCGGGAACTGACAGACGAGGAAGCGACCGTGATCATGGTGGATTCCAATTTGCAGCGGGAGCAGCTTTTGCCGTCTGAAAAAGCCTTTGCCTATAAGATGAAGCTGGATGCTATGCGTAGGCAGGCTGGCAGACCGAGCAAAGAAAATGGTGCAACAGTGTTGCCCCATTTCTCTGGTAAGAAAAGCAGAGAGATTCTGGCAGAACAGGCGGGAGAAAGTCATGAGCAAGTGCGAAAGTTAATCCGTCTGACGGAGTTGATTCCCGAAGTTCTGGACTTGGTGGACAACTCCGTTCTGAAAGAAAAGGACAAGCTGCAAATTGCTCTGCGCCCTGCGGTGGAGCTATCCTACCTGACCCAGCAGGAGCAGCATGATCTGTACGAAACCA
>JALFUW010000040.1 GCA_022786995.1 Clostridiales bacterium
CGGGCTGGGCTACCGCAAGGAATCTCCGAGGATTGATGTGGCAACAGAACCCTACCCAGGCAGATGGACGCATCATGTGATGGTAGGAACGCCCGATGAAATCGACGAAGAACTGCTGGGCTGGATTCAGGAAGCGGCGGATTTTTCTGCCTCCAAGAGGTGATACTATGCTGTACAACGCGAAAAACGGCACTTTGAAGATCGGCGGTTCGGAAATGGACTACATCCGCTTTGGTACCGGCGAGAGAATCCTTGTGATGCTTCCTGGCTTGGGGGATGGTTTGCGCTCTGTGAAAGGCACGGCTCTGCCCATGGCGTTTACCTACCGGGTGTTTGCCAAAGACTTCACGGTCTATGCGTTCAGCCGGAAGAATGCGCTGCCCCAGGGCTATACCACCCGGGAAATGGCGGCGGATCAGGCACAGGCTATGGAGCAGCTTGGCATCCAAAAGGCGGATGTGCTGGGGGCTTCCATGGGCGGAATGATTGCCCAGCACCTTGCCATTGACTACCCGGAAAAGGTGGGCAAGCTGATTCTGACCGTCACCTCCGCCAGACCCAATCCGACTCTGGAAGCCTCCATTGAGGAATGGGTGTCCTGCGCCAAACGGGGCGACCATACCGCTTTCATGGACAGCAATGTGCGGCGAATCTATTCGGAGGAATATTACAGAAAGAACAAGTGGCTGGTTCCCATCATGGGCAAGCTGACGAAGCCTAAGACCTATGACCGATTTTTCATTCAGGCGGAGGCCTGCCTGAAACACAGCGCCTACGAAAGTCTGCACCAGATTCAGGCCCCAACGCTTGTCATTGGCGGCGGGAAAGACCATGTTTTGGGCGGTGACGCATCCAGAGAGATCGCGGCCCAAATCCCCGGCGCACAGCTACGGATGTACGAACAATGGGGTCACGGCCTGTATGAAGAGGCCAAGGATTTTAACCAAATTGTTCTGGACTTTTTGTGTGCGTTTTGATAAGGAGACAGAATGACCAACGAAAAAGTATTTGCCATGTCCTTTGCCAAGGTGCACCCCATGCTGATTGCCAAGGCGGAGCGGAAGGGGCGAACCCGTGACGAAGTGCTTGCGGTCACCGCATGGCTGACGGGCTACAGTCGGGAGCAGCTGGAGCAGCTGCTGGTTTCGGACATCACCTACGGCGACTTTTTCCGCAACGCCCCCGCGCTGAACCCTGCGCGAAAGCAGATCAAAGGCTCTGTCTGCGGCGTGAAGGTGGAGACTATCCAAGACCCGCTGATGCAGGAAATTCGGTATCTTGACAAGCTGGTGGACGAGCTTGCCAAGGGGAAGCCGATGGAAAAAATCATGAGGTAAAGACGATGTGGACTTGCCCGAAATGCGGAAGGAACTTTCGCAACTGCAACCAAAGCCATTACTGTGGAAAAGCCCCGCTGACCATCGAGGAATATATCCAGGGGCAGCCGGAAGAAGTGCAGCCGATTCTGCGGCAGCTTCAGGAAACCATCCACGGGGCGATCCCCGAAGCAAAGGAGAAGATTTCCTGGAGCATGCCCACCTTCTGGAAGGGGCGCAACCTGATCCAGTTCGCGGCATCCCAGAAGCATATCGGGCTGTATCCCGGCCCCGAGGCGGTGGAAGCCTTTGCTGAACGACTGGCATCCTTTCCCACCAGCAAAGGAACTATCCGTCTGCCGCTGGACCGGCCCATGCCTCTGGAACTGATTGCCGACATTGCCCGGTGCGCGAGGAAAACAATGGAAAATAAAGAAAGGGAGCATGGCTGTGGGCAAACAGTACGAATACAATGCGGTCATTCGCGAACTGCCGGAAAAGGGTGGTGCCTATGTGGTGTTCCCCTGGAACATCCGGGAGGAGTTCGGCAAAGGCCGTGTCAAGGTGCACGCCACCTTTGACGGTATCCCCTATGACGGCAGTATCGTCAACATGGGCGTGAAAAATGAGGATGGCTCTGTCTGCTATATTCTCGGCATGCTGAAATCTATCCGTACTCGGTTGGGCAAGGGCGACGGAGATACCGTCCATATTGTGATCCGGGAGCGGACAGAATAAGCAAGACCAGGAACCATAATGGCTCCTGGTCAATTGTGATTTTGACAACTTCTATTCGCTGTATAGCCGCATTTTGATACCGCCATTTTGGAGATAGTGGTAGACATTTTCGATACGGCACTGGACATCCTCGTTATCAAACAGGTCTGTTCTCCATGTGCGGAATGCCGCGATATGGGTCTCTATGTCTGTAAAGAAGTAGTCTGTCACATTATAGGCAATATACTGGCTATCTTCATAGACGATGTGGGAAGACAGCTCGCTGACTGGAATGAGCTGCCCATGGATCAGCGTGTAAGCATCGGGTATCTGGCATTGCTGGGCATCGTAAATCATGACATAACCGATTTCGATGGCATCACCCTGAACCCGGTACAAGTCCGCCTGATGCTGCGGAATCACAACCTCGAACACCTTGGCGGTATCTTCCCAGGATGCGCCCACCGGAAAGAAGTAGCTGTCCAACGAGGATTCGTGGATTCCAATGAGCTGATACTGTACATCCTCCGGCAGATTCTTGTCAAAGATGGTTCCTTCGGGAGGATCATCGTACAGAAAATACGGAGCCGGGGATACCGGGTGAATGACGGTTTTCCCGGAAATCTGGATCAGCTCTGCGCACGCTTCGTAATATTCTCCGATTACTTCCGCGCGCTTGCCCGGTTCCAAAAGCGTCTCGATGAAGAAATCCTGCAAATCCGTTTCAACCTGCTGGGTCAGCTCCGGGTCAGCGTCTGCTGGTGAAACTGGTTCTGGATATACGTTTTTATCCAATACAGTTTCCGCAAAATCCACACTGCATATCCAGTCCTGACCGAAAACAAAGTTGTTATTGGTCAGGATCAAATAATAGGAATCATTGTGAAGCGGCTTTTCCAGTTCCTCCAAATCGTATGCCTTGGACAGGTCAATTGTCAGAGTTCCGCTGCTTTGGGCAGGAATGCGGGTTCCGCTGAAAAGCACCTCCCCATGGGCGGGGATTTCCTGCCCTTCTGACCAGCGTTCCAGCTTCAGCTTCTTCTGGAAATGAAGGACTTTATCGGATTTATTCTCGATATGGATTTCAACAATTCCGTTTCCCTTGTAAGAAGACTGGAAAGACAGATCATCACCGGCAAGGCTACTGAACAGCATTGGTGCACATGCCATCAATCCTAGTGCGACGATAACCGCCGCCACCAAGACAGCCATCCATTTCCTTGCTCGTCTATGTGCCAGGAAATACTCGGGATGTGCTTCCGCAATATAGCAGTCCTGAATCTCGCCTATGGCATCCTGCAAACGAATCGCGCTCATAGAAAAATGCCCTCCTTTTTCAAACGAAGTCTCAGCTTCTCTCTGGTTCGCAGCAATGTCATTTTCACCTTGCTCTCGCTCCATGAAAAGCGCTGTGCGATTTCCACTATGGAATCGCAATACCAGTAGCGGCATACGAAGACCTGCCGCTGTGGTGCTGGCAGTCCAGTCAGAAAGTCATTCAAAACGGAAACCAGCTCCCGGTTATCGATCTGCTCATCGATTGTGCGATTGGTTGGAATGCAGTCCGCCAATTCGTCCAGCGAGAGGTCCGCTTCGGTTCCTCTGCGCTTCCCGGCTGTGTTCATGCGGTGTTTTTTCAAAGCCAGCCTGCGTGTGATTTTTCCGAGGAACGTAGATAGAACTGCGGGTCGATGGGGAGGCATGGCATTCCAAGCCCCAAGGTAAGTATCATTTACACTTTCCTCCACGTCCTCATAGAGTGCAAGAATATGATTGGCGATGGAAAACAAGTATTTCTCATACTTCTTTTTCGTTTCTGAGATGGCTGTTTCCTGACGGCTCCAATACAGGTCAATGATTTGATTGTCGTCCATTTCCCAGCCTCCTTTATTATAAGATTGAAAGACCTTTCACCTATATACTACCGCTAAAAAATAATTTGTCACATATTTTTTCGGAATTTGTTGGTTGGACTAACCCTGTGTATAATAGGCAAGACCAGGAACCGTAACGGCTCCTGGTCAATTTCTATTCCGCCAGCTCCCGCGCCAGCAGCATTCCGATCTGCACTCCATGTACAAATCCAGACCGCTCATGTTCCCGGCAGAGGAAGCACACTGGGTTTATGATCTCGTCCATCTTCTCCAGCGGCACCCCGTTCATCAGCTGGTACAGCTCATGAAAACCATCCTTGATCTGAGCGTTCGCCATGGGGTTACACTCGCTGTAGGCTTCATAGAGAAGGTTCAGAACGGAATCAGCCTCCCCCAAATCCGGGGGATGGGTGTCCAAGCGGCGGCGAAGGGCGGACAGATATTCGGTCATAAGAAACACCTCCTGAAAAGTTTGTGTGATGTTACCTCTGACTGGGTAAAATAGCAAGTTCAATTTACAAATTATTCCAAAACAGTTTGCAATTTCGACTTAGAGAGAGGTTTGGAATATGTTATAATCACGGTGTAGCATAGCGCAAAAAAACGGACAGGAAGTGAAGCCGATTGCAGGAAAGCAAAATACATAATCCCGCACAGCACCGCGCAAATGCAGCCGCCCGAACAGAGGGTGGCACTTTGCGCTGTATGTCTGTGCGGGGATTTTTGCTTCCGGGCTATGACGCGCTATGCACCTATTCTAAAAAACGAAGGAGCTGATGAACATGGAGGCAGTTATCAACCATCGCGGACAAGAACCATGGAGGGTGAATGAACGAATCAATCTACAAAAGCTACGACGAACTGCCGCTGTTTCTGAATGCCAGAATGGTGGCGCAGCTGCTGGGGGTATCCCCGTCCTCTGCTTATGAACTGATGCACGAAAAAGGCTTTCCCGCTCTGCGGATCGGCAGCCGTCTGGTGGTTCCCAAGGCGGAATTCCAGAACTGGGTAAAGGAGCGGATGGGCCGATGAAGTATAACCGCTATCCCAGCCGGGATGCCATCCGAAATTACTTCCCGCTGCCCAATGAGATTTTTCAGCTGGGGCTGACGCCGGGAGAGCTGGCGGTGTACGCATTCCTGCTGAAATGTGAGAACCGGGAGACCTACCAGTGCTACCCCAGCTACCGCACCATCGGGGAAGCGGTGGGCATGAGCCGCAACACGGTGAAAAAGCACGTGGACAGTCTGGTGGAAAAGCGGCTGCTCTACACGGAGCCGACCACAGTGACGTTGCAGGATGGAACCAAGCGCAACGGGAGTCTGCTCTATACCATCCGGCCCATACAGGAAGCGAAGGAATATTACGTGGAGCAGCAGGCAAAAGTCAACGAGGAAGCGCGGCTGAAGGCCCAAAAGAAGCATGCCCCGCTTTGAGCCGATTGTGCGGGGTGTTTCCGATTTTCCTCCCCGGTAAGGGTGAGATACCACCCTGCCGGGGTTTGCCCAAATTGACGGCACTTACGCGCCGGTTTGGACGCCACAGAGCCTGAATGCTAGGGAAGAACCGAACGCACCTGCAGACAGACACGATGCCCCGGTGATGCACCGCCGGGGCATTTTCCGGAAAAAGTTAGGAATACCCGGACTTGCGGATTTGGGAATCGGACGGCAGATGGACGCAGAACCACAGGGTCGAAAATCAAGCAGGAGAAAGGATAGGCGTCGTCGCCTATCCGAGGGGTGACATTGTCGGGCAATGCCCGCCAAGAAAACGGGGGTTTACCGGGAAAACAAACCGATTCCAAAATAAAATGACGGAATTTCATTAGGCGTCGGTAAACGGGGCTGTGGGTCGTGATAGGTGCCGTAGAACCGAATTTCCTTAGAGCCGCAACGTTTCCATGTGGGTTACGGACTGGGTCGGCGCCATTTTTCCAGGTCAAGTCTCAAAAAACCAACCAGATTGAAAAGGAGGAAAATTGTTGGAAATTACGAGTAGCTATCACCCGGTTTCTGTGGTAGTGTTGTGAGCTGACACAGGGGAGGGATGCACATGGCAAAACGAAGACCCGCAGGTGACGGACTAGTGCGCAAGCGCAGCGACGGACGCTGGGAGGGCAGAATTGTGGTGGGACACAAGGCGGATGGCAGCCCCATCTTCCGCTCGGTGTTCGCCAAAACTCAGGGGGAACTTCTGAAAAAACTCCACAGCCGGATGGGGGAATATCGGGACGTGGAGCTGACGGAAGAATCCGGTATGACGCTGGGGCAGTGGCTGGATAAATGGCTGGCAGATTACATGACCCTGACCGTCCGGGAAAGCACCCTGAGCAGCTATAAAAGCATAACGGAGCACCACATCAAGCCCCTGCTGGGGGACGAAAAGATCGGCTCCATCACCACCGCCGACATCCAGAAAATGTACAACTGGCTCCGGGAGAACGGGCGTGTCAGCGAGCATTATGAGAAAGGGAATGCCCTGTCGGACACCTTTATCCGCCGCGTTCACATGATGCTCCATCAGGCGCTGGACGTGGCGGTGCGGGAGCGGCTGATCCCGAAAAATCCCACCGAAGGAACCATCATTCCCAAAGTGAATTACGCGCCCAAGCAGATTCTGACGGAGGAGCAGCTGGAAAAATTCATGGAAGCGCTGAAGCAGGATCCGCTGTGGTATGACTTCTTCTACACGGAGCTGACCACAGGAATGCGCCGTGGCGAGATCTGCGGTCTCAAGTGGCAGGACTTCGATGACAAGACCGGCAGGCTTCACATTCACCGCTCTGTCGGCACGCGGAAGGGCGGCGGTGTCCGGGTGGGAGAAACGAAAACGGAATCCGGCGCAAGAACCATTCTCCTGCCGCCCAGCACGGCGGAAATTCTGAAACAGCGGAAAAAGAAATCCTACAGCGATTGGATCTTCCACAATCCCACGGTGCCAGAGCTGCCCCTGAACCCGGCAAGCGCATACCGGCACCTGAAAGTCCTGCTGCGAAAGGCAGAGCTTCCGCCCATTCGGTTCCACGATTTGAGACATACGTTCGCGACCCATGCTCTGAACAGCGGCGTGGATGCCAAAACCCTGTCAGGGATTTTGGGACACACCAACGCGTCCTTCACGCTGGATACCTACACCCACATGACCACGGATATGCACCGCAAAGCGGCGGGGGTTGTGGGTGGATTCCTGGACGAGATTATGTGAGGTAACGCCATGGCTAAGAAAAGAAAAAGCGGTTCCGGAACCCTGAGAAAACGAAAAGACGGGCGCTGGGAGGGCCGGGTTGTCATCGGGTACGACGATAACGGGCTGCCGAAAACGAAAAACGTGCTGGGCAAAACTCGGACGGAATGCCTGGATAAACTGAACAAGCTGCGGGAGGAATGCGCGCCGCCCATCCACAAGTGCAGGGAGGATATGCCCTTCGGGGAGTGGATGGCGTTCTGGTATGAGACCTACTGCAAGCCCCAAATCAGCCCCAGAACCCAGGAGGGCTACGCCGACCGGATCTACAAGCACATCATCCCGGAACTGGGACAGATCCCGCTGAACAAGCTGACCCAGAACGACTTGCAGCAGTTCTATGCCAGGCTGAAAACTAGCGGACGGCTAATCCGTGTGGAGCAGTTTGGTCCGGGACTTTCCGACCGCATGGTGCGGGTGTGCCACGCCAGCTGCCGTTCGGCACTGGAAAAAGCGGTGCAGGAGGGGCTGATCCGCATCAATCCCGCCATCGGCTGCAAGCTGCCGCCCAAGAAGAGCCGGGAGATGCAGGTGCTGACCCAGGAGGAAATGCAGCGGTTTCTGATACAGGCAAGGCAGGATGGATACTATGAATTGTTCCTGCTGGAGCTGGGAACGGGAATGCGGCTGGGGGAGATTCTGGCACTGCAATGGACCGACCTGAATTTCAGAACCGGGGAGCTGCGGATTGACAAATCCATGTGCTATCTCGGCGGCAAGCTGCAAATCACCGAGCCGAAAACCAAGTCCTCCGTCCGTACCGTGATCCTGCCGGAGTCGCTTTTGGAAGTGCTGAAGCGGTACAAAGAGACTATCAATTCCCGCTGGATGTTCCCGTCTCCGGCGAAGGAGGACGCCCCTTTGACCCAGAATTTCGTGCGCCGGAGGATGCAGCAAACGCTGGAACGGGCGGGCTGTAAGGTGGTTCGTTTTCACGATTTGAGACACACTTTCGCGACCATGGCGCTGGAACACGGCATGGATGTGAAGACCCTGTCCACCATCATTGGTCATGTTTCCTCGGCCACCACGCTGGACATTTACTCCCACGTCACCGACCTGATGCAGCAGCAGGCGGCGGTGAGGATTGACCGCCAGATCGGGAAAACCGACACGCCCATGCCCACCGAGGAGGAAAGAGCCAACGCCCAGAGGGTGGACTTCCAGCCAACCCCGTTCAAGCACCGCAAATCCGGCACCGGCGGCATCTACCAGTTAAATGACCACCTTTGGGAGGGCAAATACTCTCCCAGAGATGCATATGGCAAGCGGATTTCTCGAAATGTCTACGCACACACCCGCGAGGAGTGTGAAGAAAAACTTGCTGCCATGATCGAGGAAATGAAACAGGAAATCGCGGCGGAGAAGGAGAAATTGAAAGCAAAGGTATGAAAGCTGGGGTGACGGTTTCGTCACCCCACAACTGTTTATAACGGGATATATTCATGGATCCCCAGTCCGAGCAGCCGGACGATTTCCAGTTCGTCCAGAGCATCAAACAGCGCATTGTGGGTTTCCCGATATGTACAATTCCCGGAAAGCATACGGAGCATGGACTCCACGCCGTAGCCCCGCTTCATGCGCCCGGTGCTGTAGCAGTCGGCGCAGTCGGGAATTTTTGGGTTGTGCTGGCGGTAGATGGCAATGCGCATGATGTCGTACCAGTCGAAGCAATGCAGCTCCGGCAGATGATTTCGGTCAAAGCCAGCGTTGTAGGCAAACAGGGAAGATACGCCATACCGGGACAGCCACCCGGACAGATCCGCCATGGCTTCCTCCCGGGTACACAGAATGGGCTTCACCGGGGTGTCCAGAAACAGGGTGTCATAAAACATACCGCCCACAGCGCACTCCTCGGGCAGAATATGATATTTGGCGGCAACCGGCTGGAAGGTGTCCGCATCCGCAATCACGGTGCCAATGGACATAACCTGATCTGCCCAGTTGGTTTCTGTGTCAATGACTGCAAAATAGCCCATGTTCTCTCTCCTCGATGTTTCTGGGAATAGTATAGCGAAAAAGCCGCCGGGATGCAAGCTTTGATACGCAGTAGACAAAGAAAAGCCACTTTCCTGATTTGCGGCTTTACAAAAACGGTGTTTGAGAGTATGATGGAAGAAAAAACGGAGGGTAACATTATGGAACGTGTATGCAAATTTCTGAAAGACGCCGGAACCTACTATCTGGCAACCGTGGAGGGCGACCAGCCCCGGGTTCGTCCCTTTGGCACCGCGCACATTTTTGAAGGCAGACTATACATCCAGACCGGCAAGGCGAAGCCCGTTTCCAGGCAGCTGATGGCCCACCCTAAGGCCGAGATCTGCGCATTCCACAATGGCACATGGGTGCGTATTGCGGGGGAGCTGGTGGAAGATGACCGTGTGGAAGCCCGGAAATCCATGCTGGATGCCTATCCCAGTCTGCGGAAAATGTACGACGAAAACGACGGTAACACTCAGGTGTTTTATTTCAAGAACGCCACCGCGACCTTTTCCTCTTTCACCGCCGCCCCTGAGACGGTTACGTTCTGATGTTGTTTGGAAGAAAAAGGAAAAAGTGCGCCTATGACCGGGAAAATCAGAAGCCGGTGATTCGGTCGAGTATCTGCACCGGAGAGCAGGTGGCTGGATTCAAGAATATCCACACGGGGAAATTCAGTGAGGTTATGCTGATCCGCAACGGCGGCGATCTGAAGGAATTTCTGGATACTTATGATATTTCCGAGACGGATGTTGCGACGGAATATTAGACGCAATCTTTTTGAATAACACCCGTTTTATTGGACCTATGATCTGCTAGACTTGGGTCAACGAGGGAAACCTCACCAATTTCATACCTGCCTATAAAGAGTGCGCGAGAGACAAGCTCAATGACCGCACAGCAACCGCCGAAAGGTATGGTGCTAAAGCTTGAACGATGGGCTAGCCAAGAAGCCCGTCTGCCGATGGGCTTCTTTCGTGCTCTTTTTAGGAATCAATTAAGGAGGGCACTTTCTATGCGCCAATTAAATGAACTGTTCGAAAAACATGACCGGGTCTGGTTTTCTCTTCCTGATGGGGAGAGCCGGGCACAATTCCTGAAAGCTGTTACAGCATATGACCCGGACAGCACAGCCGAACGCAGTCAAATCGGGTACCACATGGCTTACGGAACGGATCGCCAGCTTCGCTACGTTTCGTGGCTGGTATGGACGCAGACCTTTGATCAGGCGGACAGGCCTGTGCGGGTGGATTACCGGAAGTACCGGCAGGGTGTGGAGGATTTTTATATCACCAAGCCGGATTCCGTATTTGCCGGGTGGAAATGATCCAGTTTTCGGATTTTTCTTCGCGAAAGCCGCCAGTTTTCATCACGAAAACTGGCGGCCTTAGCCTACATCTTTTGTTCCGGGGAAACAGAGGGAAGACTTCCCAGATTGTTATTTTCGGTGCCATCGGGGATGGATTTCAGGTATTCGGTATCTCCCCGGTGGGCGATGCCAACACCTGCAATTTGCCCTTGCTTCGCCATGGAAACTGCTTCGGGTTTGGAAACGAAGGTTTCGTCGGACAGTTTGTAGCCGGTAATCCTGCCGCCTTCCTTCACAAGTCCGACGATGCGCTTTGCGTTAGCACTGGGTTGCGGAACGTGATCTAACGTCTGTTTTGCAAGTTCCTGTCCATCCATAATCATCACTCCTTTGGGCTTAGTATTAGCCGCAGAGCGGAAACTATGTGGCGCATACAGGAAAATCCCAGCGGCTGTGAAAAACTGGACTGCTGTAAATAAAGAAAAGCGTTTTTTCAGGAACCTCTTGCCAGAATACATTTTCTCTGCTATAATCCAAGAAACGATATGGATTGGAGTTGAAAGGATGCGCAATACTTCTTGCTGATCGATGGGGCGATACAAAAAGCGGCGAAACGGCCGCTTGTGTTTGTTGTGCCCTGATGCAGGAAGGCGTGCGCCGGATCAACTGACATAGTGCTGCCATGCCCATGGGGGCGGCAGATCGTGTTGGCTGCGGGACGCGTTCCTGCGGCCATTTTTCTTATATTTGGAGGGCAGCTATGTCTTTAATTCAAGTTTCCAATTTGACCTTTGCCTATGACGGCAGCTATGAGAACATTTTTGAGAACGTCAGCTTCCAGATCGATACCAACTGGCGTTTGGGCTTCACCGGCAGGAACGGACGGGGCAAAACCACTTTTCTGAATCTCCTTCTGGGAAAATACGACTATCAGGGCAGGATTTCTGCCTCTGTGGAATTTTCCTACTTCCCGTATTTTGTGGCGGACAAGAGCGTCCTAGCCCTTGACGCGGTGGAAGCTATGTACCCGGACTACGAATATTGGAAGATTCAGCGGGAAATGGCGAAATTGCAGCTGGATGATGAGGTGCTTTACCGTTCCTACGGCACCTTGAGCAATGGCGAACAGACAAAACTCCAGCTTGCAGTTCTGTTTTCCAAAGAGAACAACTTCCTGCTCATCGACGAGCCGACGAACCATC
Organism: Clostridiales bacterium; assembly: GCA_022786995.1. Taxonomy (GTDB): domain Bacteria; phylum Bacillota; class Clostridia; order Oscillospirales; family Oscillospiraceae; genus Faecousia. The sequence goes on from JALFUW010000040.1 coordinate 11,645, forward strand.
TGGATATCCGGGGCCGGGAGCTGGTGAGCCAATATCTGAGTACGAAAAAGGGCTTCATTCTGGTGTCCCATGACCGGGCGTTCCTGGACGGCTGCGTGGATCACATTCTCTCTATCAACAAGTCGGATATCCAGGTCTGCAAGGGCAATTTCTCAACATGGATGGAGAATAAACAGCGGCAGGATGCTTTCGAGCAGGCGGAGAATGAAAAACTGAAACGGGAGATTTCCCGGTTGGAGGAAACCGCCAGAGAGAAAGCCGGTTGGTCGGATACCGCTGAGCGCAGAAAGCTCCGCAGCGGGCCAATGGACGTAGACAATGTAAAGGGCTGGCGCCCGCTGCAGGGGGCAAAGGCCAAAAAGTCAATGGCCCGGGCGAAGGCAATCGAGCAGCGGCAGACGGCGGCGATAGAGGAAAAATCCAAGCTGCTGAAAAACATCGAGCGCAGCGACACGCTGAAAATCTTCCAGACCCCGTATCATACCAAGCGGCTGGTGGAGCTGAAGGATGTGACCATCGCCTATGGTCAGGAGCCGGTATGCGGCCCTGTCAGCTTTACCATCCAGAAGGGGGATCGGATCGCCTTGCAGGGTGCCAACGGTTCTGGCAAGAGCAGCATTCTCAAGCTGATCTGCGGGCAGGAGATCCCCTACACGGGGGAATTCTGGCGGGGGAACGGCCTGAAAATTTCCTATGTCAGTCAGGATGCTTCCAATCTGCGGGGGAGTCTGTCTGACCTCGCCCGGGACAGCGGCATCGAGGAAAGCCTGTTCCTTGCCATGCTGGCGAAGCTGGATGTGCCGAAGGCGCAGATGGAAAAGGATATGTCGAGCCTGAGCGCCGGGCAGAAGAAAAAGGTTCTGCTGGCAAAATCCATCTGCGAACCGGCCCACCTGCACATTTGGGACGAGCCGATGAACTATATTGACGTCATTTCCCGGATGCAGATCGAGGAACTGTTGATCCAGTTCCAGCCGACGATCCTGTTTGTGGAACACGACAGGGCTTTCTGCGAGAATGTGGCGACGGGAGTTGTTGCGCTTTGAAAAAACATGCTCCACGGAAAAACCACCGTGGAGCATGGGGATATGTAGATTCATATTAGTCAAAGCCGCCAGTTTTCTTCCTGAAAACTGGCGGTTTTGGTCCGGGCTGCGGGACTTGAACCCACGGTCTCTTGGTCCCAAACCAAGCGCGATACCAAACTTCGCTAAGCCCGGATATTCAGTTGGAGTTTTTTCAGATGTGGTCAAACATGTGGTCAAAGGCTAATTAAGACCAAAGCGGGGGAGAAGTCAAGAGGAAAAAGTGATAGTGCCGCAATGGGTTTTCGGGTTAGCGGGATTTTGCTGCCGGTTTGGTGCTCCAGCTCCCAAACCAGGCGCCCTACCAACTGGGCCACACCCGGATATGAAATTGAGAGAGCTTTTCAGAAGTGGTCAAACAAGTGGTCAACGACTATTTTAGACCAGAGCGGGGGAGAAGTCAAGAAGAAAAATTTTTAGCTCGCCTTTCTTTCCCTGATGCGAAGACGAAGCGTACATTTCCCATGTCAAGGTTCAGCTGACGGCGGCGAAACGGGATGTCTATCTGGTGCTGGTGTGCGGGATTACAGAGCACCCCATGATGCTGGTCACCAACAAGGTAGACAGGCATCCGGGACTGGTTCAAGCCGAAAAGACCAAACCAAAACCAGCTGCGTTTCCCATTACCAGCCTGACACTTTCGGATATAACCCAATCCGGCACAACTGCTCCAGGCAGCTGTGCCTTGTTGTGCTGCTGTTTTTACGTTTTGGGGAGCGCAGCAAGCCATTTCCCGCAAAATGGCGTGCTGCTTGCTCAGAAATCCTGTCCTTTTTGATATTGCGCGAAACGCAAGGGAAATAGTTGTTGACAATCTGCTTGATTTCCGATATAATAATCGGGCCTGAGTCCCATGCTAGTGTAGCACAGTCGGTAGTGCATCTCACTCGTAATGAGAAGGTCGCCTGTTCGAGTCAGGTCACTAGCTCCACTAAAACCGCCGTTTTCTGCGCGAAAGCGGCGGTTTTTCTAACATTTTGAGGCGGTTTGAAAGACCCCCAAATTGGCTTGGCGTTAATTTGGCGTTATTTTTTTGAAGGATTCAAATTTTTGGAAAAACGAGATTTTGAAAAACCGGATTTTTCGAACTTTTTTGAGGTAATTCATTTTTGGTGAAAAATAGACGCAACGGGACAGGGGAAATTGATTATTCCGAAAACTCGGAGAATACTAAACTTTTTTGGCCGTTTTTGCTTCGACGATAACATGACGGTTTTGGATGAAACCACAACTTTTCAGAAGATACCAAAAGTTGCTGGGTACACCATCATTTGGCGTTATTTTTTACGCTGGGAAGCAGCTTTCGGTGCCTCAACCATAAAACAAAGCAGGTAGGACATGAAATCCGACCTGCTTTGTTTTATACCTGAGTCATTATGATCCGGTTTTGCAGAGCATATTTTCAAGGGCGTTGGATGCTGTGCGATCATTCTCTTTGAGGGCGTGGGCGTAGATGTTCATGGTCGTGGAAGCCTGTGCATGACCCAAGCGGTTGGACACGGTACGGACATCCTGATGCGCGGCGATCAGCAAGGTAGCTGATGTATGACGCAATCCGTGGAAGGGAATGTGCGGAAGTTGGTCGGCTGGCTCCTTGTCTGCATTGTAGCGATCTATGGCATCCTGAAAGGTGGCATAGGGTGTGGAGTAGCTCATCATGGAGCCGTCAGACTGGGTAAAGAGCCAGTTCATAATTACATTTTTCTGCTCCATCATAATGGAAAGCATAGTGTCCTCATTTAGTTCTCCCCTCTGGCTCAGTTTTTTCATCCGCTGCGCCTGGGACAGTGATGGGGTGGCCTGCTCGCTGCTCATGGTTTCCACCAGCAGTTCCTGCTCCTGCTCTGAAAGAGCGGCAAGCTGATAGGCTGGGGTGAGGGCGATTTTCTTTTCGTCCACCATCCGCATCAGCGGCGGAGTGAGATTGTTCAGAGAAATGTAGTTGCGCACGGTGTCGCCGCTGACCCCATCCTTTTCTCCAATGAGATCATCACTTCGGAACTTTGCCGAACCGTTCGGCGAAGTTAAATCGGTCCTCGCACCCTGCCGTTTGATGGCATCCATTTTCATCTTGTATGCCCTGGCCCGTTCCGAGGGAAGAATGTCCTCCCGCTGGATGTTGCTGTCTACAAGCTGGATGACGGCTTCATCATCATTCAGGTTCAGAACGATCACGGGCATGGAATCCTGCCCGGCCAGTTCGCAGGCATATTTCCGTCTGTGACCGGCAATCAGTTCATAGCCGCCTTCCGCACGGGGGCGGGCAATGGCAGGGACAAGAACACCGTTCTGGCTGACGCTTTCCTTTAGCTCCTGCATGGCAGAATCGTCACGCACGGCGAAGGGATTTTGCGGGTGCGGGTGAAGCTGGGATAACGGCACACGGAGAACGGAACCAGTCTTTTCCGGCGCTTCTTTGGCATGGCATTGCCTCCTTTCAGAGATTTTGGGCATAGAAAAAGGGCATTCCCGTAGTGCGGAAATGCCCTTAATCTTGGATAAGGGAAGCCTTATCCGGGGGATATGAATTTGTCGTTAATTTAACACCTCCAAAAATTTGCCTTCATTCTGCTTGATTTTTCGGGTTGGAAAAGAACGAATAATCAGGTGGCAGAATCCCAAAAACCGTTGGTAATTCAGGGCTTTCCTGGTTTGTCGTAATTATACCGTAAGCGCACACGTTCGTCAATGCCATGCTGGGGGCCAATGTACCCGAGAAAGTGGTGTCAGCGGTGCTGGGACATTCTGGCATTCAGGTGACCATGGACACCTACTCCCATGTCAATACAGCCATGCAGGAGAAGGCGGTAGAGACTATGGACAAGATTCTGAATAATTTATGTTAGCATTCATATTAGCAAACCGGCATTTTGAGCCCAAAAATCCGTCAAAACCCCGAAAGTTGGATTCCTCGATAACCCAACTTCCGGGGTTAAAAAGAATAGAATGAACCCCGGTATTCGTGTGAATACCGGGGTTTTCAATGGCGGAGAAGGAGGGATTTGAACCCTCGATACCCTTTTGGGGTATACACGATTTCCAATCGTGCGCGCTCGGCCAGCTACGCGACTTCTCCATGCGCTGTAGGCTTACTGCCGACTCGGATATAATACACGAAGCGCAAAGAAATGTCAAGCATTATTTTTCCTTTTTCGGACATTTTTTGTTCCAGAATTTGGCCTGTTCACAAAGAATTACAAATGTGTTACAATTTAAGCGCATATATGCGAGAAAACCAACGTGAGGTGGTACTTATTCGAAGATTTTTTCCTATTATTATCCTGATTTTGACATTACTGTCCCTGTCGCCCCGGGCCGCTGCCGCATCCTCCATCAAAGCCGGCGCGGTGACGACCTCAGGCGGCTCTCTGAATATCCGCACCCAGCCATCGACGGGAGCACCCAGCGCTGGATCTCTGAAAAAGGGAAGCTATATCACCCTGCATTCCCGCAGCGGAGATTGGTGGAAGGTGGAATACGACAAGGGCCGGTTTGGCTATTGCCATGCCAATTACATTACGGTGGTGCAGGGAACGGCGGTCAATGTGAACATCCGCTCCGGCAGTCTCAACGTCCGCAGCGGCCCGGGCACCCAGTATGGCAAAACTGCGTCTTTGTATGCAGGAGAGCCGGTGCTTCTGCTCAGCACCAGCGGCGACTGGAGCCGGATTTTGTATCACGGCACAAAAACCGGCTACGTCAGCGCCCGATATCTGTCCGGCTATTACGGCCAGGTCTCTCTGGCGGTGCCGAATTTCAAGCAAAATGACAGCCGCTGGGCGGACAAATCGGTTGGTACCTCTGGCAAGCCTTTCTCTCAGATCGGCTGTGCCACCACGGCGGTAGCCATGATGGAATCGGCCAGGCAGGGGAGAACCATTTATCCCGATAGTATGTCCCAGCAGCTGCGCTACACGCCCTCCGGCGACCTGTACTGGCCCAGCCACTACATTGCCAGCGCGGAACCTAACGGCTATCTGGAGCGGATCTATCAGAAGCTGGCCCAGGGCAAGCCGGTGCTGTTGGGCATGAAAAACAGCTATGGCTCCCAGCACTGGGTAGTGGTAACGGGTTTCAACGGCGGCAGTACGCTGACGGCTGGCGGCTTCACCATCCACGACCCCGGAACCTATAACCGAACCAACCTTGGACAGCTCGTGAGCGCCTATCCGACCTTCTATAAATTCTTTACCTATTAAAAAGACCGGGCTGGGATCAACCAGCCCGGTTTGTTACTTACAGCAGTCGGATGCCGGCCTTTTCACAGGCCTCCACCGTGGCCTGATCCCAGACGCTGGACTGCACCTCACCGATGTGGGCGCAGCCCATCATCAGCATGGCAAGTCTTGACTGACCGATACCGCCGCCGATGGTCAGGGGCAGTTCCCCCTTCAGCAGCATCTGATGGAAGGGAAGGCTCCGGCGTTCATCGCAGCCTGCCTCCGTCAGCTGACGGTCCAGGGATTCCGCGTCCACGCGGATACCCATGGAGGAAACCTCCAGCGCCCGATTCAGGATGTCGTCCCAGAAGAAAATGTCGCAGTTTAAGTCCCAGTCATCGTAGTCCGGGGCCCGGCCATCGTGGGGCTTGCCGGAGCGGAGGGCACGGCCAATCTGCATGATACAGGCGGTTTTGTGCTCCTTCACATAGGCGTTTTCCCGCGCAGAGCCGGTGGGCAGGTCGGGGTACATGTCTTCCAGCTCCTGGGTGGTGATGAAGCTGACCTCCCGGTGAAGCACCGTACGCAGCTGGGGATAGCGGACGTGGAGCCGGTCATTGGTATCGCAGATGGCGTTCACAATCGCCTTGACAATGAGCTTCAGGAAGTCCAGATTCCGATTTTCCCGGGTAATGACCTTCTCCCAGTCCCACTGGTCAACGTAAATGGAGTGGACGTTGTCCAGCTCCTCGTCCCGGCGAATGGCGTTCATGTCGGTGTACAGGCCGTTGCCCACGGTAAAATGGTACCGCTTCAGGGCCAGACGCTTCCATTTGGCCAGAGAATGCACCACCTGGGCATCGGCCCCTACGGCGGGAATGTCAAAGGACACAGGCCGCTCGTAGCCGTTCAGGTTATCGTTGAGGCCGGAGCTTTCGGTGACGAACAGGGGAGCGGAGACGCGCTTTAAGTTCAGTGCCTTGGAAAACTCCTCCTGAAAGGTATCCTTGATGTAGGCAATGGCACGCTGGGTGTCGTAGGCATCCAGTTTGGGGCTGTAGCCCTGAGGAATCACGATTTTATTCATAGCTGCTTCAACCTTTCCGTGAAATATGCTTTCTATTGTATTCGTTTTCGGTATAAAATCAAGGAAAATTTTTCTTCGCCGCGCAATCAAATACCCGCTCCCGTTTGTACGTTAGCAAATTGATTCTGTAGTTAGCAAAAACGTTTTAATGTCTATCAATATCAATGAACAAATCAACTGCAAATTCACAAAATATTCACACTAAAACATGAAAAACGCCTAGTTTTTTGAAAACTAAGCGTTTTTCGGTGGCGGAGAGAGTGGGATTCGAACCCACGGTGGGTTGCCCCATCACCAGTTTTCAAGACTGGCTCCTTAAACCCCTCGGACATCTCTCCAGATACAGAAAAACCGCCAATCGGCGGTTCTTCTGTGGCGGAGTGAGAGGGATTTGAACCCTCGCGCGGCTTTTGACCGCCTACTCCCTTAGCAGGGGAGCCCCTTCGGCCTCTTGGGTATCACTCCGAATCAAAAAGTATTCAACTGATTGCCAAAGTATTCTAGCACAGCGTGGTAAGTTTGTCAAGGGAAAAAAGGCTTTTTGCTGGAAAAACGGTAATGCCGGGAAGCATCCACGCTCCCCGGCAGGGAGCTTACATCATTTTAATCAGCTCCAGCAGCTGCTGTGTGGTATCCGCGATGGCCACGGCACCGGCTTCCATCATTTCCTCCGCGCTGCCATAGCCCCAGCTGACACCGATGGCGGGAATCCCGTGGGCCTTAGCGCCCAGCACGTCATATTTGGTGTCTCCCACCATGACCATATCCTCTTTGGCCCCGCTCTGCGCCAGAAGATAGGCGATGACGGCATCCTTGGTGCTCCGGGAGGTGTCTGTGGAAGCGCCGCAGATGCGGTCAAAATAGGGGGCAAGGCCGAATTTTTCCAGAATGGTCACGGACATTTCCTCGGGCTTGGAGGTGGCGACATAGAGGGTATAGCCCTCGCTTTTCAGGGCTTCCAGCAGCGCTTTCACACCGGGATAGGGTGTATTTTCGAACATGCCCGTGGGGATATAGCGGCTGCGGTAGACCCGGATGGCCTCGTCGGTTTTCTCTGCCGGAACGCCGAATTTTTGGAAGGTTTCATACAGCGGTGGGCCGACAAAGACCCGCATTTCCTCCCGGGATGGCACAGGCAGGCCGAAATGCCGGAGCGCCAGGGCGGCGCAATTGATGATTCCCTCGCCGGAGTCGGTGAGGGTTCCGTCCAGGTCAAATAACACTGTCGTTTTCATGTACGTTTCTCCTTATCCCAACAGTACGTCAGAAATGAGCATCACACAGAAGCCCACCAGCAATGCGTAGGTGGCGCTGCTTTCGTGGTCGTGATGGGTTTCAGGAATCATTTCGTCGCTGATGACGTACAGCATGGTTCCGCCCGCAAAGGCCAGGGCGAAGGGCAGAATGGCGGAAGCCGCGCTGACGGCGAAGTAGCCCAGCAGCGTACCCAGAACCTCAATGAGACCTGTTGCCAGAGCGCACAGGAAGGTTCTTCTGGGGCTGATGCCCGCCGCCAGCATGGGGCCGATGATAACCATGCCCTCGGGGATATTCTGCAGGGCAATGCCGCCCGCAATCAGGATGGCTTCCGCCATGTTCTCAGAGCCAAAGCTCACACCGGCGGCCAGACCCTCGGGCAGGTTGTGAATGGCGATGGCGGAGACGAACAGCAGAACCTTGTCAAGCCGCTGATTGCCCGGATGGGATTCGGAATCCACACCCGCTAAATGATGCAGATGGGGCACCAGCCGATCCGCCAGATTCAGGCAGATGGCTCCGGCAAAGATGCCTGCCACGGTAATGAGGGCATTTCCGTAGTCCAGTGAGGGGAGAATCAGTCCCAGCACGGCGGCGGCCAGCATAACTCCGGCGGCAAAGGCCAGCACCAGATCGCTGAAACGGTGGGAAATATCTTTGATGAGAAATCCGGCGACGGCGCCGACGACGGTGGCGCCGCCCACGCCAAGGGCGGTCAATAATACAAGCTCCATAGGAATAACCTCCTTTTTCGCTATTTTAGCATAATCCTTCTCAGAATGCAATCCGGGCCGTTGTGACAGTATTACAGAAAAATGCAGTTTTCTGTTGCGATTTGCCAGCAGATTTGATAGAATACAAAAAGAGAATTCTGAGGAATGTGGAGTAGTTTTATGAGAATGAAAGACAAATGCCCCGCCGGATTGTGGCAGTTCGGAAAGTGCGCCGCGGCGTTCTGCCTGTCTGTGGTGATTGCCATGGGTGCGCTGCTGGCCGCGTGCTTCGCACCGCAGGATAAAATCAACGAGAATCTGCTGGAATCAGCCTATGGCATCTCCATCGAGGGGCAGTACCCGGTGATTGGCGACAGAAAGATCAACTCCCTGCTGGACAACGCTACAGATACCGCCATCCTCCGGGCCACCGTCGGAATGAACCGCGATTATCTGGGTTCGGTTTTGACGAACCCTCTCTACTCGTACAATGTGGAGCTAAAGGAAGGGGAGGACTACGCCGTTAAATGCCTTGAACTGTACAGCTCCGGGATGCGGCACGACGGGGAATTTCTGTATGTCCGCTACTGGATGGGCTTCCGGGCGATTCTGCGGTGGCTTTTTGTGTTCTTTGACTATTATCAGGTAAAACGATACGCAGGCTTCCTGTTTTTTGTGCTGTTCGCGCTGGTGCTGTGCGACATCGCCAAGCGGGTGGATTCGAAGACGGCCTTTGCCTTCGCGGTTAGCGTCATACTGGTGCGGCCCCAGGTGATTGTGAACAGCCTGCAATTCCTGCCCTGCTTCCTGATCGCGTTTTTTGCCATGCTGGCGGTTCCGCTGCTGGAAGACAAGCCCCAATGGGATGGGGTGTTCTTCCTGGAAATCGGAATCCTGACCATGTATTTTGATTTCTACACCACACCGCTGGTTGCGGTGGGCCTGCCGCTGGTATACCTGGCAGTGCTGCGGGCGCGGCAGGGAAAGCCCAGTACGCTGAGATGGATGCTCAGGTGCGTCCTGATCTGGCTGGCGGGCTATGCCCTGATGTGGATGGCGAAGCTGACCCTGACCAGCCTTCTGACCTCCGTCGATGGCCTGAAGGATGGATTTGCGGCATTTTCCAGACGGATGGGCATTGTAAAATCCGAGGGCTATGAGCAGTATTACAGCCTGACGCTGGCCTTTGAAAACCTGCGGTCGGTGATTTTCAGCGACCCGGAGGGGAAGGCGGTCTATCTGCTGGGCGCGGGGCTGACGGCCCTGTCCATCTGCGTGTGCGCCTTGAGGCAAAAGCTCCGGCTGCCGGTGTTTGCCAAATACCTGAATCTGCTGTTGCTGGCGGTGCTGCCTTTTATCTGGTTCTGCTGCACCGCCCAGCCCATCGCCATTCATTACTGGTATCAGTACCGCTCCATCGCGCTGACCCATTGGGCCGTGGGTGCCTATGTGACCATGACCTTCTGGCAGGGAGAGCAATTACAGGCATAACGCAAGCGGGGCACGCTGCCCCGCTTTTACTCAAATCGTCTGGCGTATCCGCAGCGCCTGCATAAGGGTTCTACAGCTTCCCGCCGGGAAAAGCCGTCGTAGAGCGCCCGCGCACGGGGGGAGGAGAGAATTTCCTCCATGGACTGCTGCAAAAGATTGCCCAGAGCGATGTCACCCTCGTGGTCGAGACAGCAGGGGACGACGGTTCCGTCGCACAGAACGCCGAGCTGATCTCTAAGACCGTAACAGAACAGCGCCTTGCCGCCGTCCTCCGCGCCGAGATCCGGCCAGTCGAATTTTTCACCGTATTCCAGATAAATACGATGGGCAATGCGCGTTCCCCGGCGTTCTGTGACCCAGGGCTTTGGAAATGTCCGCTCCATGGCTTTCAGTATTTCATCGTTTCTTTCATCCGCGCCGCCCCGGTTCCACAGCCGGTATACTACCAGAGGGCCGCCCTGCGCTGCCTTTCCGAAGGCAAAGCAGCCGTCCAGATAATCCGAAAAGGGTACGTCCAGATCGTTTGCTTCAAAGGCGTGCAGGGAAATGTTGACCTTGTGCAGAGCAGGCGCGTTCAGCAGAGTATCACGCTGCTGTGGCAGCAGGGTTCCGTTGGTGGTGAGGATGACCCGGAATGCATGCTCCTGAGCCAGCTTCAGGAACCGGCCAAGGGATGGGTGGCACAGCGGCTCGCCCATCAGGTGAAAATACAGGTAATTGGTATAGGGCCGCAGCTTGGGCAGAAGAAGACGGAATTCTTCCTCATTGAGCCGCCGTGGTGCCCGCCGTGTGCCGGGACAGAAGCGGCAATGCAGGTTGCACAGGTTGGATATTTCCAGATAGACTTTTCGAAACCGCTTCATGGCCGCCCTCCTTACCACTTTCATGCTCACAATATCACACAAAGCCCGGAAAAGCAACGAATTCTTTTCGAGGGTCTGGCAAAATGCGGAATATTTTCTCAAAAAACACTTGATTTTCTCAATCCCATGTGCTAAAATACCTTGGTCTGAAATCAGGGTGCGTCCTCTGGCAGCCGCTGCTGCGTATGAACGCCTAATATTTAAGGAGGACAAAGAAATGGATTTGGTTAAGGCTCTGAACAGCCAGTACATGAAGGAGGAGCTGCCCGAGGCTAAGGTCGGCGACACCGTTCGTGTGCATGTGCGCATCAAGGAAGGCTCCCGCGAGCGTATTCAGGTGTTCGAAGGCACCGTCATCGCCCGGAAGCACGGCGGCATTGGCGAGACCATCACCGTTCGCCGCATCTCTTACGGCGTTGGCTGTGAGAAGGTCTTCCCCCTGCATTCCCCCAATGTGGCGATGATCGAGACTGTCCGTAAGGGCAAGGTTCGCCGCGCCAAGCTGTACTACCTGCGTGACCGCGCCGGTAAGGCCGCCAAGGTCAAGGAGAAGGTCTGATCCCGAACTTGATAAAGAAAGAGGGCAATGCCCTCTTTTTTTATTTCTCTGTGGAAAATGGTCAGAGTCTGTGATATAATACAAAAAAGTGCGGGGAAAGGAGCGGTTATGGCTTCACAAAAGGATAAGGAAACCAGAAGCTGGCAGCAGAGCATCCTACTCTATGTCCACGACCTGATGTGTATGCTTCTTGTGGTGATGCTCCTGTTTCTGGTGGTATTTCGGGTGATTCTGGTGACGGGGGACTCGATGTTTGCAACCCTATGGGACGGGGACTATCTGCTGCTGGTGAGCGAGCTGTTCTGCGGCGACCCGGAGCCGGGAGACATTGTGGTGATCAGCAAGCAGTCCTTTGATGAGGGAAAACCCATTGTTAAGCGTGTGATTGCCACGGAAGGGCAGACCGTGGACATTGATTTTGAGAGCGGCACGGTCTATGTGGACGGTAAGGCCCTGCGGGAGCCGTATATTCACAATGAAACAACCAACGAGGAGGGAACGGAGTTCCCACTGACGGTGGCGGAAAACTGCATTTTTGTCCTGGGCGACAATCGGGCGGTTTCCCTTGACAGCCGATCTCCCCGGATCGGGCAGATCGACCGCCGGGAGGTGCTGGGCAAGGCCCTGTGCCTGATGCTTCCGGGCACCCACCACGGGCAGCTGCTGCCGGACTACAGCCGCATCGGCGCTGTGAGCTAAGAGAGGTAATATATGGATTCCAAACTGAGCATTCAATGGTATCCCGGTCATATGACCAAGACCCGCCGTCAGATCGAAGCGGATCTGAAGCTGGTGGACGCGGTCTGCGAGATTGTGGACGCCCGCATCCCCATGTCCAGCCGCAACCCGGACATCGACGCCATCTGTGGCGGCAAGCCCCGGATTCTGGTGCTGAATCGGATGGATCTGGCGGATTCCGAAGCAACCAGACGTTGGGCAGATTATTTCCGGGGAAAGGGCATGGCGGTGCTGGCAACCGACTGCAAGACCCGGAAGGGCATTGGTGATTTCACGCCCGCAGCCCGGAGGGCATGCGCTGAGAAGCTGGAACGGGATGCCAAACGGGGCATGAACCGCCCCCTTCGGGTCATGGTGGTGGGCATTCCCAATGTGGGGAAATCCACCCTTATCAATCAGATTTCCGGCAGAAAGGGTGCCAAAGCCGAGAACCGCCCCGGCGTGACCCGGGGGAAACAGTGGGTCACAGTGGATAGCGGCTTGCAGCTTCTGGACACGCCTGGCATTCTCTGGCCCAAATTTGAGGACCCGGAGGTGGGGATGATGCTGGCCTACACGGGAGCCGTGAAGGAAAACGTCATCGACCTGGAGGAGCTTGCCTGTCATCTCATGACCCTGCTGCACAAATACTACCCCCAGACCCTGCTGGAACGCTACAAGGTGGAGGCCCCGGAGGGCACCCCCGGCTGGGAGCTGCTGGAAATGGCGGGCCGGAAACGGGGCTTTCTGGTATCCGGGGGCGAGGTCAATCTGGAGCGCATGGCCCGGGTGCTGCTGGACGAGTTCCGGGGCGGCAAGCTGGGGAAATTCACACTGGAAATGCCGGAGGAGCAGCAATGAGTGAACTGACAATGTGGGAAATTGAAGACAGCCTTGGTTTGAATGTCATCTGCGGCGTGGACGAGGCGGGCCGGGGGCCGCTGGCGGGGCCGGTGTGCGCGGCGGCGGTGATTCTGCCGGAACATCTGCAAATTCCCGGTTTGAACGACAGCAAAAAGCTCACCGACAAAAAACGCCGGGAGCTGTTCCCCGTCATTCAGCAGCAGGCCATCGCCTACGGCATCGGACTGGCTTCCGAAGCGGAAATTGACGAAATCAACATTTTACAGGCGACTTTTCTCGCCATGCGCCGGGCGCTGGAGCAGCTCACTGTCCTGCCGGAAATTGCCCTGATCGATGGCAACCGGGAGACGGACTTCGGCCTGCCGGTGAAGACTGTGGTCAAAGGCGACAGCCTCAGCGCCAACATCGCGGCGGCTTCCGTTCTGGCGAAGGTTACCCGTGATAATATCATGGTGGAGCTGGCGCAGCAGTACCCGGAATATGGTTTTGAAATCCACAAGGGCTACGGTACGAAAGCCCACTACGAGGCCCTGCGTACATACGGCCCCAGTCCTATTCACCGCAGGAGCTTTCTGAAGAAATTCTATGGCGAGAAATAACCTTCTCGGTGCCTGGGGAGAAGCGTTGGCGGCGGAGTACCTGCGAAAGAAGCGCTACAAAATTCTTGCCTCCGGCTACCACTGCCGGTTCGGGGAGCTTGACCTGATCGCCGCAAACCGTACTTATCTGGTTTTTGTGGAGGTCAAGCTCCGCAAATCCGGGGATTTTGCCGCTGCCAGAGAATATGTGGACGGAAGAAAGCAGGAACGGCTCCGGGCTGCGGCCGCTATGTACCTTGCCCGGAACCCCACAAACCTGCGCTGCCGCTTTGACATCATCGAAATCTACGCGCCGGATGGGCTGAATACGGCCCACCCGCAGATCAATCATATGGAGGATGCGTTCCAATGAATTTCCTGGTATTTGATTTTCACTGCGATACCGCCCTTGTGCTGCTGGGCGACGACAGAAATCAGGCGGGCAGCCTGCGCAAAAACAGCGGTCATATCGATCTGGAGCGGGCAGGGAAGCTGGGGGGCTATGCCCAGTGCTTTGCCTGCTTCACCACGGATCTCCCGGAGATCTTAAAGGGCATTTCTCCCATTGTCCTGTTTGAGCGGGAACTAGCCACCATCCAGCGGGAGATGGATAAGAATAGTGACCTGATTTCAATTGCCTACTCCGCCCAGGAGATCGAGGAGAACCGTGCAGCGGGAAAAATGTCCGCCATTCTGACACTGGAAGGCACAGCAGGCATCGATTATAACCCGGCGCTTCTGGAAGACCTGTGGGCCATCGGCTTCCGGGTGTCCAGTTTGGGATGGAACGAACGCAACCCGCTCACCGGCTCCAACGTCACCGGCGGGGGGCTTACCGATCTGGGCAGAGAGTATGTAAAGGAAGCCCAAAGGCTGGGAATGCGGGTTGATGTGAGCCACATCAGCGATGAGGGCTTCTGGGATATCATGAAGATCACAAACGCGCCCATCCTCGCCACCCATTCCAACAGCCGGGCAGTGTTTGACCACAGCCGCAATATTACCGACGATATGTTCCGGGCGATCCGGGAAACCGGCGGCGTGGCGGGCTACAATACCTGCCGGGAGTTCACCGGGGAGCCTTCCGACTTGGATACCATCTGCGATCACATCCTGCACTTTATGGAGCTGGATCCTGATGGAAAGCACATTGCTCTGGGCGGTGACCTTGACGGCGTGGATGCCATGCCCGACGGCTTTGAGGGCGTGCAGAGCTATCCCGCGCTGGCCCGGAAGCTTCTTGACCGTGGCCTGACAGAGGAAAATGTCATGGATATTTTCTGGAACAATGCTATCCGTGTTTTGACCACGAAGTAACCGCTCCTGACAAATTGTGACAGCTGCGCCAAAAAGAATTCATTTTTCGTTTATAGACAGAAAAGTGAGCCTGTGGTAAAATAATCCAGTCATGATCATTGCTGGAGGGGAGCTGCCATGCTGTATATCACAACACGAAACCGCCGGGATGCCTTTACAGCCCAGCGTGCCCTGCGGGAAAGCCGGGGCCCGGACGGAGGGCTGTACCTGCCCTTCCACGCACCGTCCTATTCCACGCAGGAGTGGAAGGAGCTGGCAGCTGCACCCTTCGGACAGCGTGTGGCGGAGATTCTCAATCGTCTGTTTGGGAGCAGGCTTACCTGTTGGGATGTGGACGTGTGCATCGGACGAAATCCTGTGGCGGTTGTTCCGCTGGGTCACCGAACGCAGGTGGCGGAGCTGTGGCGCAACGTAGGCCAGTCCTACCATCACATGGCCCGGGAGCTGGCGGAGCAGCTTTTCGGGCAGCTCGATTATTCATCCGGCTGGCTGGCGATTGCTCTGCGGATTGCTGTGCTGTTTGGAATCTACGGGCAGCTGGGAAGCGATGAGCCGACGGACATTTCCGTCATTTCCGGGGATTTTACCGCTCCAATCAGCGCATTTTATGCGAAACAATGGGGCCTGCCCGTCGGGAAGATCGTCTGCTGCTGCAACGAGAACAGCGGCCTGTGGGAGCTTCTGTGCCATGGGCAGCTGCGTACGGATGCCGCCAGTGTTCGGACTGCCATCCCGGAAGCGGATGCCGCCCTGCCGGAGCAGCTGGAACGGCTCGTCTTCGAGGCCGGCGGCACAGCCGAGGTGGAGCGGTATCTGGAGGTCTGCCGCCGGGGTGGAACGTATACGCCCGCTGATGCATTGCTGGCGGACATGAGCAGAGCTTTCCGGGTCAGCGTGGTCAGCAGTACCCGCATCGGTCAGACCATTTCCAGCGTCTACCGCACCCACAATTACGTCCTGTCCCCGGCAGCGGCGCTGGCCTACGCGGGGCTGATGGATGCCCGGGCGAAGCCGGGACTTGGAAAAAACGCTCTGCTTCTGGCGGAAAAAAGCCCCGCCCTGGACGCGGCGTTCACGGCGGCCGCTTTGAGAATATCGGAATCGGAATTGAAGGACTTATTATAAAGAGAAGGGGGGCACGCTATGGCGCTGTATGCCATCGGTGACCTGCACCTGTGCCTTGGTGCGCCGAAGCCCATGGATGTATTCGGCGGCGCCTGGGTGGGCTATATGGACAAGCTTCGCTCTGGGCTGTCGGTGATCAAACCCGAGGATACCACCGTCCTGCTGGGGGACTTGAGCTGGTCGCTGGACTTAGAGGGTGCCCGGCAGGATTTCGCGTGGATCAATGAGATCCCCGGCAGGAAGATCATCCTGAAAGGCAACCATGACTATTGGTGGTCTACCGCCGCGAAGTTTGAAAAGTTTTGCAAAGAGAATGGTTTTACCGACCTGCACCTGCTGAATAACAACTGCTACGAATACGGAGACTACGCCATATGCGGCACTCGCGGCTGGTTCTTTGAGGAGGAGCGCAGCGGACAGCATGACGAGAAGGTGTTCAAGCGGGAGCTGCTGCGACTGGAAGTCTCGCTGAAGGCGGCAGGGGACAGGCCAAAGCTGGTATTTCTCCACTATCCGCCCCGGTACAAGGGTTACGAATGCACAGAAATCCTGAAGCTGTTGGAAACCTACGGGGTACGCCGGTGCTTTTACGGTCACCTTCATGGCGGAAGCCACAAGCTTGCCATGGAAGGTCAGTGGGACGGGGTAGAATTCCGTCTCACTTCTGCGGACTATCTGGATTTTCAGCCGTATCCTGTAATTTTTTAAGAAAATTTCAGAAAAACTATGGACAAAAGCCGTATATTTTGATAGAATAGATCGGCTATGAAATAAATATAGAATGGTTTCGCCCTGCGAACCAATTTAGGAGGACAAAAACCAATGAACGTAAAGAGCATTGAAAGAAAGGGCAACGAGGCTACCATCGTTGTGGAGATCGACAAGGAGCTGATGGAGTCCGGCGTCAACAAGGCGTATCTCAAGGCCCGCAAGCAGATCATGATTCCCGGCTTCCGTAAGGGCAAGGCCCCCCGGAAGATGATCGAGGCCATGTACGGCGCACATGTTTTCTACGAGGATGGTCTGGAAGAGATTTTCCCCGAGGTCTATGACTTTGCCGTAGCAAAGCAGGAGGGCCTGAAGGCCATTGGCCGTCCCAGCCTGACCGATATGCAGATCGCCGAGGACGGCTCCGTCACCCTGACCCTGACCACGGAAGTCTATCCCGAGGTCACCCTGGGCCAGTACAAGGGCCTGGAGGTGGAGAAGGCCGAGGCCAATGTCACCGACACCCAGGTGCAGGCTGAGCTGGATCGCATGGCCCAGAACGTTGCTTCCACCGAGACTGTGGAGCGGGCCGCTGAGATGGGCGACACCGCCAACATCGACTTTGAGGGCTTCGACAATGGCGTTCCCTTCGAGGGCGGCAAGGGCGAGAACTTCGACCTGAAGCTGGGCTCCGGCCAGTTTGTCCCCGGCTTTGAGGAGCAGGTGGTTGGCATGACCGCCGGTGAGGAGAAGGACATCAATATCACCTTCCCCGAGGACTATCACGAGAACCTGGCCGGTAAGCCTGTTGTCTTCCATGTGAAGCTGAACAAGGTCACCGTGACCAACGTGCCCGCGCTGGATGACGAGTTTGCCAAGGATGTCTCCGAGTTCGATACCCTGGAGGAGCTGAAGGCCGACATCCGTGCCAAGGCTCTGGAACAGGCCGAAAAGCGCATCGCTTCCGACTTTGAGAACGCTGCCGTTGAGAAGGCCGCTGAGAACACCACCGTTGAGATGCCCAAGGCTCTGGTGGAGCAGGAGCTGGACACCCAGATGGAGCGTTTTGCCTACCAGCTGCAGATGAGCGGCTACTCCATGGAGCAGTACGCCAAGATGATGGGCGGCGACGTGAGCACCATGCGTAACGCCTTCCGTCCCGCCGCTGAGAAGCAGGCCAAGATCTCCGTCACTCTGGAGAAGATCGTTGAGGTCGAGGGCATCACCGTCACCGACGAGGAGATCGAGGAGGAGTTCAAGGCTCTAGCCGAGCAGTACCAGCTGGAGGTGGACAAGGTCAAGGAAATGGTTCCCATGGGCGAGCTGACCGGCAGCCTGACCACCCGCAAGGCTGTGAAGCTGATTGCCGAGTCCGCCGTGGCTGTAGCTCCCAAGGCTAAGGAGTCCGCCGAGGCTTAACCCGAATACTGTTACATCGGGAAACCGGCTTTGTGCCGGTTTCCCTTTGCAGGATTTTCCCTCTATGCAGGATTTTCCGTATTTGGAATAACCTTCCCCCGCGATGGTTAGAATGTTTCAAGGCTTTTGAAAGGAGACATCACCATGAGTTTAGTTCCCTATGTTGTTGAGCAGACCAGCCGCGGTGAGCGCAGCTATGACATTTTCTCCCGTCTGCTGAATGACCGTATCATTTTCCTGTCCGAGGAGGTCAACGACACCACTGCCTCTCTGGTGGTTGCCCAGCTTCTGTATCTGGAAGCCCAGGATCCCGACAAGGACATCCAGTTCTATATCAACAGCCCCGGCGGCAGCGTCACTGCCGGTATGGCGATTTACGACACCATGCAGTACATCAAGTGTGATGTAGCGACCATCTGCGTCGGCATGGCGGCGTCCATGGGCGCGTTTCTGCTGAGCGCGGGCACCAAGGGCAAGCGTATGGCCCTGCCCAATTCCGAAATTATGATCCACCAGCCCTCCGCAGGCACTCAGGGCCAGATCACCGATATGGCCATCCACATGAAGCGCCTGCAAACCATCAAGGAGCGGATGAACCGCATCCTGTCCGAGAATTGCGGGCAGAGCATCGAGACCGTCACCGCCGCCTGCGAGCGGGACAACTTCATGACGGCTGAGGAAGCCAAGGCCTTCGGCCTCATCGACCGGGTGCTGGAGCACCATTGACCCAGAAGGGCCAAAAAATAGGCTGATATTAGAAAAAATTGACAATTCACAAAGAACAATTGACAATTAAGGAATCCCCTGCGGGGATAATTTATAAATAATGACGATAGCCTTCAATTGATTTCAAATGATCCCGAAGGGATACCATAATTGTCAACTGTCAACTTTCAATTGTCAATTGAAAAAAACGTAGAAATGAGGTACCAGGTGCATGGCAAAGAATACGGAACCGCCGGTTCGCTGCAGCTTCTGTGGGAAGCGGGAGAATCAGGCTTCACGGCTGATTGCCGGTCCTGGGGTGTATATTTGCAGCGACTGCGTCGCGGCGTGCAGCGAACTGCTGCGTGACGAGTACGACTTGGAGCCAAACGGCGCGCCCAAGGCTCCCGACCGTCTGCCTACCCCCATGGAGATGAAAACCTTCATGGATCGCTAAATCATCGGTCAGGACGACGCCAAGGTCGCCCTGTCCGTCGCGGTTTACAATCATTATAAGCGCATCTACTTTGGCTCTGATTCCGAGGTGGAGCTGCAAAAGAGCAACATCCTGCTGATTGGCCCCACGGGCAGCGGCAAGACCCTGTTTGCCCAGACACTGGCAAAAATCCGGAATGTGCCCTTCGCCATTGCCGACGCCACCACCCTGACGGAAGCGGGCTACGTGGGCGACGATGTGGAGAATATTCTGCTGCGGCTTCTGCAGGCCGCGGACTTTGACGTAGAGCTGGCCCAGCGGGGCATCATCTACATCGACGAGATGGATAAGATCGCCCGGAAAAGCGAGAATACCTCCATCACCCGGGATGTGTCCGGCGAGGGTGTCCAGCAGGCGCTGCTGAAAATTCTGGAGGGCACCGTTGCCAACGTTCCCCCTCAGGGCGGACGGAAGCATCCCCAGCAGGAAATGATTCAGGTGGACACCACCAACATCCTGTTCATCTGCGGCGGCGCCTTCGACGGTCTGGATAAGATCATCGAAAAGCGCACCGACAAGAGCGCCATTGGCTTTGATGCCCCGGTGCAGAGCAAAAAGGCAAGGGATGTGGGCACTCTGTTTACCCAGGTGGAGCCTCACGATCTGCTGAAATTCGGCATTATCCCGGAATTGGTAGGCCGTATGCCGGTGATCACCACCTTGCAGAGCCTGACCCAGAATGATCTGGTGCGGATTCTGGTGGAGCCGAAGAACGCCCTGACCAAGCAGTATCAGGCGCTTCTGGCCATGGATGGCGTCCAGCTGGAAGTGTCGGACGAAGCCCTGCTGCTGATTGCCCAGAAGGCCATCGACCGTCAGATTGGAGCCAGAGGTCTGCGGGCCATTATGGAGAAGATCATGACCAGCATTATGTTCCTGATTCCTTCCGATCTTTCCATTCAGAAGATCGTCATTACCCCTGAGTCCGTGGAAGGCGGAGATCCGGTGATCGTGCGGGATGCCGCGCACCCCCGGCAGAAGCTCACTGGTAAGAAATAATCCGGAAGGGGGTAGGTTTTGCTACCCCCTTTTTTGCGAAAGGAGGGGTTTCCCTCATGAATGAAGAAAAACTCTATGCCGGGAAGCTGCCCATTTTGGCCCTGCGGGGCCTGACGGTGTTCCCCGACCAGACGGTGCACTTTGATGTTGGCCGCGCCAAGTCCATTCTGGCGCTGGAAGCGGCGATGAAGGTTGACCAGACGATTTTTCTGGTGCCCCAGAAGGATCTGCTGGTGGACGATCCCAAGCTTGCCGACTTGTATCCCATCGGTACGGTGGCGAAGGTCAAGCAGGTGCTCAAGCCCCAGTCGGAAAATCTGCGAGTGCTGGTGACGGGCATCTGCCGGGGAAAGGTTTCCGAGCTTTCCCAGTCGGAGCCTTACCTTTTTGGTACCATTGAAGCGGTTCCTGAACAGCAGGAGCCGGACTCCGTTCGTTCTCAGGCCCTGCGCCGGGAGGCAAATTCCCTGTATGGGCTGTATCTGCAAATGTCTGAGCACCCGGCCCAGACGGTGTATTTGCAGATGATGGCCAGCACCAGCAACGGGTATATCGCCGACAGCATTGCCCAAAATTCCGGCATTGAATTCCCGGATAAGGCGAAGCTCCTTTGTATGCTGAATCCCACCCGGCGGCTGGAAACAGCCCTGCGGCTTCTGCACCGGGAGGTGGAGATGCTCCGGCTGGAAGGGGAGATTCAGGAGAAGACCAAGGCGGTGCTTGACCAGAACCAGCGGGACTACTATCTGCGTGAGCAGATGAAGGTCATCCGGGAGGAGCTGGGAGAAGGGGACGACGAGGACGAGTGCGATAGCTACGCCGCCGGTATTCAGGGCTTGAAGCTGAATGCGGACATCGAAAAGAAGCTTCTGAAGGATGTGGAGCGGCTCAAAAAGCAGCCCTTCGGCTCCTCCGAGGGCGCGGTTCTGCGAAACTATCTGGACACCGTCCTTGATCTGCCATGGAACACAAAAACAAAGGAGCGCATTGATGTTTCCGCTGCCCGGAAGATTCTGGAAAAAGACCACTTCGGCATGGAAAAGGTGAAGAGCCGCATTCTGGAGACCATCGCCGTGCGGCAGATGGCCCCCGAAATGCCGCCCCAGATTCTGTGTCTGGTTGGCCCTCCCGGCGTGGGTAAAACCTCTATTTCCTATTCCGTAGCGAAGGCGCTGAATCGGAAAATGGCCCGTGTGTCTCTCGGTGGCGTACACGACGAAGCGGATATCCGGGGCCATCGGAAAACCTATGTGGGCGCCATGCCGGGCCGCATCATGACTGCCATGATTCAGGCGGGCAGCAATAACCCGGTGCTGCTGCTGGATGAAATCGACAAGATGGGCTCTGATTACCGGGGCGACCCCAGCGCGGCGCTGCTGGAAGTGTTGGATGGGGAACAGAACAAGACCTATCGGGATCACTATCTGGAGATTCCCTACGACCTGTCCGATGTGCTGTTCATCACCACCGCCAACACCCTGGACACGGTGCCCCGGCCGCTCCTTGACCGCATGGAGGTCATCGAGCTTGGATCGTATACCGACGAGGAAAAGGTGATGATTGCGAAGAACCACCTGATCCCCAAGCAGCTTTCGAAGCACGGCCTGAAAAAGAGCCAGCTGCGCGTTTCCGAGGAAGCTGTCCGGGAAATCATCGCCTGCTACACCCGGGAATCCGGCGTCCGCAGTCTGGAACGCTGTATCGGTGACATCTGCCGGAAGGCGTCAATGGAACTTCTGGACGGGGAAACGGTGAAAAAAGTCCTGGTAACCGGGAGTAATCTGGAACAATTCCTGGGTGTTCGCAAATATCTTCCCGACCGGCTGCCGTGTACCGATCAGGTGGGCCTGGTCACGGGCCTGGCCTGGACAAGTGTGGGCGGCGAGACGCTGGAGGTGGAAGTGAACGTCATGGACGGCTCCGGCAAGCTGGAGCTGACGGGCAACTTAGGCGACGTGATGAAGGAATCCGCCCATGCGGCGCTCAGCTATATTCGTGCGAACGCTCCGAAGCTGGGGGTCGCCCCCGACTTCTACAAGACGAAGGATATTCACGTCCACTTCCCGGAGGGCGCGGTGCCCAAGGACGGCCCCTCTGCCGGTGTGACGGTGTGCACCGCCATGGTGTCGGCGCTGACGGGCATTTCCGTCCGAAGTGACGTAGCCATGACCGGCGAAATTTCCCTGCGGGGCCGGGTGCTGCGCATCGGCGGCCTGCGGGAAAAGACCATGGCGGCTCTGCGCCACGGCATCCGCACGGTGATCATCCCTGCCGATAACGAGCGGGATTTGGAGGAAATCGACCAGACCGTCCGCCGTCAGCTGAATTTTGTCAGTGCGTCCACGGTGGACACTGTGCTGGCAACGGCGCTGAATCGGCCCAGTCAGGCGGCGCCTGCGCTGTTGGCGGAGCTGCCGGAGAGAAAGCCCAGAGCAAGAAAGCCGGAGCTGCGCCAATAAGGAGACATAGATGAATTTTCAGAATGTGGAATTTTTGATTTCCGCCGCCGCCCCCAAGGATTTTCCCAAGAACCGCCTGCCGGAGATCGCCTTCGCGGGAAAGTCCAACGTAGGCAAGTCCTCGGTGATCAACCGGCTGCTCCAGCGGAAGAATTTTGCCCGGGTCGGGGACAAGCCGGGAAAGACCATCCATGTCAATTATTTTGTCCTTGACCGAAAATGCTATCTGGTTGACCTGCCGGGCTACGGCTTTGCCAAGGTGTCCCAGAGCGAAAAAGAGCGGTGGGGCAAGCTCATGGAGGATTATTTCGCCGCCGGACGGATTGATCTGGGGGTGCTGATCGTGGACTACCGCCATCCGCCCACGAACAACGATATCACCATGGCGAACTGGTTTTTGCAGAGCGGCTGCCCCTTTGTGGTGGTGGCGAACAAAATGGACAAGCTCAAAAAAAGCGAGCTTGTCCCCAATCTGGAGGTCATCCGCGCCGACCTGAACCTGCCGGAAGACTGCCCCGTGATTCCTTTCTCCGCGGAGAAGGGCGACGGCAGGGAGGAACTAGTGCGCTGCATCCTGGACGCGGTGAAGGAGTAACATGACCTTTGATTTAGCGGATTGGCGCATTCAGGTGGACGTGGAGGCAACTCGGAAGCTTACAACAGACAATGCGGACGACCACTGCGACTGCGCTTATTGCAGAAACTTTTACGAAACCCTGCCCCAGACCTACCCCGGCCTGTGTGTCGCTCTGTCCCGGCTGGGCATCAACCCCATGGGGCCAAGTGAGCTGATGCCCTTTACGCCGGAGCTGTATCTGGCCTGCTACCGGCTGAGAGGCAGCATTCTGCGCTGGGGCAAAAGCCAGCTGGCGGTGGGGAATATCCCCATCGTGCTGGAAGACGGGGAGGATGGAAGCTTTTTCCTCTGGGCAGGGGAGATGGCGCTTCCCTGGCTCCAGCGGGAATCGGCGCAAGAGGTTGTCTCTCCGGCAAATATGCCGGAATTTCTGGAACGGATGCGGCTAATATGGCTTCTGCGCCATGGGCAGGAACAGATACATTCATAAAATGAGAGGACAGCTAAATTGCTGTCCTCTTTCGTTTATACGCCCGCCTTGGCTTCCTTCAGGGCCTTTGCCAGCTGGTCGGGGCAGGAGGTTCTCTTCATACCGCAGGTGGTGCCTTCCAGCCGGGCGATGACATCGTCCACGTCCATGCCTTCTACCAGCTGTCCGATGCCCTTGAGGTTGCCGTTGCAGCCGCCCAGGAACTGGACATTTTTGACCTTGCCGTCCTCCAGATCGAAGTAGATCATCTGAGAGCAGGTGCCTTTTGTCTTGTACTGATACATAAAAATACTTCCTTTCTGTATGTTTATTCTGTCAAATCAACAAGCCTTGCCGATACCAGCTCCGCAAGCTTCTCCGGCGGGACGATCATCTGATGCCCCCGTGCCCCGGCGGACACGGCGATTTCGTCCCAGAGGATACAGGTTTCATCAAAGAAGGTAGGGTATTTTTTCTTCATGCCCACGGGAGAGCAGCCGCCCCGGATGTACCCGGTCAGCCCCAGCAGCTCCTTCACCGCCACCAGCTCCATATTCTTGTCCCCGGCGGCTTTGGCAGCCTTCTTGAGGTTCAGCTCGCAGCACACGGGAATGCAGAAGACATTGATGCCGGTTTTCTCCCCCCGGGCAACCAAGGTCTTGAAGACCTGTTCCGGCGGCATGCCGATGGCCTGGGCGGCGTGGGTGCCGCTGAGATCGGATTCGTCAAATTCATAGAAGCGTTCCCGGCAGGGAAGCCCCGCCTGCTCCACCAATCGAACGGCGTTTGTTTTCGTTGCCATAACATCACCGCCCAATATTATACGACAAAAAGAACGCTCTGGCAAGAGGGAATTATGCTGTGAAAAGTGGTTATGCTAAAACAGTTGAAAGAAGACAGGGATGGATAGAAGTTTATATGTTTGTTCTGCTTTCGAAACCTTAACTGTCAACTGTCAACTATCCACTGTCAACTAACAACATTTGGGGGCGCTGCTATGAATGACAATGCGGAAATGAAAAAGCAGGAGCGGGAGCAAATTGTGGAGCTTGGCTCCGACATTACCAAATCGAAAAAGGGAAGCATCTACACCCTCACCATCATCGGGCAGGTGGAGGGCCATCAGGTGGCCCCGGAGACGGTGAAGACCACGAAATACGAGCACGTCCTGCCCTTGCTGGCGGGCATCGAGGAAAGTGACGACATTGACGGTCTGCTGTTGCTGCTGAACACGGTGGGCGGCGACATTGAAGCGGGGCTTGCCATTGCCGAGATGATCGCCGGTATGAAAAAGCCTACGGTGTCTCTGGTGCTGGGCGGCGGGCACTCCATCGGCATTCCGCTGGCGGTGTGCACGAAAAAGTCCTTCATTACCCCCACCGCCAGCATGACGGTGCATCCTGTGCGGATGACAGGGCTGGTGGTGGGCGCGCCCCAGACCTTTCGGTATTTCCAGCGGATTCAGGAGCAGATCGCGGATTTTGTCACGGCGAACTCCAGGATTACCCGGGAAAAATTTGAGCACTATATGATGGCGACGGGGGAGATGGCTACCGACGTGGGCACCATTCTCTACGGCAAGGAGGCGGTGGCCTCGGGGCTGATCGACAGACTGGGCGGCCTGAACGACGCCCTGACCACGCTGCATAAGATGATCGAGAAGGAACGAAAGCACGGAAATTGAGCGAGGAGAGTGAAGAGTGAAGAGTGGAAATTCTGCGGTATTCACCCACATTTTTCAATTCATCGCCGAAGGCGATACCTTCACTCCAAACTCTACACGCTATATCGTTACCGAGCGGGCCCAAAGGATGTGGGACGATTGCCAGTGCGCGTAACGAATTGTCAGCGGCGACTCGCCGCAAAAAAAGGGGCTGGAAATCTCCGCAAAAATGTGATATCATATGCTGTAATGCGAGTTATGTCATTTTGAAGGAATCACAGAAGGAGTGAATGAATTGGAGCTGAACTGGCTGCAAAGCCTGCTGTTTGGCCTTGTTTCGGGGCTGACCGATATTCTCCCGGTGTCCGCACAGGCCCACAGAATGCTGCTGCTGAAATTTTTCGGCGTGAAGAACACCACCGATCTGCTGTCGCTGCTGATCCATTTGAGTGTGTTTGCCGCGCTGTACTTGTCCAGCCGGGGGCAGTTTGTGAAAATGAACCGGGCCCGGGCATTGGCCCGGGTGCCCAAGCGCAAGCGCAAGCGCCCGCTGGACACAAAAAGCATGATGGACTGGTCGCTGGTAAAGACCATGCTTCTGCCCACGCTTCTGGGCCTGCTCATGTACCGATTTGTCCAGAAAATGCAGACGAATTTACTTACCATTGCCGTTTTCCTGTTCCTGAACGGCGTGATCCTCTACATTCCCCAGTTCCTGCCCAGCAGCAACAAGGACTCCAGAACCCTGTCCCGGCTGGAGGGCTTTGCCATGGGCTGCGGCTGCGCGGCATCCATATTGCCGGGGATTTCCACCGTGGGCACCATGGTGTCCATCGGCTCCGTGTGCGGCGTGGAGCGGGTCTACAGCCTGAATATGGCCTTCATCATCAAGCTGTTTCTGCTGGCGGGCCTGATGGTCTATGACGTGCTGGGCATTCTCTCCGGGGGAGTGGGGGCGCTGTCCTTTGCCATCCTCGTGCGCTATCTGTTGATCGCCCTGATGTCCTTCGGCGCGGCTATGGGCGGCATTCGGCTGACCCGGCGATTGGCCTCAGAGCATGGCTTCGGCCTGTTCGGCGTCTACTGCTGGGGTGTTGCCCTGTTTATCTTCATTCTGAATCTCGTGGTCTAGGAGGGTTCCCGTGGCTAAGAAAAAATCTTCGTCTCAGGCGGAAAAAATCGTGACGGACACCAAACGGAAGGCGCCGCCTGCCAAGTCCAATTCTAAGAAAAAGCCCCCGAAAAAGGCGGCTAACAGTAAAAAAAACCCAAAGGTGGCCACGGAATACGAAAATCCCGTCTCCACCAGTCTGGTGACGGCCCTCATCAGCTTCTGCCTGTTTTTGCTGTTTGTACTTATCTGCGTCAAGCCCGAGGGGGCGCTGCTGATGGTGGTGCGGTCTGTGGTGCTGGGCCTTGTGGGCCGGGCGGGCTTCTATTTCCTGATTCCGGCTCTGCTCTATATGGCGCTCATCAACCTGTTCGGCAGGAAGATGGCGGTGCGGCTGCGGGGCAGCTGCGCCATAGCATTCGCCCTGCTGTGCGGTGTCATTTACCATCTGGTGGTTGCCCAGCAGGTGCAGACGGAGCCGATACAGCTGATCAGCTATCTCTATTCCGGCGGCGCGGCGGGCACCTCCGGCGGCGTTGTGTGCGGCCTTGCGGGCTATCTGCTGCGCTGGGCCTGCGGCACGGCGCTGTCCTACATCATCACCATGCTTCTGGCGGTGCTGACATTGCTTGGCGCTATGCAGATCACCATTCCCAGCCTCATCCGTGCCATCGCCAATCGTCCCAGAGATGACTATGACGAGGACGAGGACGACGATTACATCGAGCCTGCGGCCATCGTGGTGAACAAGATCGCCACCCGGCAGATTGAGCAGAAGCGCCAGCGCCGGGAGCAGGCAAAGCAGCAGGCAGCCCCGCCCCAGCGGCTTGAGGAGCCTG
This sequence comes from Clostridiales bacterium, assembly GCA_022786995.1. Classification (GTDB taxonomy): domain Bacteria; phylum Bacillota; class Clostridia; order Oscillospirales; family Oscillospiraceae; genus Faecousia. The sequence continues at coordinate 38,906 of JALFUW010000040.1, forward strand.
CCCAGGAGCGGATGCCGGAACCGCCCAAGCCCAAAAAGGAAAAGAAACAGGAGGAGCCTGAGACCCAGCCTGTGGACACCGTGAAGCACGCCCCGGGCAAGGGTGCAGCCTTCATGAGCCGCATCGATACGGAGATCAGCGCCCCTCTGGCGGGCACCAGCCGGTATGTCCGGGAGGACATCCCCAGCGTCTTTGACGAACCCATTGCGGAGGTGACGGAGGAGCCCTTTGCGGAGCCTGAGGCAGAGCCGGAGATTCCCACGAAGATGCCTGAGCTGGTGCTGGAGCCTACCCGCAGAACCGTGCAGGTCAGACCCGCTCCCCGGAAGAAGGCGGAATCGGAGCCGGAAGCCGAAGCGGAAAAGCTCACGGCGAAGGATACGGCGGCAGCCACCAAGCAGGTTACTGCCGAGATTGCGAAGAATCAGGAAAAGGCCGCTCCCGAATACTGCTTCCCGCCCATTGACCTGCTGAAACGACCCAGCCGGGGCACGGCGGACGGCACCGAGGAGATGCGGGAAAACTCCCGGCGGCTCAATGAGACGCTGGCAAGCTTCAATATTGATGCCCACATCATCAATGTCACCCGTGGCCCCAGCGTCACCCGGTATGAGGTGGAGCTGGACAAGGGCGTGCGGCTCAATAAGCTCACGGGCTGCGCCGACGATATCGCCCTGAGTCTGGGTGCTTCCGGCGTGCGCATCGCCGCCGTGCCGGGAAAAATCTCCGTGGTGGGCATCGAGGTGCCCAACCGCACCGTCACCACCGTGTCATTGCGGGAGGTCATCGACTCCGATGCCTTCGGCGGCGCGAAATCCAAGTCCTCCGTGGCTCTGGGGAAGAGCATTGACGGGGCCTGCGTGGTGGGAAATATCGGCAAAATGCCCCATCTGCTGATTGCTGGTACCACCGGCTCGGGTAAGTCGGTGTGCATGAACTCCATTATTATTAGCCTTCTGTATAAGGCCGGGCCGGAGGACATTAAGCTCATCATGGTAGACCCCAAGATGGTGGAGCTGGGTATTTACAACGGCATCCCCCAGCTGCTGATTCCCGTGGTCACCGACCCCAAGAAGGCGGCGGGCAGTCTGCAATGGGCCGTTACGGAGATGCTGCGGCGGTACAAGGCCATGTCTGATCTGGGCGTTCGGGATTTGGAATCCTACAACAGCATCGTCACCGCCGAGGAGGGCGGGCAGAAGCTGCCCACCATCGTGGTGATCATCGACGAGCTGGCTGACCTGATGATGGTTGCCGCCAAGGAGGTGGAGGACTCCATCTGCCGCATTGCCCAGATGGGCCGTGCCGCGGGGATGCACCTGATCATCGCCACCCAGCGGCCCTCGGCAAACGTGATTACCGGCCTGATGAAGGCCAATATCCCTTCGAGAATTGCCTTCTCCGTGGCCTCCGCCATGGAATCCCGGATTATTTTGGACACCATGGGCGCGGAAAAGCTGGTGGGCAAGGGCGATATGCTCTACGCTCCCATCGGCAGCGGCAAGCCCCTGCGGGTGCAGGGCTGCTTCGTCACCGACGGGGAAGTGGAAGCCGTTGCGGAATATGTAAAAGAGCACTACGTCGCCGACTACAGTCAGGAGGTTCTGGAGGAGATCGAGAAGAAGGCCCAGCAGACGGGCAAGAAGCCCGCCTCCGTGTCTGACCCCGAGCCGACTGACGAGGAGCTGGAGGGCGACGAGATGCTGCCTGCCGCCGTGGATGTGATTCTGGAGACGGGACAGGCTTCCGTGTCCATGCTCCAGCGGCGGCTGAAGCTGGGCTACGCCCGGGCGGCCCGGATTGTGGACGAGATGGAGGAAAAGGGCATCGTCGGCCCCTTCCAGGGCAGCAAGCCCCGGGCCATTCTCATCACCAAGGAGCAGTGGCAGGCCCAAAAGGGCGGCGGTCAGATGGACTTTGACGATCTTGACATGACGGAGGAATAATGCCACCCCCAGGGGGAAGCCTTGGGCGGTAAATTCCAATTTGTGGGGTCTTGGCTCCCCCTCTGGGGGAGCTGGCACGGCCTTAGCCGTGACTGCGGGGGTGTCCCTCTTTCGAACGAAACTCCCTCCGACTTCGCTTGCGCTCAGCCACCTCCCTCAAAGAGGGAGGCAAGACTTGGCTCCCCCTCTGGGGGAGCTGTCACGGCTTTGGCCGTGACTGAGAGGGCCCTCATCCGCCCCCTGCGGGGGCACCTTCCCCAGAGGGGAAGGCTTTTGTGCTTGACAAATGCCCTGAAAGCCGCTATAATGAACAGGCTAACGGGGTGTGGCGAAGCTTGGTATCGCGCTTGGTTCGGGTCCAAGAGACCTCGGGTTCGAATCCCGACACTCCGACCACAAAAAGCATCTGCCGCGGCAGGTGCTTTTTTCATTCCATCCTCCCTTCGGCTCAGGATGCGCTTACACGCTTACACGCTTTACACGCGTATTTTTGGTTCAGCCCACAACGCAATCGACAGAAGCCGACACCGCATCCTTTGCCTTCTCTCTTTTGGGCCCCTCGACCATGACGGCTCAGATAATTGGCCTTTGGCGGGTAGGCAGTGCGCGCTTGCCTCCCTCTTTGAGGGAGGTGGCTGAGCGCAAGCGAAGTCGGAGGGAGTTTCGTTCGAAAGAGGGACACCCCCTCAGTCACGGCTAAGGCCGTGCCAGCTCCCCCCAGAGGGGAAGCCAAGACTTGCCCCCCAGAAGGGGAAGGCAAGGTTAAATCCCTCAGAAAAATTTTTTTACAACAATTTGCACCTCCCAATGCAAAAAAACCTCCATTTGAGACTACGGGTGAAATAGTCTTTAATAGGAGGTATTTTTTATGGAAGACGAAATCAACATTCCCCGCTGGGTGCTGCGGGGCGATCGGGTGGACGAGCTGGCCTTCGCCAACGAGTACCTGATGAATCACCACATGGTCAGCTGCAACGGCACCTTCTTCACCCCCGACGGGCGGATGACGGACGAGAACGCCCTGCGCAAGGACA
>JALFUW010000042.1 GCA_022786995.1 Clostridiales bacterium
TCCTTGTAGAATTTGCACCCTGGAGGGTACATATCTACATTTTACCGTGCTGCTCAACGATTGCGGTGACCGTGCTCAATCTCGCCGGTGACGGTGCTCAATTTGCCCGGTCGAGGTGCTCAATCTCGGGCGGAATACTCAATCTATAAGACTAACAAATAACGAACTAGATACGATAAATATCAACAGCCGCAGACTTCAGATGACGAACAGCGAATATCTGCGGTCGCTGATTAACAACGCGGTTCCGGCTGCCGTGGACTACCGGCAGGACATTGTGCCGGTAATCTGCAAAATCTATGTCCGGCTACAGGAGCTGGGACTGGATGAGGACGACATTACCAAGGAGGTACATGCCTTATGCCAAATGTTATCGTGACGCGCAATACATACCCAGATGCCATTGCCTTGGAGAATGTGATTCACTACGTTCTGGATAAAGCTGTGGTCAGAGGCGGTTATGCTGTGGACTGCGGCAGCTTTGCAGCGCTGGAGCAGATGCTATTCGTAAAGCAGGCTTTTCGCAAATCGGAAGCGCTCCAACTGAAGCATTTCTTTATTACCTTTGCGGATAACGAAATGGATTTGGCAGACTTTGACGAGCTGCTGCGACTGGGATTTGCAGTGGGACAGTGCTTCAAAGAATACCAGATGGTCTACGGAGTGCACCTGGATGGTAGCCACGTTCATATGCATTTTGTAATGAACACCACCAGCTTCGTAGATGGGCACCAATACAGCGATGGGCTCAGTATGTTCAACCGGCTCTGTAATATGCTGAGAGTCTGGTATCCCGGTTTTGATGTGGATTTACATCAGACCCGGAAATATACACGGGATGCACCCTATTGCATGGAGGATGTTGGGGTGTTTCAGAGGCTGGACTGAAAAACCGCGTCTGAGAGGCTCTGGTTTGGACAACTTGGGAAGCAGATGGTTTCAAATTCACATTATCCGGGGTGGCCCTCACCGAGTGCTCAGGGAGGAACTGTAAAGCGCAAAAAAGTGAGGGAAATTGTAATAATGTAATATAGAACCAACTACTTTGTAAGCAGAATTCTTCAGAAAAATAACTGCATATTATCAAAATGAGGAACTGCATACAAAGGAGGAATACCCAAATGTCAAAAACAAGAGCCAACAATGAAGGCAACATTAAGCTCCGTGCGGATGGACGATACGAGGTCCGGGTCACGGTAGACTATGACAAAATGACCGGAAAGCCGAAACGGGTTTCCAAATACGCAAAAACCAGAGAAAAAGCCGTAAAGCTGCTGAACCAGATGTCGTTCATGAATGACACCAGCCCCAATAACTTTACCCGGGTTACGCTGGGAGACTGGTTGGATTTGTGCCTTGAGGTGTATATGAAAAATACAATCAAGCAGTCCACCTACTTAAGCTATGAAAGCTATATCCGGGTGCATCTGAAACCGGCGCTGGGGGACGTGGTGCTGCAGGAGCTGACGCCCCGAATGCTCCAGCTGTTTTACAACTACAAAGCGGAATCCGAGGGGCTGTCAGCCAAAACCATCGTGAATCTCAATCTGTTCCTGCACCGTGCGCTAAAGTTCGCGGTGGCAGAGGGCTATATCAACAGCAATCCGGCCTCCTCGGTGAATCTGCCCAGCGGCGGCAGACCGCAGATTACCATCCTGACCCGTGACGAGCAGATGTGCCTGATCCAAGGCAGCTATCAGCACCGTTACGGTGTTTTTATTCGGCTGGTTCTGTTTACCGGCATCCGACTGGGAGAGCTGCTGGGGCTGCGCTGGGAGGACGTGGACGTGCATGGACGGCGGATTTACATACGCCGCACCCTGAACCGCCTGAACAAGACCGAGAAACCCAAGAATCCGCAGGAGGCATCCACAGAGATTGTGATCCAGACGCCCAAGTCCCAGAATTCCATTCGCTCCATCCCGCTGCTGCCCCAGGTGCTGCAGGATCTGCAGGGATGGCAGAGGGTTCAGCAGAGTGACCGTCTGGCTGCCGGGGAAGCCTACGAAAACAGCGGTTTTCTGGTGACCAATCCGCTGGGCGGCTATGTGGAGCCGAGGACCTTCAAGGATTATTACAATCAGATTATACAGCTGAGTGGCCTCCGCCACTTTACCTTTCATGCCCTTCGCCATACATTCGCGAGTCGAGCCATGGAGCAGGGCATGGATGTGAAGACCCTGAGCGTCATCCTGGGCCATGCCTCTGTGGCGTTTACGTTAGACACCTACGCCCATGTTCTGGACGACCACAAGCAGGCCGGTATGGCGCTGATGGAGGATCTGTTTACAGTTCCGGAGCCTGATGTAAAGGATGTCGCCTACCCGGTGCTGGTAACGCCCTGTCCTGACGGGTCTGTGGAGCTGGCCCTGCCGGATTTTCCGGAGATCAACTGTAATACCTTTCAGCTTCCCCAAGGGCTGGCGGAACTTCGGGAGAGCCTCCGGGAGGAGCTGGGCACCTGTTTCTATCCGCCGTCTCCGATACCAGCACTGAATATTCCCTGCGAACCGGGACAGTTTGTGCTGCAGCTGTCGGTATAAGAGGCAAATAACACCCCCCAGGCAAGCGGTCAATACCCGTTTGCCCAGGGGATTGTGATCTGTGGAAGATTATTTCAGGCTCTCTTTGATTTCTGGCATAGTATCATCGGTGGATTTCGTCTCCGTTTCGGGTGGTTCTTTGCTTACGCGCCAGTTTTTGGATTTTGCACCGGGCTCTCGCTGAATGTTATAGTGGAACCCAATGGAATGCAGCCGTGCTGTTACGGTGGATGCCTGAGAACCGCTGCCTGTTTTCGCCGACAGCTTGGGCATATCTATCGGTGCGAGCTCATCGATCATCGAAAAAAGGATGCTCCGTTCCTCCAATACAATAGGAGTCTGGCAATGATTATCCAAAAACTTCTGTAGTTCTATCTTTTTCCTGTTAAATGCGTCTGTAAACTCCTTTTTACCCATCCAGCCGGCAACAATCAGACGGAAATCACCGGCATTTCCCATTTCGGTGCAGAAGCGCATCTGCTCCTGAATAACCCACTTGATATATTGATCTACATACACCTGCCCAATCGAATCAAATCGGAATAACTTCTGGTCTTTTACCCGATTGGAGCTATTCCAGAACGTCCGGAAAAAGCTATGATAGTTTTCTCCGTAGATCCAATCGAAACGCTTCTTAAGGAGATTTTCATGCTGCGTTATAGTAACGTAGTGGGTAATATCATATGCAGCTTCGTAGATTTGATTGTTTTCTTTATGGAGGCATGGTGTTATCTGACCATTTTGAGCGTGCCATTTTTCAGTTTGAAAAGAACGAATAAAATTCAGCTTCTCTGCCAGTTCTACTTCAAACTGTTTTTCTCTTGCTGTTCGGGAGAACCAATTGCTATTTAGGAGGCCTACCCAGATGTCTACGGTTTCCCTGGCATCTGGCGATAGACGCTTCCTTCCAATCATCTGAAAAAACGATGTGGGGTCATTTGCATAACAAACAATCGTTTTTACTGCATCATCATGAATATTGATTCCGGTATCAAGAAAAGATGTTGAGATGAGCACATCGGCGTCAAAGCGCTCATCCCGAAGCAGTTTCTTCCAAACGGTATGCTTCTGTTCTTTTTGCTCGTTTGTACCACTAAATTCCTCAGTAATTTCTGAAGAACCCATCGAATCCGGCGAGAATTTGCTCGTCCTATCCAGAAACACGGCGTCAACGCCCTTGGCTTTCCAAGCCTTTTCCAACGCAAGACCGTCATCTATCCTCATTACAAAAACAAGCAGTTTGTTGTTAGAAGACGGATTGGGAAGAATCTCTGTCAGGTCGGACTTCCCAATTTTCGATTGCTCAGATGTTTCTTTGCCCTTCTGAGTACTCTGCTGTGGGTGAATGGCGTTGTAGGGGAAGAAGTGGAGCTGATACCGGGAATAATCCATCCGGAAGGAATAGTGAAGAAATTTTCGGCCATTCAGCATGAATGAAAACCACAGATATTGCGTATCAAACCGTAAACGCGGAAAGAGTTTTTCGCGCATAGTAATCAGATTTTTCTCTGAATTCAAAATCGAATTCTTGATAGACCAGCTGGTTGCGGTCAAATAGACACGAGTTGCCCTGGCAAAGGCCGCGGGGATCATAGCTAACAGGCTGCCGCAGGATGCCGCATATGTCGCATCCGCATACAGGAAGTGTATTTCATCGAAAACGGCATACATGACATTTGACAGGAACACCGCTTCTTGGTTCAGCAAGGCCTGTAAACCGTGGTAAGTACAGATGCACACATTGTGCCAAATCCTGTAGGTGTCAATTTCTTCATCGTCCGGCTTTTTGGATATCGCAGAATCGTACTCGGAAACCACTTCTGCAACTTTCATTCTCTGCTGTCGTACCAAAGCAACACGATTGCTGACCAGAAGAAGATTCCTGCCCTGTTGGGCGGCATGGCGAATGAGCTTCCTGCACACAAACGTTGATTTTCCCGAACCGGTAGGTGCGTCGATCAGAACCGGGTTGCGTTTGTTCCAATTCAGATATGCCTCGCCAATCCCGTCTTCAATAAACTTTCCTTCAAGAGGAATTTCAATCTGCTCGATCTTTGCGTTTTGATATCTTCCGCGATCCATCGGATCACCGGCCGCAATGTTCTCTGGAATAAAGCCATCGAAACATGGGGGCTTTGGATAGATGTTCATTCGAATCCTCCTGTCTCTGTATCTCAACATTTTAATGCAGAAAAAATATGGGCGTTAATTATTAAGAAGGAGAAAAATCTCCATTAAAATCTGAACTTTTTTGGGAAGAATCTGGGCCGTGAAATTAGATGCAGTATGCCCTGTTGGGGGAGCTTTTCTTGCGAAACAGGTTGGCTTTATACGAATATATGTTCTATTTATGATACCAGAGCATATCCACTCCCCGATTCTTATAGAATCATGATAGCACAAAATAAGCTGACATTCCAGAGGATTATTCTTTGAATTATTGTTGTCATTCGCTCTTACCGCCAAAAGCTCTTTTTTGAATTACATATTATATAGGTGAGGCTCGGAGCAGTTGTTCGCTCCGGGCTATCTTTATTTTGGAGGTAACAACATTGGAAGGGACAAGAGTCTGCGATATCTGCGGCGTAGAGCATCCGATATCGGAATTGCTGGAGTTTGGGGATGTGTTGCTTTGTGCCGAATGTCTGCGCACAGAAACGGTGGTCTGCGAACGGTGCGGAACAAGGATATGGAATGACGACAACGAGGGGGACAGCGAAACGCCGCTTTGCGGGCGGTGCTATGATCGCTACTATACTACCTGCACCGACTGCGGCAGGACGATTCACCAGGACGACGCCTACTACATCGACGAGGATGACTACGATGCCCGTTGCTATGCCTGTCATTGTCGCCGCGCAGATCAGCGGGTGATCCATGACTACTATTACAAGCCGGAGCCGATTTTTTACGGGGAGGGAAAAAGGTACTTCGGCGTGGAACTGGAGATTGACGGTGCAGGAGAATCCAATGCCAACGCCGCAAAGCTTGTGGAGGTTGCAAACCATGATCGAGAAATGGTTTACATAAAACATGATGGTTCTCTCGATGACGGTATGGAGATTGTGACCCACCCCATGTCGTTAGATTTCCACCTTAACCAGATGCCCTGGGCGGCCTTGTTGGACAAAGCCAAAACTATGGGCTATCGATCTCACTTAGCAAATTCGTGTGGCCTTCACATCCACGCCAATAGAACCGCCTTTGGAGATACCGAGGAAGAGCAGGAGGCGGTTATTGCCCGGATTTTGTACTTTTTCGAGAAACACTGGGAGGAGTTACTGAAGTTCAGTCGCAGAACGCCAAAGCAGCTCCGTCGCTGGGCAGACCGCTACGGTCTGAAAGAACACCCTAAACAGGTTCTGGACATTGCCAAGGGCAGTCAGGAGCGGTATATGTGCGTCAATCTGACCAACTACCATACCGTAGAGTTTCGGATGTTCCGGGGAACCTTAAAACTGAATACCCTGATCGCCACGTTGCAGCTGCTGGATCGCATCTGTGACGTGGCGATCAATTTATCTGACGATGAACTCAAAGATTTGTCCTGGTCTACTTTTGTAGCAGGCTGTGCGCATTTGCCGGAACTGGTGCAGTATTTGCAAGAGCGGCGATTGTATATCAATGAGGAGCCTGTGATTTCTGAAGAGGAGGTGTGAATATGTGCTGTCTGTTTGGTTTCGCTGATTACGGTCACAAATTGACTCGAAAGCTGCGTCTGCGCCTGCTGTCCACCTTGGCCACCGCCGCCGAGGTGAGGGGTAGCGATGCCACCGGGATCTCGTTCAACGTTGATGAGAAGCAGTGCATCTTCAAGCGTCCTCTGCCTGCTCACATGATGTGGTACCGTCTCCCCGCTTCGGTCACCACGGTCATGGGCCACACCCGGATGGCTACCCAAGGCAGCGAACTGGTGAACGCCAACAATCACCCCTTCCCCGGCATTGCTGGTCAGACACACTTTGCCCTGGCCCATAACGGTGTCCTGACCAACGACAAAACCCTACAGAAAAAGTACAAACTGCCCGCCACCAAGGTGGAGACAGACAGTTACATTGCCGTACAGCTCCTTCAGCAACAGAATCAAATCGATTTCGATTCCCTGCGATTTATGGCGGAAGAGTTAGAGGGCAGCTTTACCATCACCGTCCTGACCGACCGGGACGAGCTGTACTTCGTGAAGGGAAACAACCCGCTGACGATCTACCACTTCCCTCAGAGTGGTCTGTATGTCTACGCCAGCACAGAAGATATCCTGAGAAAAGGCCTAAAGAATTCTCACCTGAATCTGGGGAAGGTTGAGCCTGTCCGGGTTTATTCGGGAGATATCCTGAAAATCGACGGACAGGGGAAAATCAGCCGCAGCGAGTTCAATGACGAAAAGCTGTACTTCTCTAGCTATCCCCGATGGTTCGACTGGCAGCAGTATCAGGAGCCTCGCCGCCCCTATCATTTTGAGGAGACTTTCGAGGACAGTTACCTCGCAGATTTGAAGGCCGTGGCTGCCTGCTGCGGAGTCTACCCGGAGGATATCGATGCCCTGCTTGCGGAGGGTGTTTCGCTGGAAGAAATTGAAGAATATTTGTATTGCGGATAGGAGGGTTTATGACAGTATTGGCAGTATTACCGGGAAAAGCGCCGGAACGGATGGAGCTTAACGGCTCACTGGAATCTATGCAGGAGTTCGTGGGCGGCACCATTCAAGCTATGTACCCCTTCTCTGACCCGGTGGCAGTCGTGTGCAACGATGAGGGAAAGCTGATGGGGCTGGAACACAACCGCGCCCTGCGGGACGAGCACGGTAAAATCTATGACATCCTCTGCGGCCCGTTCTTCATCTGCGGTCTGGGCGAAGAGGACTTCACCTCTCTGCCGGAAGATCTGCTGCAGAAGTACGCAAAACGCTTTCAGCACCCGGAGCTGTTCCTGAGAATCAATGGTTCTTTGATGGTGGTTCCATTCTGAAAGCGTTCCATTGGGGTATACCCTAGCGGAACTGAAAAACAGGGGCAGAAAGCGTTTCGATAGGGTTGTTTTCCCCATTTTGGAACGTCCCAAGAAAAAAGCGACCCTATTGGGAAAGAAGGAGGTAACGATTGAAAGTTGGTTATGTGCGGGTCAGTACTGTTGGACAGAATACCGCCCGTCAGGAAGTGCTGATGCAGGAACTGGGTGTGGAGCGGGTGTTTATCGACCGTCAGAGCGGCAAGGACACCAGCCGTCCAGAGTTGCAGCGTCTCTTGGAATTTGTCCGGGAGGGCGATACGGTGGTTGTGGAATCCATCTCCCGGTTTGCCAGATGCACCAAGGACTTGCTGGAGCTGATTGAGCAGCTCACCGCCAAGGGGGTGGAGTTCATTTCCAAGAAGGAGTCTCTGGACACCGCCACCCCCAGCGGGCGATTTGTCCTGACCATTTTCGGCGCGGTAGCCCAGCTGGAACGGGAGTATCTGCTCCAGCGGCAAAAGGAAGGCATTGCCATTGCCAAGCAGGAAGGCAAGTATAAAGGCCGCAAGCCATTGGAGCGAACCGGTCAGGATGCGGTGATTACATCCTGGCGCAGTGGGGAAATCACGGCGGCGGAGGCGATGCGGACTTTGCAAATGTCCAAGACCACCTTCTACCGTCGGGTGAATCAAATAGAAGGGAGGGAGCGACCATGAGTGAACTGATCTGGTTCACGGTGGGATTTGTCACCGTGCTGGTGATCATCACCGCAGCAGACACCATCGTCCGGTGCAGCACAAAATGACAACACTCACCGCCATAATGCTGGAAGCCTTTGCCAAGGGCGCAGCGCTGGCGGTGAGTGTGTTTCTGCTGTGGAAGCAGAATGCGGAGAAGGAGTAATAGCCGGGTGCGCCAACTGGTGCACCCGGTCAAATTCCACATGAAAATGTATTATTTTTTGTGATTTGCAGTGGAAATAAAGGAACATAATGGTAAACCAGATAAAATAATTGGAGGTATACCATAATGAATTCCTATATTGAGACAGAAGGCGTCATCAATATGCGCCGCAGAACCGTCCGTCTGGATCGTGAGGGCGATTACTGGACGGATGAAGAAAAGCAGAAGCTGGTTCAGAAGTTCCTGGAAGGTGAGGGGATTACAGCGATTGCCCTGGAACTCCAGCGCTCGGAACCGGCAATTTATCAGATGATTGAAAAATTGGATTTGTATAACCGAAAAAGCCAACCTCAGAGACGGAAATCGCTTCCGAAGACCCCTGCGTGCTTATGTGCCAATTGTAGAGTAGATCCCGCGTGCTGTCCCAACTGCAAGCATTTTGTAGATCAGGAGGAAGCAGAAAGTGTTTGATGAGTATCCTGATATTCTAACAACTGAGGAGGTGTCAGACCTCCTTCGGGCAGGTTACAACTCTGTGTACGAGTTACTGAACAGCGGTAAGCTGAAAGGGTATCGAAACGGCCGCGTGTGGCGAATTCCCAAAGAATCCATCAAAAAATACATTCTGGACAGCGCAAACTTAAGCAACAAGTAAAAGCCAGGGGCGGTTCGTTCTGCCCCTGGTTTTCGTAAGCCTGTTGAAGAGGCTATTCATGCTTACTGTTCATTGCCATAATAAATGTTTTCAGAATTTCCTCTGCATACCGCTGCTCCTCGGGCGTACAGTGCTGCAGCATCATGGAGGACAGGGAGCCTGCAGCACTTCCGGCTGTCATCAGAAAGGTATATATGCGCTGATTCATGAAAACAGATACTCCATACCTACTCCACCAATTGCACCCCCAATGAAGAAGGCAATCACTCCGTAGAAAGCACATTTTTTATAGAACTCCACGCGCTGTCATCAGCTTCCGAAGAGGAGCTTTTTCTTTCGTGGGCATCAGTTCCCGATCTGTGCCAGGTGTACCGGGGTGATCTTGGGACAGATTGCGGGCGGGATTGCTTCCATGTTTCTGCTTCTGTCCTATGATACGATCTCGTTCCTGTGCTTTCTGATGTTTTTCGATTGGTGGCTCCAGCGTGTGCATCTGCTGCAATCTACGAACCTGCGCCGACTGATAGTACGAACAATATGAACACCCAGTTGACGCCACTGTTACAGCAGCTCTTTCACCAGAGACAGGGCGGCTTCGTCCGCTACTAGGGTAAAGTCGGGGTGCAGCTGCAGAATGGAGCCGGGAGCCTGGGGCTTGATGGGGCCGAAGAAGCAGTCCTTCACGGCCTGTGCCTTGTTTTCCCCGTTGCACACCAGCAGCACCCGTTTGGCCTTCATGATGGAGCCGATACCCATGGTGTAGGCGTGGGTGGGAACGTCTTCCCGCTTTTCGAAGAAGCGCTGGTTGGCATCGATGGTGGAGTCGGTAAGCTTCACATGGTTGGTGCCCTTGGCGAACGCGTCGGCAGGCTCGTTGAAGCCGATGTGGCCGTTGGGGCCAAGGCCCAGCAGCTGCAGATCCGCTCCGCCGAAGGAATCAATGACGGCGTCATACCGGGCGCACTCGGCTTCCGCGTCGGGGTTCATGCCGTTGGGGATGTTGCAGTTATTCTGGTCGATGTTCACATGGTCAAAGAGGTTATGCCGCATGAAGTAGGCGTAGCTCTGGTCGTGATCCTTGGGAAGGCCAACGTACTCGTCCAGATTCACGGTTCTGACCTGGGAAAAGTCCAGATCGCCGGATTCATACTTGGCAATCAGCTCCTTGTAGGTGCCCACAGGGCTGGAACCGGTGGCAAGTCCCAACACGCAGTCGGGCTTCAACTGAATCTGGGCGGCAATGATGTTGGCGGCCTTGCGGCTCACATCGGCGTAATCCTTGGCAATAATGAGTCTCATTGGTATCTGTCTCCTTTACTGAATCTTGGGCAGGGAGGCGGCAGCCACCGCCTGACCCACACGGCGCATCTTCTCGTCCGGCAGGGTGACCTTGCACTTGGCGGCCAGCGCGGGATATTCCTCGGCAAGGATGTCGTTACAGACCTTCAGAATGGTGTCGCCGCCCTTGCCGGACATCACACGGCCCATGAGCATCATGTAGTCCAGATCATAGAACTGGGAATACAGCACCATGGTGTATGCAAAGTAAGCGCCGATGGTCTCAAAAATCGCCTGCGCTCTGGGATCGTCGGCTTCCATCAGCTTCTGGACGAATTTCAGCTTCTCCGCCAGGGACAGCTCCTCCGGCAGCTCGATGCCAGCGGCGGGGCACAGCTTGATGACCGCGTCCTGAGAGAAATATTTGCAGCCCACGCCGTAGTCGGTGGACCACTCGTCCTGCATGGCACCGGCCTGCAGGTCAACGGGAGCAAAGGCCAGCTCGTTGATCCAGCCCAGCACATTCTTGTCAGCGTCCACATAGCCGACGGCCTCGGAGGTGCCCATGGCCAGACCCATCAGCTTGCCCGCGTCCAGACCAATGGCGCCTGCCAGCGCGGATACGTCGCCGTCGTTGGCAACCACCAGAGGCACGTCGCCGATGGCGGCGGCGGCCCGGGTGTAGATCGTCTTGACTTTATCCCAGTTCTCTCGGGGGACTTTGATGAACAGGGAAGCCACACGGGGCTCATTGTCAATGTAGTCACCGGCGGAGGAAACGCCGATGGCATCCACCCGGGGCATCTTGGAAGCGGCGGTTTTGAAGGCCTCCAGAATGTGTTCGTAGTGGTAATCGGGATCCTCGTTCAGCTTGGGGAACCAGATGACCTCCTCGGAATAGACGCACTCGCCGTCGATGACCGCGGAGACCTTTCGGTCAGAGCCGCCGGCATCAAAGCCAATGCGGCAGCCATCCATGTTGCCTCCCATCGGCTCCGCCTGTTCGTTGGCAGCAGGGCAGGCATCCAGAGGCAGGTCGAGAATCTGCAAGTCCTTCTCGTACATCTGCTGGACGAAGGTGTAGTCAAACTGACGCTCACCGGCGGGGGTATAGGCTTCCTGAAGCTTCTTTGCAAGCTCCGGGCAGCCACAGACGGAAACCTTAAAACCGCCGATGGACCACAGCAGGAACTTCACATACCGCTCCACATAGCGGTAGTCGGTTTCCGCCATTTCAGGGGTGCCGTGGATGAAGGTGTGGTGCACAGAGACCCGGCCCCGATCACGCTCCACGGCGATGGAGATGGGCACTTTCGCGTCCTTCAGGTAGGCTTCCCGCCAGACACCGAAGGGGATAAAGGTGGGATCCAGTTTTGGGGGATGCTTCATCTGATACTCAATGCCTAAATACTGCATAAAAATTCCTCCATAAGTGATTTATTTCGCAAGCTGCTTGTCAAAACCCATTGCGACCAATGCGTGGAAGGCCTCCCAGGCTTCCGGGGGGATATATTGAGGTGTCTGGTAGCCTTTTTTCGCGTAGAGATCCATGCGCTGGAAGTCACCCACGATGACGCTGACGGCGGCATTTTCCGTAACGCCCTGCTTTTTCGCGTCCGCCAGATAGTCGGTGATGGAGACTTGAGGGGAAGTGACCCGGAAGGCCTGTTCCGGCCAGTAGACCCCCATGGCGGCAGTGATACGCCGCTCCATAAAGGGCTGGTGAACGCCCAGAATCCGTTCGTGGGGGATGCCCCGCTGTTCCAGCAGCCGCCGGGTAAAGAGAATGTTTTCCGCCGTGTTGGTGGATTCCGGCTCCAGAAGAATAGCCGTTTCCGGCACACCGCATTCCATGGCCACCCTGGCAAAGCGCACCGCCTCCGGCTCCGGCAGCAACCCTTCCGTATTCCGGCCCAGTCCGCCGGTGAACAGCACCACCGGGGCAAGGCCCCGCAGGTACAGCTCTGCCGCCCGCCGGGCAATGTTCGTGTTAAAATTGCCGAAGCCCACAATCACATCGGCTTGCTCCGGGGCTTGGTGCATCCCCAGATAATCCCAAACAGTCTGTAAGGGTTCCAGAAAATCCATAGGCTTCTCCCTTGCGTAAAATTGCCGGGGCATTGCCCCGGCAATTCTGCTTTTAGCAGTATTTTGCAATCGCAGCCTTGATCATGGCGACGCACTCGTCGGCGATGGGGTAATCGCTCTCGATGAGTTCCGCCAGAGGGGCACGGACGGAGCCGCAGTCGGGGCAGCCCATCTTGCGCAGCACTTCCTTGATCATGCCGTACATATTGCCGTGGCCGGAGCAAAGCTTGTAGATGATCCGGCAGCAGTCGTTCTGAATCTCCAGGGCGGTGGCCATGTCACCGGACTTCACACACTCGAAGAGCTTCACATACAGCTCGGGCATGGCACCGTAGGTGCCGCCGATGCCGCCGACAGCGCCCATGACCAGGCCGGAGATCAGCTGCTCATCGGGACCGTTGAAGACGATGGCACCCTCGTCACGCCACATCTGGATGTCCTGGGTGGGCATGGAGGAGTTCTTGACGCCGATGCACCGGGGGTTCTTCAGCATTTCCTTCAGCAGGGGCACGCTCAGCGCCACGCCCGCCAGCTGGGGGATGTTGTAGATAATGAAGTCGGTGTTGGGAGCGGCGTCGGAGATGTCGTTCCAGTACTTGGCAATGGCGTAGGGAGGCAGGTGGAAGTAGATGGGGGGAATGGAGGCGATGGCGTCAACGCCCAGGCTCTCGGCGTGGGCTGCCAGCTCCTGAGAGTCGGCGGTGTTGTTGCAGGCAACGTGGGCAATGACAGTGAGCTTACCCTTGGCTTCCGCCATCACGTTTTCCAGAACCACCTTGCGTTCTTCCTTGCTCTGGTAGATGCACTCGCCGGAGCTGCCGCCGACGTACAAGCCTTTGACGCCCTTCTCAACGAACCAGCGGGTCAACGCCCGGACGGCCTCGGGGTCGATCTTGCCTTCTGCGTCGTAGCAGGCGTAAAACGCGGGGATAATGCCCTGATATTTTGCGGTATCCATAGTAAATCACCTCATAATATATTTGTTTGAATTATTAAACTTTGAACTTGTAGCAGGCCTTT
>JALFUW010000081.1 GCA_022786995.1 Clostridiales bacterium
TGCCGCGGCGGTCATGGTACCCATAATCAGGGTCGCCGCCAGAAGAAACAGCAGCTTCTTTTTCCCGGAAAACCCAGTATGCTTCTTCTGAAATGTGCCAAATTCAGCTTCTTCGATCAAGTTTGCATCCAGATTCTGGATGCCCTTAAGCATATCTTTTCCTGTCATACCCGAATACCCTCCTTTTTCAGGTAAGATGCCAATTTGCTTCTTGTCCGGGACAGCCGCATCATAACGGCGCTCTGGCTGAGTTCATAACGCAGGGCAATCTCGCTGACGCTGTCGCCATACCAGTAGCGTCTGACGAAAATCATCCGATTTTCCTGTGTCTGCCCGTGCAAAAAGCTACTGACCAGACTGCTGATTTCGCGGCTGTCCACAGTCGCGTCATGCCAGGAGCTTGGAATGCACTCCTCCATTTCCTGCGTCAAAGCAACGACCTCTGCGTTTCGTTTGGCGGCATTGTTCCAGTCCAGCCTACCAAAGGAAAAATAGCGGCAGATTTTTGCTAAGTACGCAAAGAAATGCTCCGGCTTCGTCGGTGGAATCGTGTCCCACGCTTTCAGATAGGTGTCATTCACACACTCCTGTGCGTCCTCGTTGTTCCGAAGGATATTCTCCGCTAAGCCTGTCAGACGTGCCCCATACTTGTAGGCTGTCTGCTGGATGGCATCTTCGTTCCGGGTGAAGAACAGTTTGATTATCTGATTGTCATTCACTGACCACACCTCCTGTTTTTTGCTCTTCACCCTAGTAGAGGGATTCTTATCTGGAAACCTAACACATTTCTGCAAAAAATTCAATGCCTCTTCGAAAAAGGAACCACCCGGTTTGTGCGGACTTTACGGTGGTATCGACATTCCGCTAGATAAGCATACCTCAAGTCTACGCATTTAGAGCCCAAAAAGTCGTTGCAGCACAACCACTTTTTTCCTGAATTTTGGGAGGGGTGGTATAGGTATATTCGGAAGCCGAAAATCGGGTTCTAAATGCAGAGAAAGCAATTTTGTCGACATCAGAAAGGCATTTTCCGAAGGGGACATACAATAACCTTATCTCAATAGAAATGCGGTGGAAAGTCATTGCAGCACAATGGCTTTTTTCTCTAAATGTCGATACCCGACTGCTGGTTCTGTCCACCTCCAATTCTTGCGTAGAAGAATAGAAGCCGGATTTTCCGGTGGCGAGTACGATTCCCTTACAGCAAGAAAAAAGCAAGGAAAACTTATTGCGGCACAAGCACTTTTCTACCGCTATTCTTCTATATTGCAACTCCTTCCACAAGCTATTGACACCCTCTCCCAATGTGATATAATACAGGAAAGCAAAATGCAGACGCAATCAAGCCATGGCTTGACAAGCGCCTGCATTTTCCGTTTCTTAAGAAGGGAGCCATGCCGTCAGCAACAGATTGTCCGCCCACCCACAACTGCACCTTAAAAATTTCATATCGAACCGAAGGGAACAACCAGCTTGGGCCGCAGGAAAAAGCTCATCAACAATTCCGGCATTCCGCAGCACGAAATCGAGCACATCGCCCGGTGCATTCTCCCTGACATACTCGCCTACTACGAAAGCGAAGAAGGCCAGCGGGAGTTCCGGGAATGGCTGGCTCAGCGCGAAGCGGAAAAGACGGAAGGAAAGGTAGGGAAAAGCAAGTAAGTAACCGCACAAGGTGCCGCCAGCTTGGCGGCACCTTTTCTCATGCAGAAGACGCTTCCACTCACGCATTTCGGGGGTGAAAAAGCGGCTGATAGCAAGGCTTTCTGGGCATATTTTTGATTTGGGAATACAATTACCTTCGGATGCTCAAAAATGGCCTTCTAAATGCGTGAATCCCCAAATTCTGTCCGTCGTTCCCTCCGTGTCCCTCTGGAATATGATATCAGTTCTCAAAGGGATGGTACTCCGTCACATTCCTCAGATACTCCCGGACATCTCCGTGGAACAGTAGGCTTACATAGTCAACTGGTGCGTTATAAACCAGCCACTCCAACTCACTACTCTCAAACATATTCCGAGCCACCTCTGCTTCCACCAGAGTACAGTCAATGGCGATCACGCTGCCATCCGCGAATTTGACCTCCACACAGGCGGTGTCGATATTGAACACACAGGAAATAACCTTCTTATCCATAACAGTGTCCTCCTAAATCTGTTTCTTTTTTCTTGGCCCTCTGGGCTTTGATTCTGGTCGCTTGACAACACCGTTTCGGAAATGGGTTTCCTCGAACCTGCCAAAGAAAATAAATAATCCGAACCCATCTCCCACTTAGGAAAACTCGGTTCGGATTATATTGGTTTGGTGCGAGAGATGGGACTCGAACCCACACGGCATAACCACACGCACCTCAAACGTGCTTGTCTACCATTCCAACACTCTCGCGAATGTGCTTAGGTATTGTAACCCCTTTCTCACAATTTGTCAATACTATTTCTGAATATTTCCGGGCAAAAAGCGAATATTGGACTTTGGGAACTTCTGCGTTCACAATAGGACGGCTGCGCCTTGTTGTGATGCTGTTATTTTGCAATTCTGGGAAACAGCACAAGGAAAAGGGTTGACATTTGGGAAAAAGCGTGTATAATAACCTCGAAAATTGCATACAGCCTTATCAAGAGCGGTGGAGGGAACGGCCCGATGAAACCCGGCAACCTGTCCGAAAGGAAAAGGTGCCAAATCCGGCGGCAAACGAAAGATGAGGGTTCGATACAGCGCACATCGAATCTTCGGTGTGCGATTTTTTATCTCTTTTGCGCGAGAAAGGAATCATTATGGAAAAAAGACTGTTTACCTCCGAGTGCGTCACCAACGGGCATCCTGACAAGGTTGCCGACTCTATCTCCGATGCCATTCTGGACGCGTGCCTTGCCCAGGATCCCAATTCCCGGGTGGCCTGCGAGACCATGGTCACCACTGACTTCTGCATCATCTGCGGCGAGATCACCACAAAAGCGGTTGTGAACTATAAAGAAGTTGCCCGGGAGGCCATCCGCAAAATCGGCTACATCTATCCCGGCGACGGCTTCGATGCTGATACCGTGGAGATTCAGTGCCGCATCCACACCCAGTCCGCGGACATCGCTTTGGGCACCAATGACGAGGTGGGCGGTGCCGGTGATCAGGGCATGATGTTCGGCGGCGCCTGCACCCAGACCCCGGAGCTGATGCCCCTGCCTGCGGCGCTGAGCCGCTCTCTGTGTAACCGCCTGACCCAGTGTGTCCACAGTAACGACTTGCTCCGCCCCGACGGAAAGACCCAGGTCACCGTGGAATTTGACGAACTGGGCAACGTGGTGGGCATTGACACCGTGGTTGTCTCCATCATGCACAGCGCGGACTTTACCATGGAGGAGCTGCGCCGATACATCCGGGAGGGTGTCATTGCCCCCGTCCTGAAAAATTACGGCTTTGATATTGCCGATGTTGCCCACATCCACATCAACCCCACCGGCAATTTCGTCATCGGCGGCCCCAACGGCGATACCGGCCTGACCGGCCGAAAGATCATCGTGGACACTTACGGCGGTTACTTCTCCCACGGCGGAGGCGCTTTCTCCGGCAAGGATCCTACCAAAGTTGACCGCTCTGCCGCCTACATGGCCCGGTACATGGCGAAAAATCTGGTGGCCGCAGGCCTTGCCACCCAGGTGCAGGTGCAGCTGGCCTACGCCATTGGTGTGGCCCAGCCCGTGTCCCTGCGGGTGGACAGTTACGGCACCGGCGTCATTTCAGACGAAAGAATGACGGAGCTGCTGCGCAAAACCTGTGACCTGACCCCTGCCGGCATTATTCGCAGGCTGGAGCTGCGCCGCCCCATCTACGCCTCCACCGCTGCCATCGGTCATTTCGGCGTGGAAGGCCGTCCCTGGGAGCGCACCGATCTGGCTGCCGAGCTGAGGGCTTTGGCAGGAACGTAATGTTACAAATGTCCATGGTGGCTTTGCTCAGGTAAATTGACCTTTATCTAACGAAGCACCCTTGGCTCCCCCTCTGGGGGAGCTGGCACGGTCAAAGACCGTGACTGAGAGGGCACCCTCTCCGTCAGCCTTACGGCTGCCACCTCTCCCAGAGGGAGAGGCAAGTCTCGACCCCTCTGGGGAAGGCTTAATTCAGTAAATTCTGCTTGATCTAACGTAGCATTCCCGGGCGAGGGGCCCAAAGGATGCTCGTCAACCGCCCAGCGTTCGTGACGCATTGGCTGGCCGCCCTGCGGCCCGCATTGTCCGCGGCGACTCGCCGCTAAATTCTCCTTGCTCTGAGTCAGGTCGAGAAGCACATCAACAACTGCGGACGGCGAATTTTCGTCGTCCGTTTCATATTTCCTTGGCAAATTGGGAAGAATGTGCTATGATAGTGCAAAACGACAAATGGAGGGGTTTCCATGCTGGATTTTGTCAGAGTAGCCTGCGCGGTGCCTGCCGTCAGGGTGGGGGATACAAAGAAGAATGCGTCCGATATCTGTGATTTTCTGAAAAGGGCGGACGATCAGAACGTCGACCTGCTGGTGTTCCCGGAAATGGCGCTGACGGGTTATACCTGTCAGGATCTGTTCTTTCAGGAAACGCTGCACGACGGCGTAAAGCGGGGGCTTCGGGAAATTCTGGATGCCTCTGCCGCCTGTCCGGCGGTGACGGCGGTGGTGGGCCTGCCCCTTCGGATCGGAGCGCGGATGTTCAACTGCGCTGCTGTGATTTCCGGCGGTGAGGTTCGGGGTGTTGTGCCGAAAACCAGCATCCCCAATTACAGCGAATTCTATGAAAAACGGTGGTTTGCTTCCGGGGACGAGCTGACACAGGATGCCTTCGACATTGGTAGTCTGCTGGGGGAATATCCCAAGCTGGTGCCCATGGGACAGAATCTGCTGTTTCAGATCGGTGAGGGGACACTGGTGGGCGTGGAAATCTGTGAGGATCTGTGGACGCCCCTGCCGCCCTCCCATTTGCTGGCGCTGAGCGGGGCCGAGGTCATTGTGAATCTGTCCGCTTCCAACGAGACCATCGGCAAGCGGGTCTACCGCCGGGAGTTGGTGACCCACCAGTCCGCTTCTCTGGACTGCGTTTACGCCTACTGCTCCGCCGGTTCCACGGAGTCTACCCAGGATCTGATCTTTTCCGGCCAGAGTCTGATCGCGGAGAACGGCAAGCTGCTGGCGGAGACGAAGGAAGCCATCGCCACGGACTACCTGCTGGTGCAGGATTGCGATCTGGGAAAGGTGCGGGCCGACCGCCGCAGAAACAGAAGCTACGCTGACACCGCAGTCCGATATGGCGCGGATGCGAAAATTGTTCCCCTTCGGGATGGCTTGCTTCGTTCCGACGGTACACTGTATCCACTGGAGAAGCTGCCCTTTGTCCCGTCACAGCGGCAGAACCGTATTCAGCGATGCATGGAAATCTTCCAGATGCAGGTGGCCGGACTGAAGCAGCGGCTGGCGGTCATCGGAAATCCCAACGCGGTCATCGGCATTTCCGGGGGCCTTGACTCCACACTGGCGCTGCTGGTGGCGGTGGAGGCCATGCGCCAGTTGGGAAGGCCCGCCACGGACGTGTACGGCGTGACCATGCCCTGCTTCGGTACCTCTGACCGCACCTATAACAATTCCTGGGAGCTGATGCGAACGCTTGGCATTTCCTGCAAGGAAATCAACATCAAAGAAGCGGTTTCCCTGCATTTTTCCGATATTGGTCACGATTCCGGCGTTCATGATGGCACCTACGAAAACTCCCAGGCCCGGGAGCGTACCCAGATTCTCATGGATTATGCCAGCGTGGTGAAGGGAATCGTGGTGGGCACCGGCGACCTGTCGGAGCTGGCGCTTGGCTGGTGCACCTACAACGGCGACCACATGAGTATGTACGGGGTCAATGCTTCCATCCCCAAGACCCTGATCCGCTGGATGATCGACGCCATCTCCGAAATGCGGTCGTTCGCGGCCTCCCGGCCTGTCTTGCAGGATATTCTGGATACCCCCATCAGCCCGGAGCTGCTTCCCCCGGACGCGGAGGGAAAAATCGCCCAGCACACCGAGGATCTGGTCG
Organism: Clostridiales bacterium; assembly: GCA_022786995.1. Classification (GTDB taxonomy): domain Bacteria; phylum Bacillota; class Clostridia; order Oscillospirales; family Oscillospiraceae; genus Faecousia. Next base: position 6,043 of record JALFUW010000081.1, read on the forward strand.
GCCCCTATGCCCTGCACGACTTCTATCTCTATTACACCCTTCGTTTCGGCTGCACACCCCGGAAGGTCTATGCGCTGGCCTGCCGGGCCTTTGCGGGCGACTTTGACGGCGAAACCATCAAAAAATGGCTAAAAACCTTCTATCGCCGGTTCTTTACCCAGCAGTTCAAGCGCAGCTGCCTGCCGGACGGCGTGAAGGTCGGGTCTGTCAGTCTCAGCCCCCGGGGCGACTGGCGGATGCCCAGCGATGCCAGCGCCCGGCTGTGGCTGGAGGAAGTAGATTCTCTGTAACAGTATGAATGCCGCCCGGTAAGAGGCGGCATTCCTATTATAATAGGAGGGGCTGAAGCTGCTTTCCCGCCAGCGCCTCTGTCAGCGTCTGCGGAAGCTTACTGAAATCCGCAACGATGGAAGTGGGCTTTCCGAAGGCATCATCCTGCCCGAAGGGTACGAAGTAATAGTGCTTTCTGGAGAGGAGCTTTCCGATATTTTCCGCAGCGCCTGCCAAAGCATCGTTGGTGGAGATGGCGATGATTACGGGCCGCGCGTTGCGCAGATGACTTTTCGCCGCCATGGTCACAGGCCCGTCGGCAATGGAGTGAGCCAGCTTTGCCAGGGTGTTCCCGGTGCAGGGGGCAATGATCAGCGCGTCCAGCAGCTTCTTTGGGCCAATCGGCTCCACCTCTGCCAGTGTGTGCAGGGGAGGCTTTCCGCAGATAGCCTCCGCTCTGGCGATGTGCTCGGCAGCTGTGCCGAACCGGCTGTCCATGTGGTAGGCGCTCTGGGAAAAAATGGGAATGATATCATAGTTCTTTGCCAGCCGCTCCATGACGGGAAATATTCTTCCATATGTACAGAAGGAGCCGCAGAGGGCGAAACCCACGGTCATAGTGTTCCCTCCCTGAAATACCGCTGAATCGTTTCGGCGATCAGCCTGCCGGAGGACGCTGGCGCGTACTGCCCGGGCAAGCCTCTGGCATATACCACGTCGTACCCATCCAACCCGGGACTGGATGCCAGATCGATCTTTACGCAGTTTCTGAATTTGTCCAGAAGACTTGCATCCAGAATGGGTGCGGGAACGGTGTTGTAAATCAATCTGATACCGGGCAGGATCTCGGGGATTTTCGGTATATCCACGGCATTCCAGCCGAATGCCGCCGCGATGGCACGATCTTTTGGATTCCTTGCCGCGACAGTCACCGAACAGCCCAGCCCGGTCAGAAGCTTTGACAGGCACTTGCCGATGCGTCCCCACCCTATGATCAGCGTCGGCGTTTCCTGCAGGACGGCAGGAAGCAGGGGATAGGCGACCCGCAGAGCGCATTCCGCGGTAATGGCGGCATTGCGTACCAGATATTCGTCATCTTGCAGCAAATCCAGTGTAGGATGCCCCACAAGTGCGGGGTGCTTCAGCTTCCCTCCGATGACTGTGACTCCAACCGGCAGCCGTTCCAGCGCCGAGGAAAGACTGCCGCCGCCCCGCAGGGAGCCGTCAGACGCAAAACTGGGAACGTCCAGTAACAAGTGTGTTACTTCCGGGGTGGGATGATCGGTCAGTGAGAAACCGGCCTGTTCCAGGCAGGCACCCGCGTAGGCGCAGGCATCCGTTGCTCCAATGGGATAAATGAGGATATGCTCCAAACGCATCACTCCTTTTCCATAGAATATGCGATGCTGGGCGGTGTTGTGCTTGATTTTTTCGCCTGTTTCTGTATAATAAATGATAAGAGGTGATGGATATGCAGAGACTTGGCTTTATTCACGATATGATGGACGTGAAGGTTCTGATTCTGTTTGTCATGTCTCGGGTGGGTTACCCCGTGAGCGTCCAGCAGATCTACGAGCTGTGCTTTCAGGATGACTGTCTGAGCTATTTTGATGTCTGCACGGCGGTGCCGGAGATGGTGGAGTCCAACCACCTGAAAATGGTTGATAATGCATGCTATGAGATTACGGATAAGGGCCGGGAGACGGCGAAGCTGGTGGAGAATTCCATTGCCTATACGGTTCGTCAGAAGGCGGAAAATGCCGTGGATCGCTTCAACCGGCAGGTACGCCGCAGCAGCTTTGTCAGAACCAAGGTTTCAGAGCGAGAGAGCGGAGATTTCTCTGTGGTCATGTCGCTGGACGATGAAATGGGAAACCTGATGACGCTGGAGCTGGTGGCTCCGAATCAGCGTCAGGCCAACCGCCTGAGCAGGCTGATGGAAAAGAAGGCGGAGGCGGTCTACAATCTGACCATGGCGGAACTGCTGGATGACGAAGACGAAATTGACGGCTGACACCTTGTCGATTTTCGGAAAGCGTGGTATAGTATTCTTACACCGAAGGATCGGTGATACGAAAGGAGCTGCCGCATATGAAATTCCAGTTCAGAGAAAAGAAAGTCAAACTCCCTGGCAATGTCCATGCTTATGCCGAGAAAAAGGTTATGAAGCTGGAACGCTTTTTTGACGAGGATGCGGAGGCCTTGATCGTCTTTTCTGTTGAGAAGAACCGTAATCGGGTGGAGCTGACCGTACATGGCGCAGGCACCTGGTTCCGGGCAAGCGAGAGCACATCGGATATGTTCGCCTCCATTGACGCCGCGGTTGCAACCATTGAGGGGCAGATTCGCAAGAACAAGACCCGCCTTGCCCGCCGCCTTAAGCAGGATGCTTTCGTCCGCAGTGTGCAGGAGGAAACCTCTTTCGTGCCGGATGCGGAGGAAGATCTAAGCATCGTGCGCAGCAAAAAGTTCTACTTCAAGCCAATGACCCGTGAGGAAGCGGTGATGCAGATGAACCTGCTGGATCACAACTTCTTTGCCTTCCGGGATGAGGACAACGGCGGAACTTTCGCGGTTGTTTATAAACGCAACGACGGTGGTTATGGCTTGATTGACGATACTGAATAAGAAACAGCGGGAGAGGGGCCTCGAAAGAGGCCCCTCTCGTTGTTGTGAGATCGTACGAAAAAAGAGGTCGAATTTTGTGAATAATGCTTGACAAAGGGCGGTGCATATGATAGGATATGCAAGCTGTCCGCGGCAGCGGCGGTTGGAAAGTGAAGGATGAAGAAATTTGAAGGAATTTGTAAAATAGTTCTTGACAAAGGGAAGCATCTGTGCTAAACTGACCGAGTTGCACGCGAGGGCGGCAAGGAGAAAATC
>JALFUW010000083.1 GCA_022786995.1 Clostridiales bacterium
GGTTGCCTACGGAACCAGCAAGGCAGCAATCAACTATCTGACCAAGCTCATTGCTGTCCAAGAAGCCAAGCATAACATTCGCTGTAATGCCGTCCTTCCCGGTATGACCGCCACGGAAGCGGTAGAAAAGAACCTGACAGAAGAATTTCGGAATCTGTTTCTGCGGCATATCCCTCTTGGTAGAATCGGTCTGCCGGAGGAAATTGCGGAAGCAGTAGTCTACTTCGCCAGCGACGCCTCTGCCTACACCACCGGCCAGATCCTCACCGTCTCCGGTGGCTTCGGCCTGGCCACCCCGGTCTACGGCGACCTGGCAAATAAAGCAAATTGCCGATGACTTACTCCAGCCTATCCAAAAGATTTTCCAAGCACAGCTACTTTTGCGGCTGGTATTTTCGCTGCCAATCCGACAAACAGACACTGGCAATCATTCCGTCCGTCCACAAAACGAAGGATTCTGCTTTTTGCACCATACAGGTGATCACCGATACCCATGCGTTCCATGTACAATTCCCCTTCGACGATTTGGGGGAGGATGATGACCAAATCCGTATCAGTAACAACCGGTTTGGAAAGTCTGGTTTCTCGCTGGATATCCATACTCCCGAATTCCATGTTGCAGGATCTGTTCACTTCGGTGCTTTTACGCCCATCAAGTATGACATTATGGGACCTTTTCAATATATTCCATTCATGCAGTGCCGGCACAGCGTTTACAGTATGCATCACCGTGTAGACGGAGAAATCCAGGTCAATGGCGTTCCCTATGTATTTGAGAATGCCGTGGGCTATGTGGAAGGCGACCGGGGGTGCTCTTTTCCCAAGGAATACGCCTGGACCCAATGCAGCTTCCCGGATGGAGCATTGATGCTGTCAGTGGCAGATATCCCCCTGGGCTGTTTGCACTTTACCGGGGTCATTGGTGTGGTTTTGCTGCACGGGAAAGAATACCGCCTTGCCACCTATCTGGGTGCCAAGGCAGTAAAAATCAAAGATAGCGAGGTCATTGTCCGGCAAGGCCGCTTATGTCTAACTGTAAAACGACTGGGTTCACCGGGGCATCCGCTCCAAGCACCTGTGGGCGGCGCCATGACACGGACGATCCATGAACACCCTTCCTGCAAGGTGTACTACCGCTTCACCGATGGTGATGTCACATTGTTGGAGCTGGAAGCCCCCAATGCCGCCTTTGAGTATGAATATTGAGGGAGTACCGCGGTACTCCCTCGTATCCTTTATACTCAACATATATTTATGCGAAACAGCACCATCCGTGATGGATGGCGCTGTAATTCTATTCCTCTGTTAACTCCGTTCGCAACCGAACACCAATCTTGATCCCTTCCACAAAGCCAGACCGTTCGTGATCACGGCACAGCTTGCAGACTGGATAGACGATCCTAGGGTGAAGAGCAAAACACAGGAGGTGTGGTCATTGAATGACAATCAGATAATAAAGCTGTTCTTCACCCGGAATGAAGATGCCATCGCCCAGACAGATTACAAGTACGGGACACGTCTGACGGGCTTGGCGGCGAATATCCTTCGGAACAACGAGGACGCACAGGAGTGTGTGAATGACACCTACCTGAAAGCGTGGGACACGATTCCGCCGACAAAGCCGGAGCATTTCTTTGCGTACTTAGCAAAAATCTGCCGTTTCTTTGCTTTTGGCAGGCTGGACTGGAATAATGCCGCCAAACGAAACGCAGAGGTCGTTGCTTTGACGCAGGAAATGGCGGAGTGCATTCCGGGTTCCTGGCATGACGCGACTGTGGAAAGCCGCGAAATCAGCCGTCTGGTCAGCAGCTTCTTGCACGGGCAGACACAGGAAAATCGTATGATTTTCGTGCGGCGGTACTGGTATGGCGACAGCGTCAGCGAGATTGCTCTGCGGTATGAACTCAGCCAGAGCGCCGTTATGATGCGGCTGTCCCGGACAAGAAGCAAACTGGCATCTTACCTGAAAAAGGAGGGTATTCGGGTATGACAGGAAAAGATATGCTTAAGGGTATCCAGAATCTGGATGCAAACTTGATCGAAGAAGCTGAATTTGGCACATTTCAGAAGAAGCATACTGGGTTTTCCGGGAAAAAGAAGCTGCTGTTTCTTCTGGCGGCGACCCTGATTATGGGTACCATGACCGCCGCGGCA
>JALFUW010000026.1 GCA_022786995.1 Clostridiales bacterium
GCTGGGCATCAGTTCCCGCACCCGCCACGAGGAACTTGCCTGGGAATTATGTAAACTATTGTCCATAGACGAGAATGTGCAGCGGGAGCTTTACACCCATTCTCATGGCATTTCTCCACTCCCCGCTGTTGCGGAGGATCCCGAGCTGCTGCTCCAGATTCACCATGACATCCCAGAAGCCAGTGGCTTCTCCCCTGAGATGATTCACCGTATTATGAGCAACGCCGTGGTTGCACCCAGATTCGATGCGTACAGCCAGGCGATGATTATGGTGGAGAGCGCGATACAGGAGGCAGAAAGCAATCAGCTTGGACAGAGTGGGATGCTCATTGCCCAGAGTGACATCAACATTTTTCTGAACAAATCATAGCGTTTTTTGCAGAGCAAGGGCCTGCCTGAAAAATCCAGGCAGGCCCTTGCTCTGCGTTTTGCATAAAAAACAGGAGTTGGTTTTTCCAAATTCGATAGACAATTTGGAAAATCGGAAAAAACATGACAAATGTAATCTGTAACTTATGACAAACGGCACTGTATATAATCTGCATTTTTTGTATCATATAGACAGATATTTGTTAAGCGACAGAGCGAATAGAAGGGGGGCGGTGCAATCGGATGCGTACCTATTCTATCGTTTTCCTGGACATTGATGGAACCCTGCTGGACTCCCGGCATCAGATTATGCCCTGCACCCTCAATCGTCTGCAATATCTGCACAGGCGAAATGTCCCCATCATCCTGTGCTCGGCACGCTCACCCGGCGGTGTGAATCTGATAGCCAAACAGGTAGGCCTGCACAGCCCGGTGGCCTGCTACAACGGCGGACTGGTTTACGACGAAAACAGTGCCATACTGCGGGATGTGGGAATCAACACCCAACTGGCGATGGAGTTCCAGCGGTTTGTCTCAGAACGGTTTCCGGAGTTGGTGGTAAGCGCCTATCTGTACGATGTCTGGCTGGCAGAAGATCCCCAGCACCCATTGATTCAGCAGGAGGCGGATATTTCCCAGTGTACCCCGCTGAAAAGCTCTCTGGAGAAGGCCGCAGCTGCCGCGCCCCACATCCACAAGCTGCTGTGTATCGGTGACGCGACACAAATACGTGCTTTGCAGAATGAGATTCCACGGTATTTCCCCCAGCTGATGGCCCTGCGCTCGAAAGCCACCTATCTGGAGATTCTCTCCCCGGAAAGCACCAAGCACAACGCGGTGCAGGTGCTGCTGGCACACTACGGTTTGGGTGCGGAGGAGGCAGTGGCATTCGGTGACAACGATGTGGATATCGATATGCTCCAATACTGCGGACTGGGGATCGCTATGGGAAATGCCCCAAGACAGGTAAAGGAAGCGGCAGATTATGTGACGGCTTCCAATGACGAGGAGGGTGTCTACATCGCGCTGAATGGCCTGCGCCTGAAAGCCCCGGGCACTGGCAGAAAGTCAGCAAAAGCGCGATGAGCACATTTCTCCCTGGACTAGAGGAATTAAAGGAGGTTGCATATGGAAGATTCTATCATTCTCCAAATGCGGGAAATCGTCAAGGAGTTTCCGGGCGTTCGCGCACTGGACGGCGTAACGCTGGAAGTACGGCGGGGTGAGATCCATTCTATCTGCGGCGAAAATGGCGCGGGAAAATCCACCCTGATGAAAGTCTTGTCCGGTGTCTACCCATACGGTTCTTACGAGGGCCAGATTTTCTACATGGGAGAAGAAGCCAAGTTCAAAAACATCAAGGAATCGGAAAACGCCGGAATCGTCATCATCCATCAGGAGCTGACCATGATCCCCGAGCTTTCCATTACCGAGAACATCTTTATGGGCAATGAGATCGTAAAGCACGGCCTTATTGACTGGGAGGAAGCCCGTCACCGGACCATGGAGTTGATGGAGCGTGTGGGTCTGAATCTGAACCCCAATACCCTCATCAAAAATCTGGGTGTGGGCCAGCAGCAGCTGGTGGAAATCGCGAAGGCATTGTCCAAGAATGTCAAGCTGTTGATCCTGGATGAGCCCACTTCTGCTCTGAATGAGGCTGATTCTGCCAATCTTCTGGAGCTGATGCGGGGCCTGAAGAGTAAGGGCATCACCTGTATCATGATCTCCCACAAGCTCAATGAAATCGCGGCGATCTCGGATGCCGTTACCGTCATTCGAGACGGACGCACCGTGGAGACCTACCCGGTGGAAGCAGGCCATGTGGATGAGGACCGGATCATCAGTTCCATGGTAGGCCGCGCTATCGAGAACCGCTATCCGCCCCATGAGTCCCACCCCGGCGAGATTATCTTTGAGGTATCCGACTGGTGCGTGGAGGATCCCAATGTCCCGGGCAGAATGGTCTGTAAAAACTCCGAATTCCATGTCCGTGCCGGCGAGGTCGTGGGTTTTGCCGGCCTGATGGGCGCAGGACGGACTGAACTGATGCGCTCCATCTTCGGACACAATTACGGCGTTTTCCACGGCGGTACCGTGAAAATGAAAGGTCAGGAGCTATCTCTCCCTTCCGTTTCCGCTGCCATTGAAGCAGGCATTGCCTATGTTCCCGAAGACCGGAAGAACTTGGGACTCAATCTGCTGGACAGCATCCGGATGACGATTGTATCAGCAAACCTAAAGGCAATCTTAAGAGGCAGACTTCTGGATTCTGACAAGGAACTGCAGGCAGCTGAGCAGAGCAGAAAAGCCCTCCGGGTCAAAACAAGCTCCGTGGATGCCGGTGTGACAACTCTGTCCGGCGGCAACCAGCAGAAAGTGGTTCTGGGTAAGTGGATGTTTACGGAGCCGGAGGTTCTGATTCTTGATGAACCTACCCGGGGCATCGATGTCGGTGCCAAGTACGAGATTTACCGCCTGATCCATGAGATGGCGGATCAGGGCAAGGCCGTGATCCTGGTCTCTTCGGAGCTGCCGGAACTGCTGGGCATGTCGGATCGCATCTATACCATCTGTGAAGGAAGCATCACGGGTGTGATAGACAGCAAGGACGCAGATCAGGAAAAGTTGATGCGGTTGATGACAACAACATCTGACACAAAATCATAATGAAGGAAAGGATGGAATCGTCTTATGAACAAAATCAAAAAAGTGTTGGGAGACGACCTGCATAAATACACGATGGTAATCGCGTTGATTGCACTGATCGTTTTCTTCAATATTGCCTCGGGCGGAAAAATGATTACCCCCTCCAATTTCCAGAATCTTTTGTCTGGTAATGCGTATGTGCTGATTCTGGCCATCGGTATGCTGATGGTCATCGTCATCGGCCAGATCGACTTATCTGTTGGTTCCGTTGCCGGTTTCTGCGGAATGGTCATGGCCATCGCATTCCAGAAATGGAATTTCCCCTGGTGGGCAGCGGTGCTGCTGGGCATGGGAATCGGTGTGCTGGTTGGCGCATGGAACGGCTTCTGGGTGGCAAAGATGGGTATTCCCGGTTTTATCACCACCCTAGGCAGCATGATGATTTTCCGCGGCGCGGTCATCTGGATTTCCCACTCTATCTCCGTCCCCGCTCCTTCGGAACTGAAATGGTTTGGTGCCGGTCATCTGCCGGAGTGGGGCCCTGCTTTTACGGGAATGAACAACTCCACGCTGTTGCTGGGCATCTTCGCCATCGCATTTGTCATCTACGCACAGCTTCGTCAGCACGCCCGTGTAAATGAACTGCATACAAATAAGGATCCCCTGTGGCCTGTTGTAATCCGAATCGTACTGGGTACGGGTGTAATCGGTTATCTGACCTGGCTGTTTGGCACCGGACGTCCCGGTACCTCCTTCCCAATCCCCGGCCTGATTCTGGTGGTTCTGGTGATGATCTATCACACCATCACCCAGAAAACCAGATTTGGGCGCCATATCTACGCAGTGGGCGGTAATAAGAACGCTGCGGCCCTGTCCGGCGTCAACGTGCAGAAGACCTATTTCCTGACCATGCTGAATATGTCTTTCCTGGCTGCACTGGCCGGCATCATGTTCGTGGGACGCTCCACTGCGGCAGGCCCCTCCGATGGTACCAGCTGGGAGATGGATGCCATTGCATCTGTCTACATTGGCGGTGCAGCCGTATCCGGCGGTGTGGGTACCATTATGGCTACCATGGTCGGCGGTATGATGATGGCAGTTCTGAACTCTGGCCTGATGCTGCTGGGTGTGGGTGCCGACAAGACCCAGGTTATCAAGGGCTTGGTTCTGATGGCAGCAGTTGCCTTCGACGTGTACAATAAGCGTCCCGGACACGTCTCCATTACGAAGCGCCTGTTCAACATGAGCAGTGCCGAAAACAAAGAAGGTTCCCCTGCTGACAAAAAATCCTGAGGTTTTTTTGCAGCCGGGCCTTAATAAAAAACCAAATACACAATAGTAGGAGGAAAAAACAATGAAAAAACTGTTCGCATTGCTCTTGGCGCTGGTTATGGTTCTGTCCATGACTGCCTGCGGCGGCGGTCGTACCGAATCTGCTCCCGCAGCCACCACCCCCGCTGCCCCCGCTGATTCCGGCAACGCTGCCGCTCCCGCTGCGCCCGCTGCAGCCGGCGGCTTTGAGGCCGGTGCCACCATCGGCGTCTCCCTGCCCTGGCTGGGCACACAGAACTGGAAGGAAGCAGAAGAGATGTTCAAGACTGAGCTGGAAGCTGCCGGCTTCAAGCCCATCATCCAGGCTGCTGACAATAAGGTTCCCACGCAGCAGCAGCAGATCGAATCCATGATTCAGAACGGCGCCAAGGTGATCGTTGTTGGCCCCATCGATGGCACCCAGCTGGGCGCTGTCCTGGAAGAGGCCAAGGCTGCCGGCGTTTATGTCATTGGTTATGACCGCCTCCTGGAGAATACCACCGGCGTTGACGGTGTTGTTCAGTTCGGCAGCGTCAAGACCGGTGAGCTGCAGGCCCAGGCTCTGCTGGATGGTCTGAAGGAAATGAAGGGCGAAGGCCCCTGGAACATCGAGCTGTTCGGCGGCGGCCCCGCTGACCCCAATGCCCCCAACTTCTTCAAGGGCGCAATGAGCGTTCTGCAGCCCCTGATCGACGACGGCACGCTGACCGTTGTTTCCGGCCAGACTGACTTCACCCAGTGCGCTACCATGGACTGGGACAACTCCAAGGCACAGGCAAGAATGGACTCCCTGCTGTCCGGCTTCTACTCTGACAAGGAAATTCACGGTGTCCTGTCTCCCAACGACGGCATCGCCCGTGCGATCATCACCTCCTGCGAGCAGGCAGGTCAGGAGATTCCCGCTATCTCCGGTCTGGACGCTGAGAACGAGTCCGTTGAGTGGGTCTGGTCCGGTCGTCAGTACTCCACCATTGCAAAGCCCACCGATGCTCTGGTTGCTCAGACTATCGAGATCATCAAGTCCCTGCAGGCAGGCAACGGCATGCCCGCTACCGATGTTCAGGTGAACAATGGTAAGATCGATGTTCTCGTCTACGAGCTGCCCCCCGTCGTGGTCACCAAGGACAATGCTAAGGAAGTCTTTGCCAACGACCCCGGCCGTCTGGCACTTCTGAAGTAAGAACCGTATCAAAACATAACAAGGCGGCGGAAGGATATCCTTCCGCCGCCTCAATATATCTGTCATCTGATTGCGGCAAACCCTCTGGAGATCACCATAGCAGATGATCGACCCAGGGGTGCGTTTTGGAATGAATGCCCACAATTCTTTTTTCTTTGTGGGTACGCATTCCAAAACGCATATGGGATTCCAAAGGGATGGCAAATTCCTTTGGCTCTGGGTTTCCAATAGGGGCGAGAGCGCCCTGTTGGCTGGGGAATCCAAAGGGGACAGAGTACCCTTGGCAGGAGGCATCCAATGGAGGGTAGGGCCCTCCGTGGCAGGAAGAATCCAATGAAACCGGCGGTTTCGTGGCACACGACTTTGCGCACAAAGTCTAGTGTGTTATACCTTTGGCGACCGTGGGTGACGGAAAGGGGTTATTCGGGGCGGGAACAAGCACTTTCCGTCACCCACAGAACAGGCGGATTTTGTGTCCTCCCGGACGAGAAGCCCAGGAGTTTGCGATAGCAGAATCCGCCTGTTCGGGTGTAGGTGGTGCTGTGGAATGGAGAGGAGAAGCTCAGCTGAGTCTCGAAATGGAGCGGCATCACCGGGGGAGCCAGAGGTATATCAAGCCCGCCGTAGCGACGCTACTCTCTCACGCTACTCCTCAAATGAAATCACCGTTTCTTTCGGCAGCTTCTCATTCTGACAATTCAAAAGATAGGAGATTGCGTATTTTGCAAAAGGCTGAGAAATCATTTTATCCCAATCAGCAAGCCGGATAATCTGCGCTGTCTTTTTCTCAAAGTCGAACTGAATCTCGCCCCACTCGCCGTCGCTGTCTGCCTGATACAGGTAGGTTGCGGCGGTGATTTTTTCTTTTCGCTTTTTCTGACGCTTGTGCTTCAAAACGATGGTGTGAAAGAGGCCATCCTCAATCAGCAGCTGCGTCAGCTTGTGTACCGCTTTCTTGTAAGCCCGCTCCGCGCCGCTGGCTGTGGAGCCTTCAAACATCGCCGCCAGATCCTCCCATGTGGGACGGCGGCCCAGGGGCAGCACACAGCGGCAGTCCATGCAGGCTGCCATGTGCCGCTCTATCAGAATCTGAGAACGGTAATCCAATTTGCTGTGTGCACGCCGGACAGCACCACCCCAGGAGTTGTCCCAGAGCATTGCACTGTACACGCCACCGGCATCCCGGCTTAAATCCTCGCCAGCGTCCTCGTTGATATCCGTATCGAAATCCTCGCTGAATTCCTTGTCACGCTCACGGAGAATGGTATCATAGATAGAAACGATGCCCCGATTTTTGCGGGCTGCGGTGAGATAATCTTCCGCTGTCTTTTTGGTGCAGCCGGTTTTCTCCATGAATGCCGCTATGGTTTTCTTCCGGGAGTCCCTTGCCTTGTTGTAAAGCCACGCAATGCCCCGGACGGTTTTGTACTCGTCCAGATTTTTGAAGGAGCCGGATTCCTCATAGCGGCGGCAGTTGAGGATGGCGTTGCCAATATCGTAGTAGGCATAGGTCAGAAAGTCTGCACCCTTGTCGGGATCATACCCCGGACAGCAATCCACAATCGCGGACACGCAGTTCAGTTTGTAATCCAGCAGACGAACCGGGTCATAAGCGTAAAGCCCCTCCCGGTGGAAGAAGCGGTAAATCCGTCCGTTCAGGATTTTTTCAATGTGATGGAGATAAAAGCAGACATACAGAAGATTGTGTTCCCGGTTTGCCATGACGATGTATTGATTGATATTCTCCACAACCAGCGGCTCCGGCGATATCTGAAGGGCGTGTTCCGCCTCAAACCGGGTCACGTTCTTTTCCAGACACTGGAAACCATATTTGGTGGTGTACCTTTCCGCTAACTTAGGCATGGGGCACCTCCTTCCTCTGTTTCAATATTACAAAAGCGACCTGGCTTCCGCTTCCAAGGCATCCAGCTCCATCTCCTGAATATAGTTTCCGTTGGCATAATCGACGCTGTTTTTTGATCGCTGCATTTTATCTTTTGCCAGCTTCTTCATCATCTTTCCCAGCGGTTTATCTGCATTCTTTCTTCTCAAGCGGTGGTTGATGGAATCCAACCGCTTCTTATATAGCTCCACATTGGGATTGTCTTCTGCCAGTTCCCGTTCCTTTCTGCCTTTCAGATTCCCAACCTGTCTGCAACTTCTGTGCCGCTTATCTCCGGGAGCATAACCGCCGCAGTATTTTGTTGGTCTGGCATTGATGGTCAAAAACCAGCGTCCGCAGGTTCGGCACTTTTTGGGAGCGTGTCCTACACACAGTCCTTCATACAGATCGGAGCGGAACATACCCACGAAGGAAACGTAGATCATGTGTTTTGCGATTACCGGCGTCTTGCTGTCAGGCCGCAGCAGCGTCGTGTACTGGGTGGTGGCGTTGGTCATTGCCATCCAAGTGGCATTGTTCTCGAATTTTTCAATCTTCGGGAAGCACTCCCCAAAGAGAGTGGCAATGTTCTGGGGCGTTCGCTTGAATCCGGGATCATTCAGCTTCTCCGCAAAGGCAAGCATGGTTTGCTGATATTGCTCCAAAGAGTATCCCAACTGCGCCAGCACCGGCAGCGTCCGAAGCAGTGTTTTTCCCTGTTCGTATTTCGGGTCCGACAGAATGTCCAGAGTGCTGCCGCCAAAGACCGTGCTGTATTCGATGGCGTTGTTCAGGTATGCTTCCGAGAAAATCCGCTCAATCCGATCTTCCACATCGGGCACATCCATATAGGAAAAGGGCTTCACATTTTTCAGGAGCTTCGCAATCTGCTGGGCGCTTTCCCGTGCCGCCGGGAGCAGTGCAGGATTCCCGGGGCCGGAAGTAAGAGCGTTTATCAGCGCATACTGCACCGTACATAGTTCTTTCAGTTTCTCGATCGCTTCGGCTGGAATATTCAGAGCGTCACAGCCAATGGTTCCGCAGGGGAAGCTTTTCCCGGAGTAGAAAGCCAATCCATTCCAGAAGTCCAGAGATACCGCATCGTTCGTATTCATCATTACACAACCCTCCAAAATTGTTCTCGCTTATTATAGCACAAATGTTCTATAATTGGAAGAGGGTTTGTCCTGTTTTTTGAAATGGGCTTGTCCTGCGATTAGCCTGTTTTTTGAAAATTTCCCCATAACCATAGTGAGGAGGTAAAATGCCTGTTGAGCCGGCGGGTATTTTCCTCCCCAATATTTTTATGGAGGCAAGATAATGCGCGTATTTGAAACCATCAAGGCAGCTGTCACATTAAGGCAGGCTGCCGAACACTATGGGCTACGGGTTCTGCCAAACGGCATGACCTACTGCCCATTCCACGAGGACAGGCACCCCAGTTTGAAGCTGAATGAGGATTTCTTCTATTGCTTCGGCTGCGGGGCCAGCGGAGATGTCATCGACTTCACCGCGAGGCTGTTCGGCATCAGCCTTAAGGATGCCGCAGAAAAACTCGCCGCTGATTTTAGCATCAATCCCAGACCGCCAGAACAATCGGAGATTCCCAACTGCCATGCAGAGCCAACCCGGGACAGGGAGCGGCTCTGTGTTTGCGTTTTGCAGGAATATCTCCGGCACCTTCGTATCTGGCAGCTGCGGTATCGTCCTGAGAAGCCGGGTGACCCCATCCATCCCCGTTTTGCCGAAGCGATGAAAGCACTGCCCACAGTCAATCATCTTCTGGACTGCCTGCTGGGAAATGATTTGCTTCTGGCGAAACAGACTGCGGAAATGCTCTGCAAAAAGGGGCATATCCGGCGGCTGTCCGAATATCTCGGGACACTGTGTGAGAAAGAGAGAGAATGCGCATGAGCGGTACGCCGGAGTGGCTGGATGACAAGGGGAAGATCATCGAGCACAAATACTGCCAGTGCTTTCTGGAACAGCACCCTCTGCTCAGCAAGGGAGAGGACTTCTTCACCACCGAGGGCATCGTCACCGATAAGGACCGGCTCCTGCGGGATGTGTTCGATGATATCAAGGAACACCTTACCAGCGGGCTGGTGACAAAAGCTAAAAACCTGCTGGAAGCAATCCGTATGGAATGCTACGACCGGGGCGAGTTGGAAAAGTATCAGGATCGTATCTTCCTCGCCAACGGCACCCTGTTTCTGGATGGAAGGTTCGTGGAGGAAAAGGGCTTCTGCCTGAATCGCCTGCCCATTTGCTACAATCCCAACGCGCCCCGGCCGGAGGTCTGGCTGCGGTTTTTGTCGGAGCTTCTGGAGCCGGAGGACATTCTGACGTTGCAGGAATTCATGGGCTACTGCCTGATTCCCTGCACCCGGGGGCAGGTGATGCTGCTCATCAAGGGCAACGGTGGCGAGGGGAAGTCCCGGATCGGCGTGGTGATGCACACTCTGTTCGGCGCCAATGTCAAGAACGGCAGCATCGACAAGGTGGAAACCAGCGCCTTCGCCCGAGCGGATTTGCAGCATGTGCTGGTGATGGTGGACGACGATACCAAAATGGAAGCTCTATCCTCCACCCATTATGTGAAGTCCATCATCAC